>NZ_BAAGRO010000019.1:0-302783 GCF_054782915.1 Nocardioides hungaricus | reverse complement strand
CTAGACAGGAACGGCGTGTTCTCACTCCAAGGCGCGCTCAACCACCCACGGATGCGTCACAAGAGCCTAAAAAGGAGTGCCATGCCTGTCACCGGCCCCGACTTCATCTCCCTCCAGGTGCGCGACCTGGACGCCTCGCAGGCGTTCTACGAGCAGTATCTCGGCCTCGTCCGCTCGCCAGCCGGGCCTCCGCATGCCGTCGTCTTCGAGACGAAGCCCATCGCGTTCGCGCTCCGCGACATCATCCCCGGCACCGACTTCACATCCGTCACCCAGCCCGGCATCGGCGCCGCGATCTGGCTCCACGCCACTGACGTCCAATCCATCCACGACGCTCTCGCCGCCGACGACCACGCCATCGTCACCGAACCCTTCGACGGCCCCTTCGGACGGACCTTCGCATTCGCGGACCCCGACGGCTACCAGATCACCCTTCACGACCGGACCTGACGGTCGGACGCCACCGAGAGATCGCCGATCCTCAACACACCGGGGTCGGCGCCCATCCGGTGGCTCCGGCCTTGGCGCGATGTGCGAGACATCTGGGAGACACGCCCTGGCTGGAAGAGGGTGGTTTGATCGGCGCATGTCGATCACGCTCCAGTCCGGATCGCCCGCCTTGTTGGATGAGATCGTCGAGGCAGTGGCGCTCTGGCAGGCGGAGGGTGCGCCGGTCCAGCTCCATCCAGGCGACCTCGGCTGGGCCTGGAGGTTCGGCACGCCGGCGCTGGCCGCGACGGTTCGCGTGTGGCGTCGTGATGGGCAGATCCTGGCCGCCGGCACAGTGGACCGCGAGGACGGGTTGATCCGGATGGCGATCGCGCCGACCGTCGACGAGGACGAGGTGTTCGCCGCTCAGCTTCTGGCCGATCTGTCAGATCCGGAGCGGGGCGTGCTGCCGGCCGATAGGGGATCCGTGGAGGCCCGGTTCGGCGCCGCCTTCCGAGCTCTCCTCCGTCGCAGCGGCTGGGTGCCCGACGAGGCTTGGACTCCGCTGCGTCGCGACCTGGCCAACCCGGTGGAGGCCAGCCTGGTGCAGGACCGTGGCCTCCGGGTCGAAGCGCTCGACGCGGACCACGTCGACGACCGCCTCGTGCGGGACCGGGTCGCGGTCGGGCGGGCATCGTTCCCGAACTCCACGCTCACTGTGGATCGCTGGCGCACGATGGCGGCCTCCTCGGCGTACCGGCGGGCTCGCTGTCTGGTCGCGTACGACGGTGACGGCAACGCCGTCGCGGGGACGACGGTGTGGTCGGCAGGGCCCGGCCGACCCGGCTTGATCGAACCGCTGGGTGCCCATCTGCGGGAGCGTTGCTCATCCTGTCTGGCTGCGGCACCAGTTCGGCGAACGACAACCCCGACTCGGGGGCTGGCTGCTCTGGACCTTGGCTCGATAACGACCCGTCGGGCAAACCGCCCGACAGCCTGTCTGCGGACCCACGCGTGACCGTCAGCCCTGGCGGAACCGTCGAGATCTACGGGCACGGCTACGCCTCGACCTGCAACGACACGGGGGAGCGCAGCGAGCCTGAACCCCTAGGGAAGCACTGATCAATTCAAGGGCGGCGCCAGACGCCGCCCAGGCACGCACGCTGGCTTCGTTGCCGTCGCTCGAAAGACGCCCAGTCTGCCCACGCTCCGGCGCCTCGCCATCGCACGACCTGGACGACGCTGGCATCCACCCGCATTGATCAGCACTTCCCTAGGCTCTGTGAACCTGACGGTGACCCTTCCGGACGGCAGGCGCATCCATCTCGGCGAGTTCATTCCCCGAGTGGAGAAGGACGACGTTGGCTTCGTCGCAAGCGTCACCGTTCCCGCGGGTACGGTCGGCGGAACGGCGGTGGTGAGCGACGACCGATCGCCCGCCACCACCTACCGCATCGCCACCAAGAGGTAGAACGTCTGCGACTGTGTGGGCGGACTTCCTGCTGGCCGACCAGCCGATCGCCTTCCTCGTGCCCGACCGGGCGACCTACGACCGCGACCTGCTGCGGTACTCAGCTGGAGGAGTGGACCAGTTCACGCTCCCGGGTCGTGGCCGCCGCGCCCACCGTGTGCGCGATGTCCGGCCGGCGGGCCGCGCGTACGCCGTTGAGGATGATGACGACCTCGGCGATCTCGTGGACCAGCACGATCGTCGCGAGCCCGAGGATGCCGAGCAGTGCGAGCGGGAACAGCGCGACGAGGAGCAGGAGCGCCAGGCCGACGTTGGCCGTCATGATCCGGCGGCCGCGGCGGGCGTGGGCGAGGGCGCCGGGGATCAGGCGCAGGTCGGTGCCGGTGAAGGCGATGTCGGCGGACTCGATGGCCGCATCCGAGCCCTTCAGGCCCATCGCGATGCCGACCGTGGCGGTGGCCAGCGCCGGCGCGTCGTTGATGCCGTCGCCCACCATCGCGGTCGGGCCCTCGGCGACGAGGGCGGCGATGGCCGCGGCCTTGTCGCTGGGCAGCTGCTCGGCCCGTACGTCGGTGATGCCGGCCTCGGCCGCGAGCGCGTGTGCCGTCCGGGCGTTGTCGCCGGTGAGCATCACCGTGCGGATGCCACGCTCGTGCAGCATCGCGATCGTCTCGGCGGCCTCCGGGCGCAGCTCGTCGCGCACGCCGATCAGCCCGAGCACGCGGTCGTCGGCCTCGACGACGACGACGGTCATGCCTTCGCCCGCCATGGCATCGGCACGGCCGGTGAGGTCCTGCGGGTCGAGCCACCGCACGTTGCCGACGCGGACGCGGCGTCCGTCGACCTGACCGGTCAGCCCGTGCCCGGCTCCCTCGGTGACGTCGGCGACGGCGACGCGGGAGGCCGCCCCGGGAGCGGCTGCGGTGATGGCGTCGGCCAACGGGTGGCTGCTGCTGGCCTCGAGGGCTGCGGCGAGAGCGAGGACCTCGTCCTCGGTGGCGCCGGCTGCGGCCGCGACGTGGACCACCTGCGGCTCGTTGCGGGTCAGGGTCCCGGTCTTGTCGAACACGACCGTGCGGATCGTGCCGAACTCCTCGAAGGCCTGCCCGGACTTGACGACGACGCCGAACTTCGAGGCCGCGCCGATCGCGCTGATCACGGTGACCGGCACGGCGATGGCCAGGGCGCACGGCGAGGCGGCGACCAGCAGGACCAGGGCCCGCACGATCCACACGTCGGGGTCGCCCAGCAGCGACCCGACGACCGCGACGAGCACGGAGATCATGAGCACCGTCGGCACGAGCGGGCGGGCGATCTTGTCGGCCAGCCGGGCCCGCTCGCCCTTGCGGGCGTGTGCCTGCTCGACCAGCGCGACGATCTGCGTCAGCGAGTTGTCGCTACCGTCGGCGGTCGCCTCGACGCGCAGGGCGGCGGATCCGTTGACCGACCCCGCGAGGACCCGGTCGCCCGGACCGACCGCGACCGGGATCGACTCGCCGGTGACCGCGGACGTGTCCAGGCTGGAGCGTCCCTCGGTCACGATGCCGTCGGTGGCGATGCGCTCACCCGCGACGACGACCAGGACGTCGGAGCGTCGTACGTCGGCCGCCGGGATCGTCTGGTCGCCGTCGGGACGTGCGACCCGGACGGTGTCGGGGATCAGGGAGAGCAGCCCGCGCAGGCCCTCCTTCGCCCGGTCGAGCGCCCGGTGCTCGAGCGACTCGGCCAGCGAGAACAGGAAGGCGAGCGCGGCGGCCTCGCCGACGTAGCCCAGCAGGACCCCGCCGACGGCGCCGATGGTCATCAGCAGGCCGACACCGAGACGACCGCGGGCCAGGCGCCGCAGCGCGCCCGGGACGAACGTCCACGCACCGACCAGCAGCGCCACCCAGTGGGCGACCAGCCCGGCGGTCGGCAGCCCGGCCCAGCCCAGTGCGTACCCGAGCAGCAGCGCCACCCCCGAGATCGCCGAGGGCAGCATCGCGGGGTCGCGCCACAGCGGCGGCCGGACGGCGAGGTCGTCGTGGGCGTGCCCGCCCTCGTCGGGCCCGCAGCAGGCGTCGCCCTCGTCCACGGGGGCCGCCGCGCGTACCGGGCCGTCGGATGCGCAGCACGCGTCCTGACGCCCCTCGGTCTCCGGAGCGGCAACTGGGGTGGTGGCCGGGGTGAGAGTGAGCATGCGGCGGGCCGCGCCGTCCTTCGCCTTCCTCCTGCGCGGCTCGTCGGCGCCGCAGCACTCGTCGCTCATCGTGATCCTTCCGAGATGCGGTCGGTAGAGGTGTCGCAGCACATCGGGACGCCGCAGTCGGGTTGGGCGCACGGGGTGCCGTCGTCGTAGGCCAGCACCGTGTCGACGAGGAGCGTGATCGCCTTCGTCAGGTGCGGGTCGGCGATCTCGTAGCGGGTCTGGCGACCCTCGGGAGTGGCCACCACCAGGCCGCAGCCGCGCAGGCAGGCCAGGTGGTTGGACACGTTGGTGCGGGTCAGGTCGAGCGCGTCTGCGAGGCGTGCGGGATAGCCCGGTTCGTCGAGCAGCTCCAGCAGGATGCGGGAGCGGGTCGGGTCGGCCATGGCGCGGCCGAGCCGGTTCATGACCTCCGCCCGCGAAGCAATGGTCAGCATGCGGTGACTATACATTGCCTGCTGACCTCACCCACCGGGCGGTCGGGCCGAAGGTAGAACCAGAACGCGCCGAGACGAGCGATCCGGCGTACGCCACCGCGGCGACGGCCAGCGAGCCGCTTCGACCGCCGCTCCATCGGCATCCTCATGGACGGACGGTAGCGCCACAGCGGATCGTCCCTGGGCTTCAAAGGGGAGTGCTCAACGGCGGATTGCGGCGCGTCCGGGCGGCGCCATGACGTAGGCTTCGAGCATGAGCCAGGCTGGCAGGCGTCTGGACCGGATCACGGTCGATCCGCTGGTCTGTCACGGCGCGCCCACCATCCGCGGGATGCGGCTTCGGGTGCAGGACGTCCTGGAGCTGCTCGCGTCCGGCATGACCTGCGAGGAGATCCTCGCCGACTACGACGAGCTCGAGCGCGACGACATCCTCGCTGTGTTGGAGTTCGCTGCGCTCGACACCGCGGCCCGCCGTCAACGCGTGGTGGCGTGACCGGGTTCCTGGTCGATCAGCAGCTACCCAGGCTGCTGGCTAGGGTCCTTGGCGAAGCGGGGGAGTCGCCCATCGCCGTGAAGGGCTCGGCTCGGGCGGTGTGAGCACGTCGCTGCGGGTGCGGAGGAACGGTCGCTCCAGGTAGTGGTAGCTGAGCGCGGTCAGCGCGACCGCCATCGCGACCGCGAGCGGGCCGAGGAGGAGCTTCGGTGCGGCGGCGTCTGCGAGCAGTAGGAACGGCACGATGTGCCAGAGGTAGAGGCTGTAGCTGTGCCGGCCCACGGCGGCGACCCAGGGGTGGCCGAGCAGCCGGTGCACGGGGCCGCCCCGGTCGCGGTAGCCGGTGTGGATCAGCACCACGGCGGCGAGCACCGCGACCGGCACGCCGAGGTAGCGGTAGACGGGGCTCGCGCCGTCCGGGCCGAGCAGGGAGTACGCCGCGACGGCGGTCAGCGCGAGGACGGCCGGCACCGTGGAGGGCCGCTGACCGGGGGCGGGGTGGCCGTCGGAGAGGTAGTACAGCGCCAGTGCGCCGCCGACGAGCAGCTCGGCGGACCGCGCGGTCGGCCCGAAGTAGAACCAGAACGCGCCGAGGACGAGCGATCCGGCGTACGCCACCGCGGCGACGGCGAGCGAGACCCGCGCCAGCCGGCGGGCGGTCCAGCCGCGGCGCCGCGCGGCGATCACGAAGACCGGCCAGAGCAGGTAGAAGTACCACTCGACCGCCAGGGACCAGGTCTGGCCGAACGGCTGGAGGGCGGGCAGCCACAGGCTGCCGTCCTGGCCGGCCGCCCAGACCGAGGAGGTCTGGGTGAGCACGAGGAGGCCGCGGCGGGCGACCTCGACCGGGTCGAGCGGGGCCGACGGGACCACGGCGTACAGCAGGATCGAGCCGGCCACGAGCCCGAGCAGCGCGGGGTAGAGCCGGACCACGCGGCGGCGCAGGAACGCGGCGTACCCGCCGGAGCCGCGCCACAGCATCGTGGTGATGATGAAGCCGCTGAGCACGAAGAACAGGTCGACGCCGATGACGCCGCCGTGGAAGAGCGGCACGTACCAGCTGAACCAGTGCAGCGCGAGCACGACCGCGATCGCGACCGCACGGATCCCGTCCAGGTAGTCGAAGCGCCCCGTCCCCGCCATGCGCCCGTAACGAAGAACGGGAGCCGTCCGTTATGCGACGCATGGGGAGGACTAGTCGGGCTCCGCTCGCGGCCGCGGTGGCCGTCGCGCTCGCGCTCGCCGCGACGCCGGGGGCCTCCGCCGCGGACCGCCCGAGCCCCCGCGCGGCCGCCGTCGAGATCGAGGCGATGTCGGCCGACGACGTCGTGGACAGCTACGGCGTCGGCATCCACCTGAACTTCCTCGACACGCCCTACCGCGACACCGACGCCGTCCTCCGGGCGCTCACCGACCTCGGCGTCCGCCACGTCCGCGACGACCTCTACCTCGACGCGCCGCGGCAGTACGCCGCCATCGCGAAGGTCGCCGAGCAGGGCATCGGGTTCAACCTGATCATGGGCCGCCCGGGCGTCGGCACCCCGCAGGACTACGTCGACGTGGTCGCGAACCGGCTGCCGCCGGGCGCGGTCGAGAGCATCGAGGGCGCCAACGAGTGGGACCTGTTCGGCCCCGACGATCCCGCCGAGTGGGTCCCCCAGGTGCTCGACTGGCAGCAGCGGCTCTGGGCCGCCGCCAAGGCGAACCCCGCGACCGAGCAGCTGCCGGTGCTGTCGCCGGCGCTGGCGTTCCGCTGGAACTACGCCCAGGTCGGCGACCTGTCGCCCTGGGCCGACATCGCGAACGCGCACATGTACCCGGGCGGCTACCAGCCCTCCAACGAGATCACCCGGATCACCCGGGCGGTCCGCGAGTCGCTGCCCGACGAGCCGCTGGTGACCACCGAGGCCGGCTACCACAACGCGGTCAACAACACCGGCAGCAACCCGGGCGTGCCCGAGGACGTCGCCGGCGCCTACCTGCCGCGGCTGCTGCTCGAGCACGTCGCCCGCGGCGAGCAGCGGATGTACAGCTACGAGCTCATCGACTCCTTCGACGACCCCGACCAGACCAACCCCGAGGCGAACTTCGGGCTGCTGAACTACGACCTCTCGCCGAAGCCGGCCTACACCGCGATGAAGCGGCTCCTCGCGCTGCTCGCCGATCCCGGGCCGGCCTTCGACCCGGCCACGCTGTCGATCGCCGCGACCGGGCTGCCGGCCGACACGCGCTACCTGCTGACCCAGAAGCGGGACGGCCGGTTCGTGCTGCTGCTCTGGCGCGACGTCTCGATCTTCGATCCGGTGACCCAGCAGCCGATCCCGGTCGAGCCGGCCGACGCCACGCTGAGCTTCGACTCGCCGAGGGCGTTCACCGTCTACCGGCCGAGTACGTCGGCCGAGCCGGTCGCCCGGCGCACGGCGACCGAGCTGCCGCTGCGCCTCGCGGGCGAGGTGCTCGCGATCGAGATCGCGCCGCCCGCGCCCGACCCGGAGCCCGAGCTGGTGCCGACGGCCCCGACGATCTCCTCGGTCAAGCCGGGGGTCAAGCGCGTCACCGTCAGATGGGCGGCCGCCGCCGGGCGGGGCAACCCGGTGACGGCGTACCGCCTCACCGTGCGGGGCCGCACGATCGCGCTCGGCCCGGACGCGCTGCGCAAGACGATCACGGGGCTGCCGGCGGGGAAGCGCCTGCGGGTCGGCGTCCGGGCCCAGAACGCGATCGGGTGGGGCGCGATCGCGTGGACGAGGTACGTGCGGACCAGGTAGCCGAATCCTCCCGAGGCGTCAGGCTCCGGCGAGGGCCTCGGCCTCGGCCTGCGGGCCCGGCACGACGTGGGTGCGGGCGCGCACGACGGGGACGAGGACCGCGACCACGGCGGCGGCGCCCGAGGTGGCGGTGAGGAGCACGAAGGCGGCGGTGTAGCCGGACTCGACCGGGAACCCGTTCGGCTGGACCTGTGCGGTGACGACGCTCGCGAGCACGGCCGACCCGATCGCGCCGCCGACGGTGCGGATGTTGGTGTTCATGCCGCTGGCGACGCCGGTCTGGGACTGCGGGACCGCGTCGACGACGAGGTTCGACATCGCGGCGAAGGCGAGGCCGAACGCGAGGCCGAGCACGGTGGTCTCGACGAGCACCAGCCAGAGGTCGTCGCGCGCGACCGCGAGCCCCAGCGTCCCGAGGGCGGTCAGCGCGGCGCCGAGGGCGAGGATCGGCTTGGAGCCCAAGCGACTCGCCAGCCGGCCCGCCAGGATGCCCGCGACGAACGTGGCCGCGGTCTGCGGGAGCAGCAGCAGGCCGGACTCGGTGACGCTCGCGCCGAAGCCGTAGCCGGACGCCTCCGGCGTCTGCAGGAACTGCGGCAGGAACGCGAACATCGAGTACATCCCGAAGCCGAACAGCAGGGCCACGAGGTTGACCGTCCACACGGTCGGGATCCGCATCATCTCCATGTCGACCAGCGGCTCGGCGCTGCGGGCCTCGGCGAGCACCCAGACCGGCAGCAGGACGGCAGCGGCGACGAACAGGCCGATCACCCGGGCCGAGCCCCAGCCCCACACGTGGCCCTGGCTGACGCCGAGCAGCAGGGCGACCAGCCAGGCCGAGAGCAGCAGCGCGGTGCCGACGTTGATCCGGCCGGGCGCCCGCTCCGGCGACTCGGGCACCCAGAGCGCGGCGGCGAGCGCGGCCGCCGTCGTCATGCCCATCGGGATCCAGAACAGCCAGTGCCAGCTCAGCGCCTCCACCACCGGCCCGGCGATCACGAGGCCGACGCCGCCGCCCACGGCGAGCAGCGCGGCCGCCGTACCGATGGCGCCGGCGACCCTCTCGCGCGGGAACTCGTCGCGGACGATGCCGAACGTCAGCGGCAGCACGCCGCCGCCGACGCCCTGGATGACGCGGGCCACGATCAGCACGCCGATGCTGGTCGCGACCGCGGCGAGCAGCGAGCCGACGGCCAGCGCCGCCAGCGCGACCACCAGCATCCGCTCCTTGCCGACCTTGTCGCCGACCCGGCCGACGATCGGGGTGAAGACCGACGCGGAGACCAGGTACGCCGTCAGCACCCACGTCACCGTCGCCTGGTCGGTGTCCAGCGCCGTCGCGATCGTCGGCAGCACCGGGCTCACCATCGACTGCAGCAGCGAGAACGACGCCACCCCGAGGCAGAGCACGACGAACGTCACCCGGTGGTCGGTCCGGCGGGCGAGGGGTGCGGTCACGTACTGCCGCAACTCGGGCGCCGGCCCATTCATTCCGCAGGGGTCGGTTCCGTAGCCTGGACCGGCCATGCCCACCTCCCTCTGTCACCACTTCGCGGCCGGCCGGTGCCGGTCGTGCAGCTGGCTCGGGACGCGGTACGACGCCCAGCTGGCCGCCAAGCAGCGCCGGGTCGAGGAGCTGCTGCCCGCGATGGCCTGGGCGCCGCCGGTGGCCTCGGCGCAGCTGGGCTTCCGCAACAAGGCCAAGATGGTCGTGCACGGGACGGTGTCGGAGCCGACGCTGGGGATCCTCGACCCGGCCGGGTCCGGGGTGGACCTGCGCGACTGCCCGCTGCACACGGCGGGGATCCGGGCGGCGCTGCCGGTGCTGGCCGCGTTCGTCACGCGGGCCGCCCTGGCGCCGTACGACGTGCCGTCGCGTCGCGGCGAGCTGAAGCACCTGCTGGTGACCGAGTCGCCGGACGGCGAGCTGATGGTGCGCTTCGTGCTGCGCTCGCAGGAGCCGGTCGCGCGGATCCGCAAGCACCTCCCGTGGCTGCGCGCGTCGCTGCCGGCGCTGGCCGTGGCGTCGGTCAACCTCCAGCCCGAGCACAAGGCGGTGCTCGAGGGCGACCGGGAGATCGCGCTGACCGAGCGGGAGACGCTCACGATGCGCGTCGCCGGGCTCGACCTGCACCTGCGACCGCAGAGCTTCTTCCAGACCAACACCGCGATGGCCGACGAGCTCTACCGGCTCGGTCGCGCCTGGGCCGCCGAGGCGGCGCCGCGCACGGTATGGGACCTCTACTGCGGCGTGGGCGGCTTCGCGCTCGCGGTCGCCGGAGGCGGGGCAGCGGTCACCGGCATCGAGATCAGCGCCGAGGCCGTGGCGTCGGCGACCCTGTCGGCCGCCGGGCTGGCGGAGGTCTGCTTCCAGGCGGGTGACGCGACGGCGTACGCCCTGGCCTCGTCGGCGCCTCCCGACCTGGTCGTCGTGAACCCGCCGCGGCGCGGGATCGGGCCGGAGCTCGGCGGCTGGCTCGAGGCGTCCGGCGTCGGCCATGTCCTCTACTCGAGCTGCAACGCGCAGACCCTGGCTCGCGACCTGGAGTCCATGCCGTCACTGCGGCCGGTGCGTGGGCGGCTGCTCGACATGTTCCCGAACACCGCGCACTACGAGGTGCTCGTCCTCCTTCGGCGGCAGTGAGCTCGCGACCCGATCCCGATGTCGACCCAGCGCTCGAGGTCGGAGACCGGCGGGTCCACGCCCTGGACGTGGTCGCGGATCCGGGCGGCCAGCTCCTCGTCGTACGCCATGGCTTTGATTGTGGGTGACGCTTGACAGTGGGGGACACTGGGGCCATGCGTCGCCTGATCCTCCCTGTCCTGGCGCTCGGCCTGCTCGCGCCCGCCGCCCCCGCCGCGGCGGCCCTGCCGACCGAGCGCACGATCGCCGACCGCGTCGAGCCCCGGAAGGCCTACGACATCGTCTCGACGACCCTCACGGCCGCGCCGGCCGCAGGGAAGAAGGCCAAGGTCGCCGTGACCCACGACCGCCGGGTCCGCTCCGGCGACGGCGTCGCGTTCTGGTTCGACACCGACGGCGACCGGCTCCCCGACATCTACCTGACCGGCTACGCCTTCTCGGAGTACCGCGTCTACAAGGCCCGCGGCTGGGACGGCCGCGGGCGCGAGATCGGCGACCGCGGATGCGCGTCCCTGCGGATGATCGGCAAGAAGTCGATCGCGCGCCTCGACCCGAGCTGCCTGGCGCCGTCCACGACGTTCTCGGTGTCGGTCCGGTCGTTCGTCCAGGGCGAGCCCGAGCGCACCGTCGACCGGGTCCCGGGCGTGGACCGGCTGACCAGGCGCGTCCGCTCCTACGCGGCCTGAGGCCATGGAGCAGCGCACCCTCGGGAGGACCGGCCGCGAGGTCTCGGTCGTCGGCCTCGGCACCTGGCAGCTCGGCGCCGACTGGGGCGACGTCTCCGAGGCCGACGCGCTCGCCGTGCTCGAGGCTTCCGCCGACGCCGGCGTGACCTTCCTCGACACCGCGGACGTGTACGGCGACGGCCGCAGCGAGCAGGTGATCGGCCGGTTCCTGGAGACGCATCCCGACCTCACCGTCGCCACGAAGATGGGGCGGCGTGCCGAGCAGACCCCGTCCAGCTACACGCTGGAGAGCTTCCGCGCCTGGACCGACCGGTCCCGCCGCAACCTCGGTGTCGACACGCTCGACCTGGTGCAGCTGCACTGCCCGCCGTCCGTGGTGATCGACGCGGACCGCACCTACGACGACCTCGACGTCCTGGTGTCCGAGGGGGCCATCGCGGCGTACGGCGTCAGCGTCGAGACCTGCGACCAGGCGCTCTCGGCGATCGCCCGGCCGGGCGTCGCGTCGGTCCAGATCATCCTGAACGCGTTCCGGCTCAAGCCGCTCGACGAGGTGCTGCCCGCGGCGGCCGCGGCCGGCGTGGGGATCGTCGCGCGGGTGCCGCTGGCGTCCGGCCTGCTCTCGGGGCGGTACGACGCGTCCACGACGTTCGCCGCCGACGACCACCGCACCTACAACCGCCACGGCGAGGCGTTCGACGTGGGGGAGACGTTCTCGGGCGTCGACTACGCGACCGGCGTACGCGCGGCGCGGGAGTTCGCCGACCTGATCGACGCGGTCGGCCCCACCGGGCTGAGCCCGGCCGAGGTCGCGCTCGCGTGGGTCTGGCAGCAGCCGGGCGTCACCACGGTCATCCCCGGCGCCCGCAACGCCGCGCAGGCTCGGGCGAATGCGGCCGCCGGCGACGCGGACCCGCTGCCGCCGGCGTTCCTCGACGGCGTGCGCGACCTCTACGACCGGCACTTCCGCGCGGCCGTGCACGGCCGCTGGTAGCAGCTCGCGGCCGGTCGCCTAGGCTGGCCCCGATGAGCGCCGAGGACTACTGCGACCTGTGCGACCTCCCGAAGTCCACCTGCATCCACGGCAACCCGCCCGCCCCGCCTCCGCCGCGGTCGACCGCGCGCACGGCGACCCCGCGCACCGCGACGCCGCGGGCGAGCCGGCCGGTCGTGACGAGGGCCGCGCCGACGCGGAGCGTGCCGCGGAAGTGGACGCCACCGGATGCGTTCAAGCCGAACATCCTGGCCGTCTTGGCGGAGTCCGGCGGCGAGCTCGAGCAGGAGGAACTCTTCGGCGTACTCGAGGAGCGGATGGCCGAGCAGCTCACCGAGGCCGACCGCGGCACCACGCCCGAGGGCGAGCTGCGCTGGCGGTACGCCGCCCGCCGGGCCCGTCAGGCGCTGATCGCCGAGGGTGCGATGAGCAAGGGCCGCCCGGGCGTCTGGTCGCTGCCGTGAGCCGTCTCGACGTCCTGGGCGACTCGCGCGAGCGTTGATGGTCGGGATCCCCGGTCAGCCGGGGATCCCTGACGTTGTCAGGCGTTGCAACACCCGACAACGTCAGGGAGAGCCTGGCAAGTCACGGCGCAGGCTCCGGCCAGCCCGACAAAGGCCCGACGTCAGGCCGGTGGCCTCGCGGATCCGCAGACCGGGCCGATGTGAGGGTTGACACGTCGCAGGGATCGCTCCTACGGTCGTGTAACCGGTTACACAGGTCTCGACAAGCTCGACCTAGGCGGCCTCGGGAGGTGACGCCGTGCGTGCCACGATCCGCGACGTCGCCCGCCAGGCGGGCGTCTCCATTGCGACCGTTTCGCGCGTCATGCGCGACTCCGGGGCGGTCCGGCCGGAGACCCGCGAGCGGGTGATGGCGGTCGCCGGGGAGCTCGAGTTCGTGCCCAGCCACCTCGGCCGTCAGCTCGCCGAGCGCCGGCACGCCGCCAACGGCATCGTCTTCCCCGACCTCTCCGGCCCCTACTACGCCGAGGTCGTGCTCGGCTACGAGGCCGTCGCCGCCGAGCTGCGGCGCTCGGTGCTGATCCTCTCCACGCGCGGGCGTGCGGACGCCGAGGAGGCGGTCCTCGCCATGGCCGAGCGCTGCGACGGGCTGGTCGTGCTCGGCCGTACCGTGTCCGACGACGTCATCGAGCGGCTCGCCGCCCGGGGCGCCCACCTGGTGCTCGTCGCGCGTCCGCCGCTGGCCGGCGTCGACGCGGTCAACGCCGAGAACCGCGACAGCGCGCGAGCGCTCACCCGGCACCTCCTGGACCTCGGCGCCCGCCGCCTGGTCTACGTCGGCGACCCCTCGACCTCGCCGGACGTGGCCGAGCGGTTCGCCGGGGTCCAGGAGGTCACCACCGCCGGCGCCGCCGAGGTCGAGCTCCACCACGTCGACGAGCTCGACGAGGAGGCCGGCGCCCACGTCGTCGGCGACTACCTCACCAAGGCGCTCCCGGACGCGTTCGTCTGCGCCAACGACGAGCTCGCCCTCGGCATGCTCGGCCGGCTCCGGGCCGCCGGGGTCGACATCCCCGGCCGGGTCAAGGTCACCGGCTGGGACGACGTGATGGCGGCGCGGTACGCCGGCGTCACGACCGTGCGGCAGCCGATGCGCGAGCTCGGCGCGACCGCCGCCCGGCTGCTGGACGAGCTGATCACCGGCGACCGGACTCAGGCACGTCACGAGGTGCTCCCGACGGAGCTCGTCGTACGCAGCAGCACCACTCTCGGGAAGGACAGCAGATGAAGATCAGGACCACCCTCGTCGGGCTCGCGGTCGTGAGCCTCGTGCTCACCGCCTGCGGGCGCAGCGACGACGCCGGGGCCGGCGGCGAGGCCCAGAGCGACGCGATCTCCGATGGCAAGGCGAAGGGAACCATCGAGGTCTGGGCGATGGGCACCGAGGGCGAGGTGCTCGGCGACTTCGTCCAGGAGTTCGAGGACGCCAACCCGGACGCCGACGTGAAGGTCACCGCCGTGCCGTGGGAGTCGGCGTACCAGAAGCTCTCCAACGCCATCACCGCCGGCGAAACGCCGGACGTGAGCCTGGTCGGCACCACCTGGATGGGCGAGTTCGCCGAGGCCGGCGGCCTGATGCCGACGCCGGAGGGCCTGGTCGACGAGGGCGACTTCTTCCCCGGCGCCTGGGCGTCCACGGAGGTCGGCGGCACGTCGTACGGCGTGCCCTGGTACGTCGAGACCCGCGTGCTCTACTACCGCACCGACCTGGCCCAGAAGGCCGGCTGGGACCAGGCGCCGACGTCGTGGGACGAGCTCACCCGGTTCGCAAACGACCTCAAGGACAAGGCCGGCGTGAAGTACCCGTTCTACGTCCAGCCCGGCCAGACCGGCTCCTGGCAGACCGCGCTGCCGTTCGCCTGGTCGAACGGCGCGAGCCTGACCAACGAGGACGGCACGGAGTACACGATCGACTCCCCGGAGACGGCCGAGGCGATCGACTACTACGCCTCGTTCGTGCAGGACGGCCTCTCGATCGATCGCGCCGTCGACCCGGGCGAGCTCGAGAGCGGCTTCGCCGACGGCACCTTCGGCTCGTTCATCTCCGGGCCGTGGCACACCGGCCTGGTCGAGGACGCGGGCGTGAAGAAGAGCCAGTACGCGGTCGCGCCGCTGCCCAGCCCGGAGGGCGACGGCATCGGCACGTCGTTCGTCGGCGGCGGCGACCTCGCGGTCTTCAACGACGCCCAGAACCCCGACGGCGCCTGGAAGCTGGTGCGGTGGCTCTCGGAGCCGGAGACCCAGCAGGCGTTCTACGACGAGGTCGGCGACCTGCCGGCCGTCCAGAGTGCGTGGGACTCCGGCAAGCTCGCCGACGACCCGCAGCTGCAGGTGTTCGGCGAGCAGTTGGGCAGCGCGCAGTCGCCGCCCGCCGTACCCACCTGGGAGCAGGTCGCCGGCAGCATCGACGCGCTCATCGAGCAGGCCGCCCGCGGCAAGATCTCGGGGGCGGACGCCGCCAAGCAGATGCAGTCCGAGGCGCAGTCGATCGGCACCGGGCTCTGAGGTGTCCCGGTCGCAGGCGGTCGCGGGGTGGATCCTCGCCTCGCCGTTCGTCGCGGTGTTCCTCGTGTTCACCGCGGGCCCGGTGCTGGCCAGCCTCGGCATGAGCTTCACCGACATGCGCAGCACCGACCTGCGGACGCCGTTCGCGGTCGACTTCGCGGGCCTGTCGAACTACGCCGACCTGGTGCAGGACCCGGCGTTCCGCAAGGTCACCCTGAACACGCTGCTCTACCTGCTGCTCGGCGTGCCGCTGACCATGGGCGTCGCGATGCTCGCGGCGGTCGGGCTCAACAGCGTGCGCCGGCTCCGCGGCTTCTTCCGGGTCGCGTTCTACCTGCCGGTCGTCACCAGCATCGTGGCGGTCTCGGTGGTGTGGAAGTACATGTACCGCGAGGACGGCGGCGTCTTCAACACCGTGCTCGGCTGGGTCGGGATCACCGGCCTCGACTGGCTGAACTCCACCGCGCTGGCGCTGCCGTCGCTGGTGCTGATGGCGGTGTGGCGCAACTTCGGCACGCTGATGGTGATCTTCCTGGCCGGCCTCCAGACGGTCCCGCGCGAGCACCTCGAGGCGGCCGAGGTCGACGGCGCGTCCGCATGGGGCCGGTTCCGCCACATCACGCTGCCGGCGATGCGGCCGGTGCTGCTCTTCGGCGCGGTGATCACCGGCATCGGCTACCTCCAGTTCTTCGAGGAGGCCTACGTGATGACCAGGGGCGGCCCGCTGGACGCCACCCGGTCGGTCACGTTCTTCACCTACGACCAGTTCGGCTACGGCAACTACGGGTACGCCGCCGCGGCGAGCTACCTGCTGTTCCTGGCCATCGTGGTGCTGACGCTGATCCAGTTCCGGCTGCTGCGGGAGAGGGACTGACATGGAGGCCGTTCGCACGCCGCGCTGGCTGTACGGCGTCCTCGCCGCCGGGCTGCTGCTCGTCGTCGGCCCGTTCGCCTGGATGCTGTCGTCGTCGTTCAAGCCCGAGGCCGAGGTGCGCGCCGTGCCGCCCACCCTGTGGCCGCAGACGGTGACCACGGAGAACTACACCGAGCTCTTCACCCGGCTCGACTTCCCGACGTACTTCCTCAACTCCGCGATCGTCGCGCTCGCCGTGACGCTCGGGAACCTGGTGTTCTGCTCGATGCTCGGCTACGCGCTGGCGAAGCTGGAGTTCCCGGGCAAGCGGGTGCTGTTCGGGGTGGTGCTCGCGACGCTGATGGTGCCGGGCGTGGTGACGTTCGTGCCGCTGTTCGTGCTCACCACCAACCTCGGGCTGGCGAACACGCTGCCGGGCATGATCCTGCCGTTCCTGGCCGGGCCGTTCGGGGTGTTCCTCATGCGGCAGTACGTCCTCGGCCTGCCCGACGAGCTGATCTCGGCCGCCCGCGTCGACGGCGCCGGCGAGCTCACGATCTTCGCGCGGGTGATCCTGCCGCTGTGCGGACCGGCGCTGGCCACGCTCGGCGTACTCACCTTCCTCACGTCCTGGAACAACTTCCTCTGGCCGCTGGTCGTCGCGACCTCGGAGGACAAGTACACGCTGCCGGTCGCGCTCGCGCTGTACGCCGTCGGCCAGAACGCCACGCAGTACGGACTGCTCCTCGCCGGCTCGGTCGTCGTGGTCATCCCCGTGCTCGTGGTCTTCCTGCTCCTGCAGCGCTTCATCATGCAGGGCATCGCCATGACAGGTATCAAGTAAAGGAGATCCCATGCGCAACTCGGTGCGCTTCCCTGTGCTCGCTGCCCTGCTCGCCCTCGTGGCGACGCTGCTCACGGCCCCGGCGGCCACCGCCGACAGCCCGAGACCCCCACGCACACTGGAGAGGTACGCCGCCGACACCTGGCGCTCCGTGGCCGCGATGGTCGACCCGCGGACCGGGCTGCCGGCCGACAACGTGGGCGGCTCCCTGAAGGCGGACTCGCGGGCGGCGTACACCTCGCCGACCAACATCGGCGCCTACCTCTGGAGCACGGTCGCGGCCCGCGACATCGGGCTGATCGGCTCGCGTGAGGCCAGGCAGCGGATGGCACGGACGATCGCGTCGGTCGCGAAGCTGGAGCGGCACGAGGCGTCGGGCATGTTCTACAACTGGTACAGCCCGAGCACCGGCGAGAAGCTGCGGACCTTCCCGACCGACGGCAGCACGATCAAGCCGTTCCTCTCCAGCGTCGACAACGGTTGGCTGGCGACCGGGCTGCTGCTCGCCGCGCGGGCCGAGCCGTCGCTGGCGGCGAAGGCGAACGCGATCCGCGAGGACATGAACTTCGGCTGCTACTACAACGAGGCCGAGGGGCCCGGAGGCCAGCTCCGCGGCGGCTTCTGGGACGAGGACCCGTCCGACCCCGCGGCCGTGACCGGCGACTACTGCGGCATGGGCACCGACGTCTGGTACACCGGCCACCACTACGGCGCGTTCAACACCGAGCCGCGGATGGCGTCCTACCTCGGCATCGCCGCCGGGCAGATCCCGAGGAAGCACTACTTCGGCACCTACCGCACCTTCCCCAACGACACCTGCGACTGGGCGTGGACCGAGACGAAGCCGGTCGGCTCCTGGAGGACCTACTCGGTCGACGGGGAGGACATCCGGGTCTTCGAGGGCGCGCTGCCCTACCGCGGCCAGAACATCGTGCCGACCTGGGGCGGCAGCATGTTCGAGGCGCTGATGGTGCCGCTGTTCGTGCCCGAGGAGAGGTGGGGGCCGCGGTCGTGGGGCCGCAACCACCCGGCGTACGTGCGCGGCCAGATCCAGCACGGGATGAAGGAGGCGAAGTACGGCTACTGGGGCTTCTCGCCGTCCAACAACCCCGCCGGCGGCTACCGCGAGTACGGCGTGGACCAGCTCGGCCTCGACGGGCCCGGCTACACCAGCGACCAGGAGCGGACCACCGTCGACCAGCCGTTCGCGGGCTGTCGCGCGGGCTCGCCCGCTCCGACGGAGTACGGCGACGGCGTGGTCACCCCGCACGCGTCGTTCCTCGCGCTGCGCTACGCGCCGCGCGCGGCGATGCGGAACCTGGCCAACCTCGCGCGGGACTTCGACGCCTACGGCAGGGGCGGCTTCTACGACGCGATCGCGGTGCGCAGCGGCGACGTCTCGAAGCGGTACCTCTCGCTGGACCAGGGGATGGTGATGGCCGCGCTCGGCAACGCGCTGGCCGGTGACGGCATGCGGCGCTACGTCGCCCGCGGTGCGATGGAGCGGGAGCTGCGCCCGCTGATGCGGCAGGAGGTCTTCGCCCGATGACGGATGCACCCCAGAGAGATGCACGCGGCGACTGGGAGTCCCGGATCGGCCTGCGGACGGGAGCTGCCTTCTCCGGCAGCGCCCCGGTCCTCGACCCGCCCGACGGGCTGGTCGCGACCGCCGGCGGCGCCCAGGTGACGCTGGACTGGAAGCCGGTGGAGGGCGCCGTGGGCTACCAGGTGCACCACGCCGACGGGCCCGACGGGCCCTGGCAGGAGCTCGACCACGCGGGCCGCGACGTGCTCGCGGTCCCACACCCGCCGTACGTCGACACGACCGGGACGCCGGGGGAGGAGCGGTGGTACGCCGTCTCCTCGCTCTCCGACGTGCAGGTCTCCGGTGCGTTCTCGGCGCCGGTCTCGGCGACGCCGGCCTGGTCGGCCGGGCCGGTCACGGTCGCCGTCGACGTGGAGTCGGACCTCGGCGTACTCGACCGCCCGTGGCGGCCGATGATCGGCTCCGAGCACCTCTCGCACGCGCTGTCGACCGACACGACCGGCGGCCGGGTCGTCGGCGAGGAGCTGTCCTCTGCGCTGCGGGCCGCGCACGAGGAGCTCGGCGTCACGCACGTGCGCGCCCACGGCATCCTCTGCGACGACCTCGCGGTCTACCGCGAGGAGGACGGCGTCCCGGTCCACGACTTCGCAGGGATAGACCGGGTCTACGACCACGTCCGGTCGCTGGGCCTCTACCCGGTGGTCGAGGTGTCGTTCATGCCGCGCGACCTGGCCTCGGACCCGGCCAAGACGGTCTTCGAGTACGGCGCGATCGTGTCGCCGCCCAAGGACTGGGAGCGCTGGCACGACCTGGTGCGCGACCTGACCGCCCACCTGCTGGAGCGGTACGGCGAGGAGGTCGTCGAGCACTGGTCCTTCGAGGTGTGGAACGAGGCCAACCTCGAGGTGTTCTGGTCCGGTACGCCGGAGGAGTACCTCCACCTCTACGACGTCACCGCGGCCGCGGTGCGCTCGGTGGACCCGCGCCTGCGCGTCGGCGGGCCGTCGTCCGCGGCGGCCGGCTGGGTCGAGGAGCTGCTGGCACACGCCGACGCCACCGGCGTACCCGTGGACTTCGTGACGACCCACACCTACGGCTCGCCGCCGCTGGACTTCCGGCCGACGCTCGCGCGCTACGGCCGCGAGGGGACGCCGATCTGGTGGACAGAGTGGGGGGTGACGCCGACGCACTTCAACGAGGTCAGCGACGCGGTGTTCGCCGGCACCTTCCTGCTGCGCGGGATGGCGTCGTCGATGGGCCGGATCGAGGCGCTGTCCTACTGGGTCGTCTCCGACCACTTCGAGGAGCTCGGCCGGCCGCCGGCGCTGACCCACGGCGGGTTCGGGCTGCGCACGGTCGGCGAGCTGCGCAAGCCGCGGTGGTGGGCGCTGGCGATGCTGTCGCGGCTGGGGGACCGGCGGCTGTCGGTGTCGCTCACCGGCGACGGCGGCGGTTCGCTCGTGGAGGCGCTGGCCGCTGCCTCCGCGGACTCGGTCTCCGTGCTGCTGTGGAACCTCACCCTCGACCAGACCAAGGCGGCCGGCTCGGACGCCCTGGCCCGGTCGGTGCGGGTGTCGCTCTCCGGGCTCGAGCCGGGGGCGACGTACTCCCTCGCGCACGAGCGGGTCGACCAGCACCACTCCAACGTGGCCGCCGTGTGGGGTGCGCTGCGCCGGCCCGGCCAGGACTGGCCCGACGAGGAGCAGTGGGCCGCGCTGCGCGATGCCGACCGGCTCGAGCAACTGCCGGCCGAGCCGGTGGTGGCGGACGCGGCGGGGGGTGCGCTGGTGGAGGTCGACCTGCCGATGCCGGCGATGAGCCTGCTGACGCTCGCCCTCGGCTGACTCCGGCCCGAGCTCCGGTCCAGTCCACCGGCGATTCGCTCTTGCTGCGATAGCGTCGGGACATAGCCTCAGTCGACTCGATCCCGCTCCCGAGGAGTGACCTGCGATGACCGACACCAACGAGCCCGTCCCCGCCGAGCAGTCCACATCGTCCGCCCCGCCGCCGTACGACGCCGGCGCGGTGCCCGCCCCCGCCGTCCCGGCCGCGCCGGTCGCCGGCTTCGCGCCGGTGCCGAGCACCGGACCGATCGGCACGGTCCGCAGCACCGGTACCTGCGTGCTGCTGACGATCGTGACGCTCGGCTTCTACAGCTGGTACTGGTACTACAAGACCCACGAGGAGATGAAGCAGCACAGCGGCGACGGCATCGGCGGCCCGATCGCGCTGATCCTGGCGATCTTCGTCGGCTTCGTGAACCCGTTCCTGTCCTCCTCCGAGGTCGGGAAGCTCTACCAGCGCGACGGCCGCCAGGCCCCCGTCTCCGCCGCCACCGGCCTGTGGTTCGTGCTGCTCGGCTGGCTGCTCTTCGTCGGCGCGATCGTGTGGTTCGTGAAGACCAACAACGCGCTCAACGACTACTGGCGGTCCAAGGGCGCCCAGGGCTGACCGCCCTTCTGGCTCCGTACGTCGTCCGACCTGATTGCTCCGGCGGCCGGGTCGGATGACGTTGTGGCGCTCCTGGGGTCGGCGCTGTCGGTTTCCCCGGTCAGCCGGGGATCCCTGACGTTGTCAGGGGTTGCAACACCTGACAACGTCAGGAATTGCCCGAGAAGTCAGGTCAGGTGGCGACCCGGATCTCCTCGCCCAGCCGGGCGCCGCGGAGCAGGTCGAGGTCGTCACCGGACCAGAACTTGCCCGGGTCGTAGTAGTTGGTCGGCCGGTCGCCGGCGAGCAGGCCCATCGCGGCGTACGTCGCCGCGACCACCTCGGCGCAGTAGGTCAGCTCGGCCGAGGCGGCCCGCCGGACCCGGCCGCGCGCCCAGCGGCCGATCAGCTTCGCGGTGGCCGGGAACGGGGTGCCGTCGAGGCGCGCGATCGTCCGCAGGACGGCGTCCTCCATCGCGGGCGTGACCTCGGCGTCGAGCTGGCGCAGCCAGGCCCGCTGCTTGTAGCGGCCGGTCCACTGCTCGACGGCTGCGCGCAGGTCGTGCAGCTGGACTCCGCGGTGGTGGCTGTTGGTCCAGACGTCCAGCAGTCCCTTGCCGAGCTCGGCGTGCCACATCAGCGGCGGCAGGTCGTCGAGCACGACCGCCATGCCGACGTGGTTGACGGGCGCGTTGGTCAGAACCCGGATAGCGTGGTCGGCGGTCGAGCGTCCGCGGAACAGCCACAGGTCTCCGGTGCGGGTCAGGTCGACCGCCTCGTCGAGGGTCAGCTGGCTCTCGGTCATCGTCGTCCTCCCGGAAGGAGTCGTCGTGAAGCTGTGGAAGTGGGTCGGGCTCGCAGGGGTGGCGGGTGTCGCCGCCACCGGGGCCATCATCGCGCGCGACCAGCGCCAACGCGCGCAGCTCACGCCGGAGGAGGTCCGCGACCGGCTGCGCGACCGGCTGGACGAGTCGGCACCGGATCCCCACTGACCTGCTGGGCGCCTGCGGCGGGACGTCATACGGACGGTGTTTCCCCTTGCTCTGTCCGTATGACGTCGTGACGGTCGGGGTGGGAGATGTTCAGCTACCGGGCGCGGTGACCGCGGACCTGACACGATCGGCGATCTGCTTGAGCCACTCCCGATATCCGAGGTTCGCACTCGGCTGGTACTCACACCCGATCGAGACCAGATACGTCTCAAGTTGAGGGTCGTTCGTGACCTCCGACAGGAGGCGGTCGATCTCGCGCGGCAACCCGTCGACGAAGTCCGGTGACTCCTTCACGAAGTCGTCCACGGCCGACTTCTCATCCGCGTAGAAGTCGAACCAGTCCTGGTTGAGATAGGCGCCGAGAAGATGTCGCAGTGCCGGTGTCGGGGTCATGATCACCACCTACGGCGTTGGATACGCGGTTCGGACAACAAAACCCTCCGGCATGTTCGCCCGTCGCGCAAGAACCACGCGCGCGCCGGACGACTCCAGGACGTTGCCGGCCTTGTCCACGGCGATGCCCAGGACCTCCCGGTGACGCTCGTTGAGGACGAGTTGCCGGTTGCGACCGTTGAGCCAGGCCTCGATCTCGAAACGGTGCGTGCGCATGACGGCGTACACGGCGCGTTCGGCGACATCCTCGTCCCGAAAGGCCGAGGCGAACCGGGCTGTCGGATGGTCGAGAACTCGCGCGTGCAGCCACTCAGGCGATCGGCCCACATGTCGGCTCAGCGTGTGTCCGCCTGCGGCGCCCTCGTACCTGGAGAGCAACCCCTTCGGGCTCCGCGCGAAGAAGGATCCCAGGCTCGCGCTGCCGCGTTCGGTGCGGGCGGCGGACAACATCGCCAGGTAGGCCCGGGTGTCGCGCAGTGCCGTGCTGGCGGGTCGGAGGGTGGTGGCGGTGCCGCGGGTGGTGGTCGCCAGGGTGGCGAGCAGGCTACGCAGTCGGGTGGTGGCGGCGGCCAGGCGGGCCGCGCCCGCGGCACCGGCCGGCCCGGCGGCGGCGCCCCCGGTGAGGAAGGTGAGCCCACCGGAGATCACGGCGCCGATGCCGAGCTCCCAGGCGAGGTCCTCGAGCACGTCGAGCATCTGGGCACGGGTGGCCTCGACCTGGACGGCGTAGGACTCGCAGGACTCGGCGAGGACGCCGAGCTGGTCGGCCAGGGAAGCGAGCCGGTCACGCAGGGTCCGGGTGGTCGCGACGGCGAGGGGGATCTCGGGGGAGACCTCGAGGGCGAGCTCGTCGAGCGCGGTCTCGCACGGGCCGGCCAGCAGCCCCACCGCGACCGCCGCCGTGCGCCAGGTGGTGGCGGCGGCGCGCAGCCGGTCGGTGTCGGCGTCTGGCCAGGCGACGCTCTCGAGCAGGTCGAGGACGGCGTTGGCCCAGCCCGGCAGTCCCCAGCCCGGCAATCCGGTGGTGTGCGCAGGGTGGAGGCCTGCTCGGCCCGGGCGTGGTTGCGCAGCGAGGCGTCGCTCAGCCGGGCCAGCGCCCCGAACCCGGCCATCGCCTCACCCAGCGCCCCGACCGCGTCGGCTGCTGCCGGGTCGTAGGCCGCCGCGAACTCGGCCGCGGACGCGTCGTCACCGGCCATCCCGGCATACCCGGAGAGCTCGGCGGACAGCGTGGCCGCGGCCCGCGCCGCCTGCCGGTTGCCCGTCACGAACGCCTCCGCCGCCGACCGATAGCCGGCGCCCTCGACCAGCAGCCTCACCGCACCTGCCCCCACATCCGCATGTTCGTGCCGGCGGCGTCGGAGTAGTTGCCGTGGGCGGTGGTGGCGGTGGCGCGCATGTCGGCGAGCCCGTCGCGCATCCCGGCGAACCCGGCCTCCCACTCCGCCTGCGCGGCTGCCTGGGCGACCGCGGCCCGGCCGCTCCAGGTGGCGTGCAGCGCCGCGACCCGCCGGGCGACCTCGTCGAGGAGGGAGTCCAGCGCGGCGCCGCAGCCGGCCAGGTCGTCGACGGTGGCCAGCAGCTCGTCCAGGTCGACGTCGAACATCAGCCGAGCCGTCCCGCGAGCCGGGCCAGCGCGTCTCCGGACGTGCCGTCGGTGTCGGTCAGGTCGGTGTCGACCGCGGCGAGCAGCCGGCTCATGGTGGACAGCCCGTCGAGCACCCGGTCGGCACCCCGGCACCACTCCGTCCAGCCCTCGGCGTACGCCGAGGCGGCGGTGCCCCGCCACGAGCCGAGCAGCCCGTCGACCGAGCGGCTGGCGCGGTCCCGGTCCGCGCGCAGCCGCTCGGCGGCCTCGGAGAGGTCGGCCACCGCGATGCGGAAGGCCGCGTGGTCAGCGCTCAGGGTGCCCATGACGCGACGATGCCCGGCGCCGGACGGGTCCGACACCGGGCATCGCGCATCTGTGGATAAGTCAGGGCAGCGGGTCGACCTCGTCGTACGACGCCACGCCGGCCGCCAGCGCGGCCAGGTGGAACCCGCCGTCGCCGAGCAGGTGGTCGAGCGCGGTGAGGCGGCTGGTGTACGACCCGATGGAGTACTCCGCCGTCATGCCGATGCCGCCGTGCAGCTGGATCGCCTCCTGGCCGATGTGCCGCCCGGCCCGGCTCACCTGGAGCGACGCCCGCGCGGCCGCCGCCGGCAGGTCCGACCCGCCGGCGGCGAGCACCATCGTCGCCCAGGTCGCGATGCTCCTCGCGAGCTCGAGCGACACGTACATGTCCGCGGCCCGGAAGGTCAGCGCCTGGAAGGTGTTGAGCGTGACGCCGAACTGCTTGCGGCTCTTCAGGTACGCCGAGGTCTGCTCGAGCGCGACCTCCATCAGGCCGACCGCCTCGTTGCACGCGACCACCCGCGCGATGTCGAGCACGCCGGCGATCACGGCCTCGGCGTCCCCTCCCTCGCCCAGAGGTACGGCGGTCGTCGCGTCGAACGCGACGCGGGCCGCCCGGCCGCCGTCATGGGTGGCGTAGCCGTCGCGGCGCACCCCGGACGGGTCGGACACGACGAACAGCCCGGTGCCGCCGTCCTCGAGCGCCGCGCTGACGATCAGCACGTCGGCCCTGGCGCCCTGGACGACCGGCTCCTTGACGCCGGAGAGCGTCCACCCGTCACCGGACGAGGAGGCGGTCACCGAGGAGGCCGACGCCGACCAGCGCGAGCCCGGCTCGGCGTGCGCGAAGGCGAGCACCGACTCGCCCGCGGACAGCGCGCCGAGCAGCTCGGCCTTCTGCTCCTCCGACCCGGCCGCGGCGACCAGCCCGCCGGCGAGCGCCACCGAGGTCAGGAACGGCTCGGGCGCCAGCACCCGGCCCAGCTCCTGGGCCACGATGCCGACCTCGATCGCACCGGCGCCCATGCCGCCGTACCGCTCCTCGAACGGCAGCCCCAGCACGCCCATCTCGGCGAGCTGCTGCCACACCTGCTCACTGAAGCCCGGATCGTCGGCGACCGCGCGGCGGCGGTTCTCGAAGTCGGAGTACGCCTTGCCCACGAGCCCGCGCACGGCCTCCCGCAGCGCCTGCTGCTCCTCGTCGTAGGTGAAGTCCATGAATCCCCCTCAGAGTCCCAGGATCGTGCGGGCGATGATCTGGCGCTGCACCTCGTTGGAGCCGCCGTAGATCGAGGCCTTGCGGAAGTTCAGGTAGACCGGCGTCGAGCGCCGCGTCCACCAGGGCAGGTCGGACCGATCGTCGCCGGCGCCCGAGGACAGCGAGGCCGGGCCGGCGACGTCGACGACCAGCTCGGTGACCGCCTGCTGGAGCTCGGTGCCCTTGAGCTTGAGGACCGACGAGGCCGGGTGCGGCTTGCCGTCGGCGGAGTGCGCGACGACGCGGAGGGCGGTGAGCTCGAGGGCGAGCAGCTCGTTCTCGAGCTCGACGAAGCGGGCGGCCAGCAGCGGATCCTCCAGCTGCGAGCCGGCGTACTCCTTGGCCTGCGCGAGCACCCGCTTGGTGGCGCCGACCGGCGCGACGCCGACGCGCTCGTTGCCGAGGAGGAACTTGGCGTAGTCCCAGGCGCGGTTCTCCTCGCCGACGAGGTTCTCCAGCGGCACGCGCACGTCGGTGAACCAGACCTCGTTGACCTCGTGGCCGCCGTCGATCAGCTCGATCGGGCGGACCTCCACGCCGGGGGACGTCATGTCGATGAGCAGCATCGAGATGCCGGCCTGCTTCTTGGCCTCGGGGTCGGTGCGCACGAGGGTGAAGATCCAGTCGCCGTACTGCCCCAGCGTGGTCCAGGTCTTCTGGCCGTTGACGACGTACTCGTCGCCGTCGCGGACCGCGCGGGTCTTCAGCGACGCGAGGTCGGAGCCGGCGTCGGGCTCGGAGAAGCCCTGCGACCACCAGATGTCGATGTTCGCGGTCGCCGGCAGGAACCTCTCCTTCATCTCCTGCGAGCCGAACTGCGCGATCACCGGGCCGATCATCCCGGCGTTGAAGGCCAGCGGCACCGGCACGAACGCGCGCTGCATCTCCTCGTGCCAGATGTGGCGGCGCAGCGGGCTCCAGTCCCGGCCGCCCCACTCGACCGGCCAGTTCGGGACGGCCAGTCCGGCGGCGTTCATCACCTGCATGCTCTCGACGAGCTGCTCCTTGGTGAGCTCGCGCCGGTCGCGCACCGCGTCCCGGATCTCCTGGGGGATCCTCGTGGTGAAGAACTCCCGCATCTCGTCGCGGAACTCCGCGTCCTCCGCCGACAGCGCCAGCTGCATCGGGCCTCCCTGGTTCGCCCTGGATGGTGGGGTACGCCGTCAACCTACCGGCCGGTACGCCGGTGCGCCGTCGCGGGCTCCGCGGACCGGCCGGCCGCGCCCTCGTCGTACCCTGACCGCATGCCTCCCCTCGTCGTCATGGGTGTCTCGGGCTCGGGCAAGTCGACGGTCGGCGCCGCGATCGCGCAGCGGCTGCGGGTGCCGTTCGAGGACGCCGACGACCTGCACCCGTCCGCCAACATCGCGAAGATGAGCCGCGGCGAGCCGCTCGACGACAGCGACCGGTATCCGTGGCTGGAACTGGTCGGGGAGTGGCTGGCCGTCCACGAGGACGGCGGCGTGATGGGCTGCTCGGCGCTGAAGCGGAAGTACCGCGACCAGTTGCGCCAGCACGCGCCCGGCGTCCGGTTCCTCCTGCTCGAGGGCAGCCGCGAGGTGATCGAACGCCGCCAGGCGAGCCGGCCCGGGCACTTCATGCCGGCGTCGCTGCTGACCTCGCAGTTCGCGACGCTCGAGCCGCTCGCGCCCGACGAGGACGGGATCGTCATCGACGTGGACCAGAGTGTCGATGCGATCGTGCAGGGGTACGTGGACCGCATGACATCGAACGAGGACCGCTGATGGACGTCGTCGACCCGGTCGCCCCCGGCTGGCAGCTGATCGTCGCGGCACTCGTCGCGATCGCGCTGATCGTCGTACTGATCACGATCCTCAAGCTGCACCCGTTCCTCGCGCTCATCCTGGGCGGCCTGACCGTCGGCATCGTCGCCGGCGAGAACGTCAACGACGTGCTGGCGTCGTTCACCTCCGGCTTCGGCAGCACCGCGGCCGGGGTGGGCGCGCTGATCGCGCTCGGCGCGATGTTCGCCAAGCTGCTCGCCGACTCCGGCGGCGCCGACCAGATCGTCGACACGATCGTCGGCCGCGCCTCGGCGCGGATGCTGCCGTGGGCGATGGCCGCGGTCGGCGCGATCATCGGGCTGCCGATGTTCTTCGAGATCGGCCTGGTGCTGCTGATGCCGGTGATCTACCTGGTCTCCCGGCGGGCGCAGGTCTCCCTGATCACCGTCGGCATCCCGGCCCTGGCCGGACTCTCGGCGATGCACGGCTTCGTGCCGCCGCACCCGGGACCGGTCACCGCGATCGACTACCTCGGCGCCGACCTGGGCCTCACGCTCGGCCTCGGGCTCCTGGTCGCGGTGCCGACGATCGTCGTCGCGGGGCCGCTGTTCGGCGCCCTCGCCGGCCGCTGGGTGGTGCTCGAGGCGCCGGACACCTGGGACACGCCGGACCGCGACGAGTCCGCGCGCCCGTCGTTCGGCGTCACCATGGCGACCGTGCTGCTGCCGGTGGTGCTCATGCTCGGCAAGGCCGTGGTCGACATCGTGATCGACGACCCGGAGAACGTCGTGCAGCAGGTCGGGGACGTGCTCGGCAACCCGTTCGTCGCGCTGCTCATCGCGGTGCTGGTCGCGATGTGGACCTTCGGCGTCGGCACCGGCATGGACCGCTCCACGATCTCCGGCACCGTCGGCGGCTCGCTTGGCCCGATCGCCGGGATCCTGCTCATCGTCGCCGCGGGTGGCGGCTTCAAGCAGGTGCTCATCGACACCGGCATCGGGACGCTGCTGGCCGACTGGGCCAAGGACGGGAACGTCTCCGTGCTGCTGCTCGCCTGGGTGATCGCCGTACTGATCCGGCTGGCGACGGGCTCGGCCACGGTCGCGACGATCACCGCCTCGTCGCTGATGATCGGGCTGGTCGAGGGCATGTCCTCCGGCGAGGTGTCGCTGGTCGTGCTCGCGGTCGGCGCCGGCTCGCTGTTCTTCTCGCACGTGAACGACGCGGGCTTCTGGCTGGTCAAGGAGTACTTCGGGATGAGCGTCGGTCAGACCGTCAAGACCTGGTCGATCATGGAGACCGTGCTGTCGGTCTCCGGCCTGGTCGTCGTGCTGTTCCTCGGGATCTTCATCTAGCCGTGTCCTGGTGTCCGGCGAGGTCGTAGAGGTAGCGGCTGGTCGGGACCAGGTCGAGGTCGCGGTCGGCGCCGATCCGCGCGACGCTCGCCATCAGCTCGGTGAGCCGGCGGTTCAGCTCGGCGTCGTCGCCGCCGCTGCCGTAGAACGCGTGCATGTCGGTGATGCCCACGCTCGGGAACAGCTCCTCGACCAGCGCGTCGATCCGCGGTGCGCCCTCGGTCGTGGGGCCGGCGACGATGTTCTGCACGTAGCCGAACGTCGCCTGGGTCCGGATCGCGATCGGGGTGTGCTCGACCATCCAGCGCCGGATCCACTCCTCGCGGTCGAGGTCGGTGGGGCGTCGGAGGATCGCGACGTTGCTCAGCGCGTCCGCGCGCGTGCCGTCCCAGGTCTCCGGCGGGTCGAGGCGGCGGCGCTCGTCCACGGCGTACCCGTGCACGGTGCCGACCGCCTTCAGGATGCTGGCCACGGCGGCGGGGTCGGCGTCCCAGGTGCTCACGATCGCCCGCACCGGCCGGTCGAGGTGCGGGATCCGCAGCGCGGCCGCCACCGGCTCGTCGTCGGCGTTGACCTGGAGCCGGCGTACGCCGGCGTCTCGGAGGTCGGCGTGCAGGGCGCTGTCGTGGAGGCGGCTCGCGAGGTCGTCGCCCCACAACAGGAACATGTTCTTGCTCACCCGGCAGACGGTAGCGGCACGACGTCCTCGTCGGTGGTCCCGTCCTCACGCGTCGAGCTGGATCTGCCCGTAGCTCGAGAGCTCGACCGACGGCCCGAGAAACTCCTCGAGGTCCGCAACCACAGCAGGCTTCTCTTCCAGGATCTGCCGGTCGTGCTCTGCCCAGGTGTCGCCATCGATGAACCGCTGTAGGGTCACCGAGTCCCACGGGCCGCCGTCGTCGGTGAAACTGACCTGGTAGTCCACGAAAAGCGGCCCCAGGCGCAGCACCAGTGGCACATGCTGGTCCAGGTAGTGGGTCCTGAAGTCCTGGCGGCTCATCCCGGGGCGCCGGTGTGCCAGGACCACCTTGCAGACGCCGTCTGCCCCCATCTCGCCAGTGGACTCGAGGAGGGGGAAGGTAGTGACCGTCCAGGTCGCCAGACCCGTCGTTGCCAGTGCACCGCGGACCTCCGCGGCGCGACCGGGCCTGGTCGAGACGATGAGCAGTGCAGCGGGGAGGTCGACGGGAGGTTCCTCCTTACGCATGATCGAGCCGAGCACCCGCATGGGGCCCGCGCTCAGGAGGAGGGACGAGAGGCGCGTGACGCCGACGTCCGGACAGGCCGTCTGCAGACGATTCCCCAGCGATGCCAGTGCGGCAGTGGAGTGGAGCTCGTCACCTTCGGTGAGGCAGAGAACCTGCTGGCTGGGGTCGGGCATCGCATCTCCTCGCGTCGGCACGGCAGGGTTTGCTGGTAGGCACCGGGACGTCGATGAGCTCGACGTTCTCGGCGATGTTCTCGGCGACCTGGATCCTGGTCTCTATCCCGCGCACCTCCATCACGTCGAAGCCGTCGCCCTGGAGATGAAGCCGCTCCGCTCCGACGACCTCCTCCGGGTACGTCCGTGACGGCAACACGACAGCCGAGTCCTGGGCTTCTCAGGCGCGCTCGAGCTGGTGCGCCGCGGCGATCACCACGTCCTCCCGCCACGGGCTCGCGATGATCTGCACGCCGATCGGGAGACCGTCGGCCACGGCCACAGGAGCGACGCCGGCCGGCAAACCTGCCACCGAACATGTGTGGGTGAAGTTGAAGGCCCGGTAAAGAGGGTACTCATCGTGGGGCACGCCGGCAGGAGGTTCCCCGTGCCGGGGAGCCGGGCCACTCACGACCGGGGTGAGGACGACGTCGAAGTCCCGGATCCAGGCCCGGAGGCGGGACCGGAAGTCGAAGAATCGGCGCTGGATGTCGAACCACTCCATGCTTGTGGTGTCCCGGACAGTCATCGCATCGAGGAACGCCGCGAACGTGGGCTCGTGGTGATCACCGCAGTCCGCCACCAGCTCCAGGAAGTCGGCACCCCCCGCTCCTCCCGTGGCCAGGAAGAACAACTCGGTCGCCTCGGTCGTGTCCGGCCCCGAGACCTCCTCGACCATGGCGCCCGCCGCGGCCAGGTGGTCGGCCGCGCTGCGCACCGCGCCGACGGTCTCGGTGGTCGCGTCAACGACTCCGTCGCTACACCAGACCCCGACCCGCAGAGAGCCGACCTCCACTGAGCGCCAGTCGCGGAGCGGGACGGGCACCGCATAGGGGTCCACCCAGTCCGGCCCAGAGATCACCTCGAGCAGTAGCGCGAGGTCGGTGGCGCTGCGCGCGAGGGGGCCCAGGCAGTACATGTCACCCATGCCGGAGGCGCGCGACGCAGGCCACTGTCCGGTCTCGGGCACCCGCCCGGCCGTCGGGCGAAGGCCGAAGACCCCGCAGTAGTGCGCAGGGACCCGGATCGACCCGCCGCCGTCGGAGCCGAGGCCGAGCAGGGACATGCCGGTGCTCACGGCGACGGCCTCACCGCCCGACGACCCACCGCTGGTGCGCTCGGGGTCGTGCGGGTTGCTGGTCCGCCCGTACACCGCGTTGTCGGTCTCGTAGGCCGCGCACAGCTCCGGGGTGTTCGTCTTGCCGAGGATGACTGCACCTGCGTCCCGGAGCCGCCCGACCGCCGTCGCGTCGACCGCAGGGACGTTTCCTCGCCTGGCCCAGGAGCCGCAGACCGCGGGCAGGCCCGCGGCGTCGAGGCTGTCCTTGACCGACACCGGCACCCCGAGGAGGGGGGCTTCCTCTCCGCGGGCCCGCCGAACATCCGCCTCGCGAGCCTGCGCCAGCACCAACTCGGGGTCGTGGGCTACGACCGCGTTGAGCCGGCTGTTGTGCTGCGCGAGCCGGCGTAGGCAGTCCTCTGCGACAGAGACGGCAGACCACTCGCCAGAGCGGAGCCGCTCGAGCGTGTGGGTCGCCGATGGGACGTCGTCGTGGGGTTCTCCTGAGACCTGCACCTCACCCCATCTCCCTCCACCGGGTCTGGGCCCAGTGGTGAGGAGCATGGCGCTCGAACTGCCGGTCGGCGTCTCGTGCTGGACCGTTCAGCGGAACAGTCTGCTGGGATGAGACCCGAGCTGCGACACACCGGAGTCGGCGGTCTGCTCATCGGAACCAGACCCGCCCGGGTGCCGGACCGGGGGTCTACCGTGCCCGCGCGACAGGGAGGCGAGCACGGCATGAGCATCGGCTTCGGGACAAGAGCTCGGGTGGGGCACCTCTACCCCTCCGGCGGCATCTGCGACCACGAGATCCAGCTGATGGCACCGGAGGGGGTCCAGTTCGTCACGACCCGGGTGTCTTTTACCCGCACCGGCCTCGCCGACGACCGCGCCATGGTCGATGGCGTGGAGCTGGCCGCTGCCCTGCTCGCGGACGCCGCGGTGGATCTGGTCGCGTTCAACTGCACCGCCGCCAGCATGCTCGCTGGCCCCGACGAGATCCGCCGCAGGGTCGCCGGGGCCACCGGTGGGATTCCCTGCGTTACCACGATCGAGGCGGTGCTGGCCGCGCTCGCGAGTCTCGACGTGGTGCGGGTCGGGCTCCTCGACCCGTACCCGGCCGAGGTCACCAACGCCGAGGCGGCCTACCTCCGTGAGCACGGGTTCCAGGTCGTCGACCGCGGTGGACCGTCGTGCGCCACGCCGGTCGAGCAAGGCTCGGTCCCGCCCGGGACCTGGATCGAGCTCGCGGACAGGCTCGACCTGTCGCAGGCGGACGCGGTGCTCATCTCTTGTGCCGGAACCCAGACCGCCGATGTGATCGAGGTGATCGAGCGACGTACCGGTCGGCCGGTAGTCACCAGCAACCAGGCCCTCCTGTGGCTGGTGCTCAGTGCGTGCAACGTGCCCGAGGCGGTGCCTGGGTACGGCGTGCTGCTCGAGCGCGTGCGCGGTGGCTGGACCGCGCCGTGACCGGCAGCAGGCGACGGGCGACCGGGTCGTTTCACCGCAGGATCGTGGAGCCGAGCACACGGTGGTTCGGAGGCTCGAGGCTTGCTTCGCTCGCACCTCAACCACCGGCGCAGTCACAGCACCGAGCGGTAGACCTCGACCGTGCGCTCGGCGATGGCGTCCCAGGAGAACGACGCGATCGCGCGCTCGCGTCCCGCGCGGCCCATGGCGACAGCGAGAGAAGGATCCGACACGACCGAGGTGAGGGCGGCGGCGAAGTCGGCGACGTACCGGTCCGGGTCGAGGGGCGTGCCGGTGCCGTCGGCCGCCTGCGCGATCGGCACCAGCACCCCCGTCGAGCCGTCGACGACGACCTCGGGGATGCCGCCGGTGGCGGTGGCGACGACGGCGGTCTCGCAGGCCATCGCCTCGAGGTTCACGATGCCGAGCGGCTCGTAGATCGAGGGGCAGGCGAACGCCGTCGCGGCGCTCAGCAGCGCGACCACGTCGGCCCGTGGCAGCATCGAGGGGATCCACACGACGCCGGACCGGGACGCCCGAAGGGACGCCACGAGACCCTCCACCTCGGCCATGATCTCCGGAGTGTCCGGGGCACCGGCGCAGAGCACGATCTGCACGTCCGCAGGCAGCGCGGCGCAGGCGCGCAGGAACAGCGGCAGCCCCTTCTGCCGGGTGATCCGGCCGACGAAGACCACCGAGGGCCGGTCCGGATCCACCCCCCACGACCGCACGCGGTCCGGGTCCACCGACGGAGCCCAGTCGTCGGTGTCGATGCCGTTGTGCACGACGTGCACGCGCGCCGGGTCGACGGCGGGGTACGACGCCAGCACGTCGTCGCGCATCGCGGCCGAGACCGCGATGACCGCGGCGGCCGCCTCGTAGGAGGTCCTCTCGACCCACGACGAGATGGCGTACCCGCCGCCGAGCTGCTCGGCCTTCCACGGCCGCAGCGGCTCGAGCGAGTGGGCGGAGACGACGTGCGGCACGCCGTACAGCAGTGCGGCGAGGTGGCCGGCGAGGTTCGCGTACCAGGTGTGCGAGTGCACCAGGTCGGTGCCGGCGCACCCCGCGGCGATGGTCAGGTCGACCCCGAGCGTGCGCAGGGCGGCGTTCGCCCCCGACAGCTCCGCCAGGTCGGGGTACGACGACGTGAGGGTCTCGTCGCGCACGGCGCCGAAGGCGTGCACCCGAGCGACCACGTCGGGCCGGGCCCGCAGTGCCCGGACCAGCTCGGCGACGTGCACCCCGGCGCCGCCGTACACCTCGGGTGGGTACTCGCGGGACAGCACGTCGACTCGCACGCCGCCGAACCTACCGGTGGTCGAGCCCGTCGAGACCCCACTACGTTGGGCGCATGGCGCTCAGCTCCCGGAAGAAGGTCCTCGCGATCGTCCTCGCGGGAGGGGAGGGCAAGCGCCTGATGCCGCTGACCGCGGACCGCGCGAAGCCGGCGGTGCCGTTCGCCGGGATCTACCGGCTGATCGACTTCGCGCTGTCGAACGTGGTCAACAGCGGCTACCTCCAGGTGGTCGTGCTGACCCAGTACAAGTCGCACAGCCTGGACCGGCACGTGACGCAGACCTGGCGGATGTCGACGATGCTCGGCAACTACGTGACGCCGGTGCCGGCGCAGCAGCGGGTGGGCAAGCACTGGTACCTCGGCAGCGCCGATGCGATCTACCAGTCGCTCAACCTGGTCCGCGACGAGAAGCCGGACATCGTGGTCGTGGTGGGCGCCGACCACGTCTACCGGATGGACTTCTCGCAGATGGTGCGGGCCCACGTCGACAGCGGCGCGGCCTGCACGGTGGCCGCGATCCGGCAGCCGATCGAGCTCGCGGACCAGTTCGGCGTGATCGACGTGCACCCCGAGGATCCGAGGAGGATCCGGGAGTTCCTCGAGAAGCCGACCGACCCGGTGGGCCTGCCGGACAGCCCCGGCGAGGTGCTCGCGTCGATGGGCAACTACGTGTTCGACGCCGACGCGCTGGTGGAGGCGGTCACCCGCGACGCCACCGAGATCGGCTCCAAGCACGACATGGGCGGCGACGTCGTGCCGGCGTTCGTGCGCCGCCAGCAGGCCGGCGTCTACGACTTCAGGGACAACGACGTCGCCGGCTCGACCGCGCGCGACCGCGACTACTGGCGCGACGTCGGGACGCTCGGCTCCTACTTCGCCGCACACCTCGACGTGGTCTCGCCGCTGCCGGTCTTCAACCTCTACAACTTCGACTGGCCGATCTACACCTCCTACGGCCCGCAGCCGCCGGCCAAGCTCGTGCAGGGCGCCGCGGGAGAGCCGGCGACCGTCGACGAGGCGGTGCTCTCGCCCGGCGTGGTGGTGACCGGCGGGTCCGTACGGCGCTCGGTGCTCTCGCCCGCCGTACGCGTGGACGCCGGGGCGGAGGTCACCGGCGCGGTGCTGATGAACGGCGTGCACGTCGGCGCCGGAGCCGTGGTCCGCAACGCGATCCTGGACAAGTTCGTCGTCGTCCCGGCGGGTGCGGAGGTCGGCGTCGACCCGGCGGCCGACCGGGCGCGCGGCTTCCTCGTCGAGGACGGGCTGACCGTGCTCGGGAAGGACCAGTCCTTCCCCGATCGACGAGGCGGTTGATATCCGACCGGGGGGAGGCGCATCCTCGACAGGAGGAGGTCGCGATGCGCACATCGACTCTGCCCGACGGGATGCCGGTCCTCTCCCGAGGCAGGCACCGTACGCCGAAGCGGGGCGCCTGCTTCATGGAGCTGGCGTCGGTGCTGGCCGGCGAGCGGTGGAGCGACCATCCGGCCTGCACCCATCCGCTGCTCGCCCAGCTCGCCCGCCAGGTCAACGACCTGACGACCGACGAGGGCCGCCGGTGGCTGACGCCGCTGATCCCGTCCGTGGTCGGCCGGCGCGGCGACGAGCTCACCTGGTTCACGCTCTCGGTCGCCGTCGCGAGCCGCCAGCTGCTCGCGATGCCCGAGACGACCCAGCGGGTGCTGGCGGCCGGGCTGCTCCGCGCCGAGCAGCTGTGCCCGGACGAGGAGGTCCGGCGGCAGGCGCACGCGGCCCTCGAGCTGGTGCCGGGCGCGGTCGCGTGGGTGGAGCGACTCGCGCTGCGCGACCGGATCCACGAGCACGCCTACGCCGAGCGCTGCGCGCCGACCATGGCCCGCTGCGCGGTCGAGGGCGTCGTGATCAACGCGGCGCCCGGCGCCGAGACCGACGGCCGGCTGCGGGACCTGCTCGAGGCCGGCATCGCGGCCTGTGCCGCCCCTACGGCACCACTCCGGCCGCCCGCGCCGCCTCGGCGTACGCCGCCGCGAGGGTCGTCACGGTCTCGTGGGCGTTGAGCCCGCTCGGGTTCGGCACCACCCACACCTGCGCTCCCTCGAGCGGCTCCGGCTGCAGGCCCGGCACCGCCGTGCGCACCCCGAAGGCGGTCCGGTACGCCGTGATGCCCGCGACCGCCACGACCTTGGGCCGGACCCGCCGGACCGTCGCCGCCAGCTCCCGTCCGCCGGCGCGCAGCTCCTCGCCGCTGAGCTCCGAGGCGCGAGCCGTCGCCCGGCGTACCAGGTTGGTGATGCCGATGCCCCGGGCGCGCAGCCGGTCGCGGTCGGCGTCGGTCATGCCGTCCGACGGGCTGATCGGCTCGGCGATGATCCCGGCCAGCAGCAGTGCGGGGTAGAACCGGTTCGCCGGATGCGCGAAGTGCGTCTGCGTCGCCGCGGTCCAGAGGCCGGGGTTGATGCCGACGAACAGCAGCCGGACGTCGGGTCCGAGCAGGTCGGGCACCTCGTCGTCGCGGTAGGACTCGAGCTCGGCGCGGGTGAAGCGGGCCACGGCGTCAGCCTGCCACGAGGTCAGCCATCGGCCGGCGCGCGGTAGCGGATCGAGATCGCGTTCGCGACCCGGCGCTGGAAGCCATCGGACGGGGTGTTGAGCACGGCCATCGTGCCCTGCCGGTTGCGGCCGACCATCGTCGAGGAGCCGCCGCCGTCGAGGTTGACCGCCTCGTCGGCGCCCAGGTCGACCATCAGGTTCGCCAGCTCGACCATCGTGTAGCCGCGGCTGCGGCTGCTGCGCCCGTCGATCACGAGCAGCAGCACCTCGCCGGTGTCGTGGTCCACGCCGACCGCCGTACGCGGGTGCATCTGACGGTCGTCGACCGCGCGGATGATGCCGTCGTTCACGAGGAAGCTGTTGCCGCTGATCGCCATCCTCGGCCGGCCCGCCAGCGAGAACTCCACCTTGACCCGCTTGCCGACCGGCAGCTGGCGGCGCAGCTCGACCGCGCTGCTCCCGCGGCCGACGAGCACCAGGCCGGGGATCTTCTCGCCGACGCTGATCCGGCCGCGGTTGTGGACCACCCGCCCCTTGCGCACGACGACCTCGCGGACCTTGGTGCGCTGGCCCTGGGTGACCCGGTAGCCCGCCGTACGCCCCCAGCGCGGGGTGTAGATGCCGATGCCGCCCGGTGCGACGAACGGCGAGTTCAGGTTGGTGACGCTCAGCTCGGGACGCCACAGGATCCTGGCGGTCATCGGCAGGTCGCCGATGTCGGCGCGGCCGCGGCGGTCGATGTAGAACGCCTTGTTCCAGCCCTCCTGCCGGGCGTGCAGCAGACCGAGCTCGCGGTCCCTGCCGAGGCCCAGCGGCGCGCCCGTGCTGCCGATGTCGTAGAAGTCGCCGTTGACGCCGGCGACCGCCTTGTCCCTGGCCAAGATGTCGGCGACGGTCGCCACCCGGCGTACCGCCCCCATGCTCGCGTAGTCGACGGTCAGCCCCGGCGTGCTCGGGTCGATCGTCAGCAGGTGCGCGCGGATCGGGCCGCGCGCGTCGGTCTGGCTCCAACGCGTGTACGTGACGCCCGGCGCGACCTGCCAGCTGACCTGGCCGGCCGTGGTGGTGCGCCCGGCCGCGAACGGGAGGGCGTAGGTGCCCTGCTCGCCGCCGGAGGAGTGCTGCGGGCGCAGGACTCGCGGCTGGCTCTCCCGGGACGGTCCGGGGTCGGCGGAGCCACCGGCGAGAGCCGGCGCCGCTGCGAGCAGGACGCATACGGTCAGGCCGGCCGAGAGGGTAAGAGGTCCCGCCAGCAGGTGATCGCCTGCTGCGCGCCCCCTACCGGCGGAACCTCTGAGTCGGATGCGCACCTGTTCAAGGCTAAGCCGACCACCCCTGCGAATCCCGGACGTTAGGGTCGGCGCGTGGCGCGGGCGTGGAACACCTTCGTGGAGGGCGACAACCTCGACGTGCTACCCACGCTCCCCGAGATCCTGGGGAGGCCCGTGGACCTCATCTACATCGACCCGCCCTACAACACCGGCAACGACTTCGCCTACCGCGACGCCTTCCCCGGTCACGCCGCCTGGGTGGCGATGATGCGGCCCCGGCTGCAGGCCGCGCGCGAGGTGCTGCGCGACACCGGCGCGATCTTCGTGAGCATCGACGACCACGAGGTCGCGCATCTGCGGCTGCTCCTGGACGAGGTGTACGGCGAGGAGAGCTTCCTCGCGCAGATCGTGGTCAACCTCAACCCCAAGGGCCGCCAGCTCGGGCGGGGCTTCGCCACGAGCCACGAGTACCTGCTCGTGTACGCACGCGACGCCCGCCGTACCGTCCTCGACGCGGCGTCGCCCGACCACGTCGACGAGCGCGACTTCCCGCTGACGGCGCCGGATGGCCGGCGTTACCGGCACCTGCCGCTGCGCAACACCAACAAGAAGTTCAACCCGGCGACCGCGCGGACGCTGCACTTCACGGTGTGGGGCGACCCGGACAGCGGGCGGGTGTCGACGACGCCGTTCGAGGGCGCGGTCGAGGTCGGGCCGGTCTTCGGCGACGGGCGGCCCGCGGTGTGGCGGTGGAGCCGCCCGCGCATCGACGAGCGCCCCGATGACCTGGTCTGCCGGCGGGTCAACGGCCGGCTGGGGGAGCGGGTCGACGTCTTCCAGCGCGACTGGCTCCACCCCGCCGTCCCCGGGGGGCGCCGCAAGAAGCTGCGCACCATCTGGCTCGCCGAGGAGGTCGGCTCGACCGACACCGCGGTCCAGGAGCTCAAGGACCTGGTCGGCCACGTCTTCGAGTCGCCCAAGCCCACCGGCCTGGTGCGGCGCATCCTCGGCACCATGCCCGCCGACGCGGTGGTGCTCGACTTCTTCGCGGGCAGCGGTACGACGGGCCACGCGGTCGCGCTCCAGAACGCCGCCGACGGCGGCACCCGCCGGTGCATCAGCGTGAACTCCGCCGAGCCGACCCGCCCCGGCTCCAACGCCCACACCGCCGGGCTGCTCACCGTCGCCGACGTCACCCGCGCCCGGCTGCGCGCCGTCGCCGACACCGTCGGCGGCGGGCTGGAGGAGCGCTAGGCCCGATGGCGCCGCTCGATGAAGAGCCACATGCCCAGGCACGCGAGGAATGCGGCGAGGCTGTAGCTTCCAGTAGATCGAGCTCAACGGGACCTCACTCGCATGGGCTGCGGCTGCCACCTGTGGACCGTGCGGCATCGGCTGTGCCTGGCAGCGTACTCACGGTTGTCGATGACGGTGGCGCCAGCGAGCGCCCCGACCCGTCGATCCGAGGTTCAATCGCGTGCCGAGACCCCGGCGGCCCGCTCCATCGCGGCGACCTCGTCGTCGAGGTGGACCAGCAGCCGCTGGAGGTGCGGCACGGTGCGGCGGCAGCCGATCAGGCCGAAGCCCATCCTCCCGTCGTAGGACGTGCAGGTGATGTTGAGCGCCATGCCGTTGATCGGGATCGACAGCGGATAGGTGCCGACCATCTTCGCGCCGTTCCAGTAGTGCGTGGTGCGCGGGCCGGGCACGTTGCTGATGACCAGGTTGTACGGCGGTCGCACGATGCCCTGCAGCTTCAGCATCGGCGCCACGATGGCCGGCGCCTGGCCCAGCGCGCTCATCGCGAGGATCTGCGCGGGCGTCATGCCGGACAGCGCCTCCTTGCCGTCCTTCATCGAGCGGTGGATCGCCGCGAGCCGGTCGGCCGGGTCGTCGAGGTGGGTGCCGAGCTGACACATCACCGCCCCGATCGCGTTGCCGCCCTCGGTCGAGGCGGTCGCCGACTGCCTGGCCTTGAGGCCGACCGGCACCATCGCGACGAGGGGAGCGTCGGGCAGGGCGTCCAGCTCCGCGAGGTAGGTCCGCACCGCGCCCGAGCACATCGCGAGCACGACGTCGTTGATCGTCGTACCCGTCGCCTTGCCGATCGCGCGCAGCCGCTCGATCGGCCAGTCCTGGGCGGCGAACCGCCGCGACCCGGTGATGGTGCGGTTGAAGATCGTGCGCGGGGCGTGGAGCGAGATCGCCGAGGTCTCGTTCCGCACGCTCCTGTTGAGGGTGCGGACCAGCGCGCCGGGCAGCCCCGCCGCCTCGGCCGCGATGCCGAGCGCGGAGCGCAGCGCCTGGGCGGGCAGCTCGGCGAGCCCGGAGCCGTGGCTCGATCGGTCCTCGCGGGTGCGGGCGTCCCAGGGCGCCGGCATGTCGCGGCGGTCGGCGTCGGTGCTGAGCACGCTCTGGAGCAGCCGCATCGCGGAGACGCCGTCGACCAGCGCGTGGTGGGTCTTCGTGTAGAGCGCGACCCGGCGGTCGCGCAGGCCCTCGATGACGTGTGCCTCCCACAGCGGCCGCTCCCAGGCCAGCCGGGTGCTGTGCAGCCGGCCGGCGAGGTCGAGCAGCTCGCGGACCCGGCCCGGCCTCGGCAGCGCGTTGTGCCGCACGTGGTGCTCGATGTCGAACTGCTCGTCCTCGACCCAGACGAGCTGCCCGGCGGTCGACAGCGACCGGTGCGGACGCTTGAGGAACAGCGGCGCGACCTCCTCGACGTCGCGCATCGCCTCGAACATCTGCCGCGCGTAGTCGCGGCCCGCGCCCTCCGGCCTCTCGAAGAGCTGGAGCCCACCGACGTGCATCGGCATGCTGCGGTTCTCCGCGAGCAGGAACCCGGTCGCCGTCGGGTCGATGAGGGACACCATGGCAGCCGAGTGTGGCCGGTCGTGGCGACCGCCACAAGCAGGCCGGGGTCCAGCCCGCTGATCGTCCACAGCCCGGCCTTCCCGCGCGGCGCTCCACAGCACCGTCCTGCGCCCCGGCGAACCGTCCGTCCTCGCGCCTAGCGTCGCCGCCATGAAATGGATTGCGTGCATCGCCCTCGTCCTCGGGATCTGCCTCGGAGGCGCCGCCGCTCGCGCTGCGGTCGACCCGCCGCCGGGCGACACGATCGTGGAGGTGACCGGCGACAAGGAGAACGGCTTCGAGATCACCTACTACGACGGGTCGGGGCGCTACCCGCCCACCGACTCCGAGGCGCGCGCCGAGTGCTCGGAGTACGACGCCCGCATCGATCGGGTGCGCTGCCGGGTCGAGGTCCGCACCTGGTACCGCGACCTCGGCGACCTGAAGCAGGCGCTGGACTGGGCCAACGCCCAGTGATCCGGGAGGGGTACGCCGCCGTGGCAGGATCGCCCGCATGGAGGCGGGCCACCTGGACCGGATGTGGGACCGCGGTCGCACATCCATCCGGGCCCGGGTCCGCCGGCTCCAGGCGAAGACCTGGCAGCTCGGTCAGTGTGCGGTCGCCGCGGCCGTGGCCTGGTTCGTCGCGGCGGACGTGCTCGGACATCCGAGCCCGTTCTTCGCCCCGGTCGCCGCCGTCGTGGCGCTCGGCACGTCCTACGGCCAGCGGCTGCGGCGGGTCGTCGAGGTCACCGTCGGCGTCGCCGTCGGCGTGTTCCTCGCCGACCTGCTGGTGGTGTGGCTGGGCTCCGGCGGCTGGCAGATCGGGCTGATCGTCGCGCTCGCGATGTCGGCCGCGCTGCTGCTCGCCGGCGGGCCGCTGTTCGTCACCCAGGCGGCGGTGCAGTCGATCGTGATCGCCGGGCTGGCGGTCGGGCCGAGTCAGGCGTTCACCCGCTGGACCGACGCCCTGATCGGCGGTGCGGTGGCGCTGGTCGCCGCGACGGTCGTCCCCGCGGCTCCGCTGCGCCGGCCGCGCGAGCAGGCCGCGGTGGTGGTGCGGAAGATCTCCGCGCTGCTGCGGGCAGCCGGTGAGGTGATGGCCGACGGCGAGTCCGACCGCGCGATGGAACTGCTCGCCGACGCGCGTTCGACCGACTACCTCATCCGCGAGCTCCAGGACGCCGCGGACGAGGGCCTCTCGGTCGTCGAGTCCTCGCCGTTCCGGGTGCGCCACCGCGCGGGCCTGCGCAAGATGGCCGAGCTGGTCGACCCGCTGGACCGCGCCTTGCGCAGCACGCGCGTGCTGGTGCGGCAGACCGCGGTCGCGGCGTACCGCAGGCGGCCGGTGCCGCGGGCCTACTCCCTGCTCGCGCTGGATCTCGCCGACGCGGCCGACGAGGTCGCCGGTGAGCTCGCCGACAACCGGTTGGCCACGGACGCCCAGCCGGCGCTGCTGTCGGTCGCCGACGCGACCGGCCAGGTGGACCGCACCGATGTGCTCGCAGCCGAGGCGGTGCTCGCCCAGCTGCGTTCGGTGGTCGTCGACCTGCTCATGGTCACGGGCATGGACCAGCTCGAGTCGACCGACGCGCTGCCGCCGCCGCGATGAGCGCCTCCACGGAGGAGGCAGCCCAGCCGTGGGTGCTGCACGTCGACATGGACCAGTTCATCGCCGCGGTCGAGGTGCTGCGCCGGCCCGAGCTGGCCGGACGGCCGGTGATCGTGGGCGGCCGGGGCGACCCGACCGAGCGCGGGGTCGTGTCGACGGCGTCGTACGAGGCCCGCGCGTTCGGCGTCGGCTCCGGGATGCCGCTGCGGGTCGCGGTGCGCAGGTGCCCCGAGGCGGTGTTCCTGCCGGTCGACCACGAGGCGTACGACGCCGCGTCCGTCGAGGTGATGGACACCCTGCGCGGGTTGGCCTGGGGCGGCGTACCGGTCGTGGTCGAGGTGCTGGGCTGGGACGAGGCGTTCCTCGCCGCCGGCGCCGGGCACGGCGACCTCGGCGACCCGCGGGCGTTCGCCGAGGAGGTGCGGGCGGCGGTGCTCGCCACGACGCGGCTGCACTGCTCGGTCGGGGTAGGCGACAACAGGCTGCGCGCCAAGATCGCGACCGAGCTCGGCAAGCCGCGGGGCGTGGGCGAGCTGACCGGCGAGACCTGGTTCGAGGTGATGGGGGACCGGCCGACCACGGCGCTGTGGGGGATCGGGCCGAAGACCGGCAGGAAGCTCGCCGCGCTCGGCATCGACACGGTCGCGCAGCTCGCCGAGTCCGACGCCCGGGTGCTCGCCGCGGAGCTCGGCCCGACGATGGGGCCGTGGTACCACCGGCTCGGCCGCGGCGTGGACACCAGTCCGGTGGACGCGACGCCGTGGGTGCCGCGGGCGCACGGCCGCGAGGAGACCTTCCAGGAGGATCTCGAGACGCGAGAGGAGATCGAGGCGGCGGTCCGGGCACTGACCCGGCGGGCGCTCGTCGACATCGACACCGAGGGCCGCCCGGCGGTGCGGGTCGGCCTCAAGGTCCGGCTGCGGCCGTTCTCCACGGTGAGCCGCAGCCGCACCCTGCCGGCACCGACCAACGACCCGGCGGCGCTCGAGGCGGTGGCGGTGTCGCTGCTCGACAGGCTCGACGCGGGTGATCGCGACCGGCCGGTGCGGCTGCTCGGCGTACGCCTGGAGATGGTGCCGCCCGACGGAGGCTACTGAGGCCCGGCTCGCAGCAGATCCCCCAAGCGGGCGAGCCACCCGGCGGCGCTGCCGTCGTACGGCGCCGCCTCGTCGGCGACGAGGGCGAGCACCCGCTCGCACGAGGCCAGTGCACCCCGCACCACCTCGTCCGGGTAGCCGTACGCCACCCGGTGCCTGGCGAACTCGTCCTCGTCGTCGACCCACACCCGCCCGGTCGGCCCGCAGACCACGTCCAGGTCCAGGTCGACCGCCCGCACGACCGCGCCGTCCCACATCGGAGGAGTGGTGATGTCGACGTACACCCGGACCGGTCCGCCCACGTCGTGGATCGTGGCCAGCCAGCCGCGTTCCGCGTCCGGGCCGGGCGGTGGGACCAGGCCGACCTGGTGCGTCGGGGCGACGTAGTCCGCCCCCGGGCGGCTCATCCCGGTGCCGGCGGGGATGCCCAGCCAGTCGCCGTGCTCGTCGCTGCCGAGGTACGTCGCGTCGAACTCCCAGTGCGGCCGGCCGCCCCACTTCGACATCACGACGCGGACACGGTCACCGCTTGCTCTGCCGGACGGTGGGGGCACGTGACCTGTCTACCAGCCGCCTGCCACCATGACCGTCATGGTGGCGGCCCGCGAGCTCAACCTGACCCTGGACTTCTGCCTCCGCGTCGGCGAGGTGCTGCTCTCCTCGGGCGCCGGCGCCGCGGACGTGACGGCGACCATGCAGGCGCTGGCGTGGCAGTACGACGTGCGCAACCCGGACGTCGACGTCACGTTCACCTCGCTCTCGATGTCGATTCAGCAGGACCCGGAGGAGCCGTCGGTCGTGCTGATCCGGCAGGTCAAGCAGCGCGAGATCGACTACGAGGACCTCACCCTCGTCGACCACCTGGTCCGCGACGTGCTGCGCGGCGACGTGGACCTCAAGGAGGCGCGGAGCCGGCTGGCGCGGATCGTGTCCTCCGGCCATACGCTCCCCCGCTGGGCGGCGACCATCGGCTGGGGCCTGATGGCCGCCGGGGTCGGCGTGCAGCTCGGCGGCGGCGTCATGGTGGCGGTGATCGCGGCGGTCGCGGCCATCGCGATCGACCGGCTTCAACTGGCGATGGCCCGGCAGCGGCTACCGTTCTTCTATCGTCAGGTCGCCGGCGGCGCGGTGGCGACGCTGATCGCGGTGGCGGCGAGCGCCGCGACGGAGTCCACGAGCCTCGAGCTCGACCCGTCACTGGTCGTCACCGCGAACCTGATCATGCTGTTGGCCGGCATCGGCTTCATGGGCGCCCTCCAAGACGCCCTCTCGGGCTTCTACATCACCGCGGGAGCCCGGCTCACCGAGGCGCTGCTCGCCACCGGCGGCATCATCGCCGGCGTCAGCGGCGGCCTCACGGTCGCCGACGTCCTCGGGGTGGACGTCGGCGCGATCGAGCCCGGCGCGCCCACGGGCCTCAAGGACGTCTCCGTGATGGCGCTCGGCGCCACGATCTGCGCCGCGGCGTTCGCGTTCGCCTCCTACGCGCCGCGTCGCACGCTCGTCCCGATCGGTCTGGTCGCGGCGGTCGCCATGCTGATCTCGCAGGGCGTCGTGCTCGGCGGCTTCGGCGGGACCTGGTCGGTCGCGCTGGCGGCGTTCTTCGTCGGCCTGGTCAGCTACACCGTCGCCGGCCGGCTGCGGGTGCCGCCGCTCGTCGTGGTCGTGTCCGCGGTCGTGCCGATGCTGCCCGGCCTCTCGATCTACCGCGGCCTGAGCCTGCTGACCGAGGGCGGGTTCGCCACCTCCTCGGGCCTGCTGGCGCTCATCACCGCGGCCTCGATCGCCACCGCGCTCGCCGCCGGCGTGATCCTCGGCGAGTACGTCGCCCAGCCGCTGCGCCGCGAGGCGCACAAGCTCGAGAGCCGGCTCGCTGGCCCGCGCCTGGTCGGCCCGCTGAAGGTGAGAACCTCCAGGCGACGGTCGTCCTCCCGCAGAGCCCATCCCTAGCGCGAGTCGGCGCGTCTTGCCCATCTGAGGGCGCCGAGTCGGCGCGTCTTGTCCACAGCCCGGGCAACTTGCGCCGACTCGGGCTCTCCTGGCGGGCAAGTCACGCCGAGTCGGCGCCTCGCGGCGAGCCCACGCCGAGCCGCCCGGCGGCTCTGGCGGCGATGTCCTGGTAGCGCGATCCGGTCAGCTTCGCGAGCTGGTGGATCGCGTGCGCGTCGAGCCCGACGAGCACCCGCGCCTTGCCCGACTGCACGCCCCTGACGATGATCTCGGCGGCCCGCTCGGGCGTCATCCTCGCGAGCCTCTCGTCGAAGAGCTTCGCGGTGCGCTCCTTGTCCTCGCGCGCGGAGACCCGCGCGTTGCGGGCGATCGCGGTCTTGACGCCGCCGGGGTGGACGACCGTCACGCCGACCGGATGGCCGGCGACCAGCATCTCCTCGCGCAGCGCCTCGGACATGCCGCGCACGGCGTACTTGGCCGCGTTGTACATGCTCTGGCCGGGCATCGAGATCAGCCCGAACAGCGAGGAGATGTTGACGACGTGTCCGTCGCCGGACGCGATCAGGTGCGGCAGGAACTCCTTGGTGCCGTGCAGCACGCCCCAGAAGTCGATGCTCATGATCCAGTCCATGTCGCCGTACTCGAGGTCCTCGAGGTTCCCGGCGAGGGCGACGCCCGCGTTGTTCACGACCACGTTGACGCGGCCGAAGTGGTCGGCGATCGACGTCGCGTACGCCGCGAACGCCGCCCGGTCCGCGACGTCGAGGTGGTCCGAGCGCACCTGCCGCGCACCGGCCGCCTGCACCTGCTCGACCGTCTCGGCGAGCCCGGCGTCGTCGACGTCGGAGATCGCCAGGAGGGAGTCCTTGCGGGCGAGGTTCAGGGCCAGCGCCCGGCCGATGCCGGACGCGGCTCCGGTGATCACCACGACCTTGTCGTCGAAGCTCTTCATCCGGCCTCCAGGCTCCTCTCGATCACGAGGAGGCCGTCCTCCTGCAGCCTGATCGCCGGGCACCGCCCGGCGAACCCCGCCCCGACGATGAGGTGTTGGACCCGCATGTCGCGACGGTACTGGCGCTATTGAACAGACGTCAATAGAGTGGCGGGCGTGAGCCAGAGTACGCCGCCGCGCACCCGCCTGTCCCCGGAGCAGCGCCGCGAGCAGCTACTCGACCTCGGCGTCCGGCTGCTCGCCCACCGCTCCCTCGACCAGCTCTCGATCGACCTCCTCGCCGAGGAGGCCGGGATCTCCCGGGGGCTGCTCTACCACTACTTCGGCAGCAAGCACGCCTTCCACGAGGCGGTCGTACGGCGCGCGGCGGACGACCTGATCGCGCAGACCGCGCCACCGGCCGAGGGCGAGCCGCTGGAGCGGATGGTCACCTCGCTGGCGGCGTACCTCGACTACGTCGTCGACAACTACGAGGGCTATCTGTCGCTGGTCAAGGCCGCCGCCGGCGGCAACGAGACGCTGCGCGAGATCTACGAGGAGGCGCGCTCGGCGCTCAACGGCCGGATCTTCCGCGAGGACGCGCAGGGCGACATCATCGCGGACACCCCGGCGACCCGGCTGGTCGTGCGCGGCTGGTCGGCGATGGTGGAGGAGCTGGTGCTCTCCTGGATCGCCGACCCGCGCGGGATCACCCGCGACCAGCTGCTCGGGATCATGGCCGCCTCGCTGCCGGCGATCGTCGAGGTCACCGGCTGACGTCGACCGTCGCGAGGAGTGCGGGCAGCAGCCCGCGGGAAGCACCTACCAAAGTCTCGACCGCCGGCCGATGCGCCGTGCCGGCCGGGCCGGTTGGCTGAGACCGTGGACCTCGCACTGCTGCTCACCCTGGCCGGGCTCGCCCTGGTCGACTCCACCAGCTTCGGGACGCTGCTGATCCCGCTCTGGCTGATGACCTCACCGCACGGCCTTCGGCCCGGCCGGATCCTGGTGTTCCTGGGCATGGTCGCGGCCTTCTACCTGCTGGTCGGGCTCGTGCTGCTGCGCGGCGGCAGCGCGCTGGCGGACGGCATCGGCGAGGGCCTCGCCGACTCGCCGGTGGTGCTGTGGGTGCAGCTGGCGCTCGGCGTCGCGCTGTTCGCGGCCAGCTTCCGGGTCGGCACGGGCGGATCCGGCCGGGTGCTGCGCTGGCGCGACCGGGCCGCCGGGGGAGGGGCGTCGCTCTCCGGCGTCGTCGGGCTCGCGCTGCTCGCGGCCACGCTCGAGGTCGCGACGATGCTGCCCTACCTCGGTGCGCTGGGCCTGCTCGCGGGCGGTGACCTCGGCCTGCCGGCGCAGACGGCCGTGCTGGCGGCGTACTGCCTGGTCATGGTGCTGCCCGCGCTGGGGCTCCTCGGCGTGCGGGTGGCGCTGCGCTCGCCGGTCGAGCCGCTGCTCGACCGGCTCTCGGCGTGGCTGGAGCGCGTGGGCGGCGAGGCGACCGCCTGGGTGCTGGGGATCGTCGGCTTCCTGGTCGCCCGCGACGCCGTCGGCCGGCTGTTGTTCTGACTCGGCCCCCGAGTCAGCCCTCGAGTCAGTCCAGGAGGTCGCGCACCGCGAGCGAGGCGAAGACCATCGCCGAGCCGAGCGGCGCGCCCGGGCCGGGGTAGACCGCGCCGAAGACGGACGCGGCCGAGTTGCCGGCGGCGTACAGGCCCGGGATGTGGCCGCCGTCCTGGCGCAGCACCCGGCCGCGCTCGTCGGTGACCAGGCCGCCCTTGGTGCCGAGGTCGGAGAGCACGAAGCGGGCGGCGTAGAAGGGCGGTTGGTCGCAGGGCGTCAGGGCCTTGTTGGGGCCCTGCCCGCCGGAGAAGAACGTGTCGTACTCGTCGTCCCCGCGGCCGAAGTCCTCATCGACGCCGCTCTCGCAGAAGCCGTTGAACCGCTCGACGGTCGCGGCCAGCGCCTCGGCCGGTACGCCGATCCGCCCGGCCAGCTCCGCGATCGAGTCCGCCCGCACCCGGGTGCCGGCCGCCAGGTGCGCGGCCGGGTCGCCCTCGGGCATCGCGATCGCCGGCAGCCGGCCGCCCTCGCGCGAGTCGAAGACGAACCACGACGGGATCCGCTCGGGCGCCTCGGCCATGATCCGGCCGAACCGGTCGTAGGGGAGGCACTCGTTGGCGTAGCGCCGGCCGGTCGCGTCGACCATCAGCCCGGACCGGAAGCCGAGCGTGAACGACCCGCCGCCGTCCGGCTGCGCCAGGCCCGGGCAGAACCACCCCAGGCCGCGGTAGTCGGTCGCCGCCCCGATGGCCGCGCCGGCCTCGATCGGCTCGCCGGTGTTGGTGCCGGCCGGTGCCATCGTCCAGGCGACGTCGCCGGGGACGCCGTGCTCCTCGCGCAGCGCGGAGTTGCCCTCGAACCCGCCCGCCGCGACCAGCACGCCGCGCCGGGCGCGGATCTCGACCGGCCCCTCCGGCGTCATGCCCGCGACGCCGGCCACCCGGTCGCCGTCGAGGACCAGCCCGGTCACGGGCAGCTCGGTGAGCACGGTGCCGTCGTCGCGCAGGAACCCGTCGAGCAGTCGCGCGATCAGCGCCTGCCCGCCGCTGAGCGTGCTGCGCCCGCCCTCGCCGGCGCGGTCGCGCTCGACCGGCGGCCGCACCAGGGCGCCGACCAGCTCGGGCAGGTCGCCGCGCCTGACGTCGGTCGGTTGGATCGACCGGCCGGACGGCACCCGGCCGGGCGCGTCGTAGTACTCGGGGAACGGCAGCCACTCGAACTCGATCGCGTCGTCGGCCTCCAGTGTCGCGACCAGCTCGGGCGCGTGCGCGAGGAACGCCGCGACCCTCACCTCGTCCGGGTCGACCAGGATCGCGCCGAGGTACTCCCGCGCCGACTCCGTCGAGTCCGCGATCCCCGCCCGCCGCTGTACCGCGCTGCCGGGCAGCCAGCACGCACCCCCGGAGTACGCCGAGGTGCCGCCGAGCAGGGCCGTCTTCTCGACCACCACCGTGTCGAGCCCCGCCCTCTGCGCGAGGAGCGCCCCGGTCATGGCGCCCCCACCCGATCCGACCACGACGACGTCGTACTCCCGTGCCTCCGCCTCCGCCATAGTCCGCATACTAGAACACGTTCTATCGGCGACTCGGCGCAACTTGCTCGCCGAGAGAGCGCGACTCGGCGCAACTTGCCCGCTGAGAGGGGCGCGACTCGGCGCAACTTGCCCGCGCCGTCCACAGGACCTGGGCAAGACGCGCCGACTCGGCGGGCCATGGCGGGCAAGACGCGCCGACTCGGCGGTCCCTGGCGGGCAAGACGCGCCGAGTCGGCGGGCACAATGGGGTGGTCATGTCCGAGGAGCTCCGCATCACCTACCCACCGGAGCTGCCGGTCACCCAGCGCCGTGAGGACATCGCGGCCGCGATCCGCGACCACCAGGTGGTGATCGTGGCGGGGGAGACCGGGTCGGGGAAGACCACCCAGCTGCCGAAGATCTGCCTCGAGCTCGGCCGCGGCCGCCGTACCGGATCCGGCGGAGGCATGATCGGCCACACCCAGCCGCGGCGGATCGCCGCGCGCTCGGTCGCCGAGCGGATCGCGAGCGAGCTGGGGAGCGAGCTCGGCGACCTGGTCGGCTACCAGGTCCGCTTCACCGACCGCACCTCGAAGCGCAGCCGGGTGAAGCTGATGACCGACGGCATCTTGCTGGCCGAGCTCCAGCGCGACCGGATGCTCAGGCGCTACGACACGATCATCGTCGACGAGGCCCACGAGCGGAGCCTCAACATCGACTTCCTGCTCGGCTACCTCAAGCGGCTGCTGCCGAGGCGGCCCGACCTCAAGCTGGTCATCACCTCGGCGACCATCGACGTCGACCGGTTCGCGAAGCACTTCGACGCGCCCGTCGTCGAGGTGTCCGGCCGCACCTACCCGGTCGAGATCCGCTACCGCCCGCTGATGGCTCTCGACGAGCAGGACGACGAGGGCGAGGTCGTCGTCCGCGACCAGACCGAGGCGATCGTCGAGGCGGTCAGGGAGCTCTCGGCCGAGGGGCCGGGCGACGTCCTGGTGTTCTTGCCGGGCGAGCGCGAGATCCGCGACACCGCGGACGCGCTGAAGGATCTCGACAGGCTCGATCACCGAGGGGCGGTCGAGATCCTGCCGCTCTACTCCCGGCTGAGCGCCGCCGAGCAGCACCGCGTCTTCTCCTCGCACGGCAGCGCGACCCGCCGCATCGTCCTCGCCACCAACGTCGCCGAGACGAGCCTGACCGTGCCCGGCATCCGGTACGTCGTCGACACCGGTGTCGCCCGGATCAGCCGCTACTCCGTGCGGACCAAGGTCCAGCGGCTGCCGATCGAGCCGATCAGCCGGGCCTCGGCGAGCCAGCGCTCCGGCCGCTGCGGCCGCGTCGAGGCGGGCATCGCGATCCGGCTCTACTCCGAGGAGGACTTCGCGGGCCGGCCGGAGTTCACCGACCCGGAGATCCTGCGGACCAACCTGGCCAGCGTCATCCTCCAGATGACGTCGCTCGGGCTGGGCGACATGAGCCGGTTCCCGTTCGTCGAGCCGCCGGACCGGCGCAACGTGCAGTCCGGCGTGCAGCTCCTCGACGAGCTCGGCGCGCTGCGGGAGGGGCGGCTCACCGAGGTCGGACGACGCCTGGCGCGTCTGCCGATCGACCCGCGCCTGGCCCGGATGATCCTCGAGGCCGAGCGGCTCGGCTGCGTGCGCGAGGTCATCGTGATCGCGGCCGCGCTCTCGCTCCAGGACCCGCGCGAGCGACCCGCCGAGCTGCGGGCCCAGGCCGACCAGCAGCACGCCCGGTTCAAGGTCCAACCCATGGCAACAGAGGGCAGCGACTTCCTCGCCTGGCTCAACCTCTGGCGCTACCTCAGGCAGCAGCAGCAGGAGCTGTCCTCCTCGGCGTTCCGCCGGATGTGCCGGCGTGAGTTCCTCAACTACCTGCGGGTGCGCGAGTGGCAGGACTTCGAGTCCCAGCTCCGCCAGGTCTGCAGGGAGATGGGCATCGCGGTCGGCCACCCGGCCGACGCTCCCTCCGATCTCGGGCAGGACGCGGACGGCATCCACCAGGCGCTGCTGTCCGGACTGCTCAGCCACATCGGGCTGCTGGAGGTCCGCGAGAAGGGCCGGCGCGGGCCGCGGGAGTACCTCGGCGCCCGCGGCGCGCGGTTCGCGATCTTCCCCGGCAGCGGCCTGCACCGGAGGAGCCCACCGTTCCTCATGGCCGGCGAGCTCGTCGAGACCAGCCGCCTCTGGGCCCGCCAGAACGCCGCCATCCAGCCCGAGTGGGCCGAGCGGATCGGCGCGCACCTGGTCAAGCGCACCTACTCGGAGCCGCACTGGAGCAAGAAGCGCGCGTCCGTCGTCGCGCACGAGCGCGTCACGCTGTACGGCGTACCGCTGGTCACCGACCGCCTCGTCTCGTTCGGCAGGGTCGATCCCGCCCTGGCGCGCGAGCTCTTCATCCGGCACGCGCTCGTGTACGGCGAGTGGGCGCAGTCTCATCGAGGGGGCCACAGGTTCCTCGACACCAACCGCCGGCTGCTCGAGGAGGCCGAGGAACTCGAGCATCGCGCCCGCCGCCGCGACATCGTGGTCGACGAGCACACGCTCTTCGACTTCTACGACGCCCGGATCCCGGCCGACGTCGTCAGCGGCGCGCACTTCGACAGCTGGTGGAAGCGGGAGCGGCAGCGCGACGGTCGGCTGCTCACCTTCGACCCGGCGATGCTCACCCACGACACCGCCGCGGAGATCAGCGCGGCGGACTACCCGGAGCGCTGGGAGAGCGAGGGCCTGACCTTCCCGATCAGCTACCACTTCGAGCCGGGCGCCGCCGACGACGGCCTCACCATCGACGTACCGGTCGCGACCCTCAACCGGGTCGAGGCCGACGACTTCTCCTGGAACGTCCCCGGCCTGCGCGAGGAGCTGGTCACCAGCCTGATCCGCAGCCTGCCCAAGAGCCTGCGGGTCAGCTTCGTGCCCGCGCCCGACAAGGCGCGCGAGTTCCTCGCCGCCGTCCCGCCCGGCGACGAGCCGCTCCTCGACGCGCTCGAGCGGTGGTGCCGCGCGACCACCGGCGTGGTCGTGCCCCGCGACGCCTGGGACTGGGCCAAGGTGCCCGAGCACCTGCGCCCGACGTACCGCGTCCTCGGCGACGACGGGCGCGAGCAGGCCCGCGGCAAGGACCTCGACGCGCTCAAGGAGCCGCTGCGGCCGAGGTTCGCCGAGGCGATGCGCGAGGTCGGCACCGAGAGCGGACTGGCGCGCAGCGGCGAGACCACGTGGGTGTTCGGCACCATCGACGCCTCGTTCACGCAGCGCCGCGCCGGCCACGAGGTGCAGGTCTTCCCGGCTCTGGTCGACGAGGGCGCGACGGTCGGGCTGCAGGTGTTCGGGTCCGCGGAGGAGCAGGAGGCCCGGCACCGCCTGGGCGTACGCCGCCTGCTGCTGATCGACCTGGAGAGCCCGGTGAAGCGGCTGCTGGACGGCCTGACCAACGCCGAGAAGCTCGGCCTCGCCGGCTCGCCGTACCCCAGCGTGGCCGAGCTGCTCGAGGACGTCCGGGCGGCCGTCGTGGGCGCCGCGGTCGACGCCCGGCCGCCGGTGCGCGACGAGGCGTCGTACACAGCCCTGAGGGTCGCGGCTGGCCGCGACCTCGAGGCGCAGCTGCGGGGCGTCATGGCCGACGTGGCGCGGGTGCTCGACGCGTGGCGCCGGGCCGAGAGGGCGCTCGGCGGCCGCGCCGACATGATGCTGCTCCCGGCGCTCACCGACATGCGCGCCCAGCTCGGGCGGCTGGTGCACCGCGGGTTCGTCGGCGAGGCCGGTGCGGCCCAGCTGCGCCGCTACCCGACGTACCTCGCCGCGCTGGAGCAGCGCCGCGAGAGGCTCGACGGCGGGGTCGACCGCGACCGGCAGCTGATGGACCGGATCGCCGACCTGCAGGACGCCTACCTGCACCAGCTCGCGGCGCTGCCCGATGGCCGGCCGCCCGGCGAGCGGCTGCGGCAGGTGCGGTGGGCGCTCGAGGAGTACCGCGTCTCGCTGTGGGCCCAGCAGCTCGGCACGCCCGCACCGGTCAGCGACCAGCGCATCCGACGCAGCCTGACGCCGTAGCCTGGGGAGGTGAGCGAGCGTCACCACCACCGCCCGATGACTCCGGGCGGCGGCTTCTTCGAGGCGCTGGTCGGCGGCACCGACCCCGCCCTGGTCAGCGAGGCGGCCGACCGGGCCGCGGCGCTGCTGGTGCGCGGCGCCCGCGAGTCCGGGGACGCCGAGGTCGCCGACCGGCTGCTGCACCTCGCCGACACCGAGGGCATCGAGGCGATCGCCGAGGTGTGGTCGGGCGCTCCGGCGGACTCGCTCGCCGGCTGTCTGTGGCGGCTCTACCTGCTGCGCTCGTGGGTGTACGCCGACCCGGCCGGTGTCGCCGCTGAGTTCGAGGCCGGCCGGCACGGCGCCCAGGTCGCGCGGGTGGTCGCGGGCGTCGCCGACCCGCCCGGGCCGGAGCAGCTCGAGGCGATGGTCGACGAGGTGCTCCGTGGCATCGCCGGGAGCGACTTCGCCGACGTGCTGTTCCGCGCGGCGGCGTTCGCGCGGGTGGTCGTCACCGGCCGGGCGGTGCTCGGCAGTGCGACGACCGCGGAGGTGCAGCGGATGCTGCTGCTCTCCGAGCAGCTCGAGGCGGCCGGGCACGCCGAACTCGCCCACGAGCTCGGATGAGCTGGGTTAGACTCGGCGACGGAGTACGCCGGACCGCGGCAGCCCCGGGTCCCAACATCAGCCGCTGCGAGCGGCCACGCGCCGTGAGGCGCTCCCGGCCCGGCGTACTCCTCCTTGTCAGAAGGCGTCGTCAGAAGGTCCGGGCGATCCGCCGCACGGCCACGCGGGCCGGGTCCCACGTCGTGGGGTAGGCCTCGCGGCCGGCGGCGATCTCGACCAGCGTGAGGTACCTGCCGCTGCGCAGGATGCCCAGCCCGGCGGCGCGGGCGCGGTACGAGCCGAGGTAGCTGTCGGCCGTGCCGGTGGCGACCGTGACCGGCCGGAGCGGGCCGACCGTCGAGTCGCGCACCCGCTCCTCGCAGTCCTCGCGCCAGGCGACCAGCACCCGATGGGCGCGCCAGGCGGACTTCGCGTCCACGAACCGGGCGACCACCTGGACTGCGGCGAGCCCGTCGTCGGCGGTGAACCGGCGGCTCGCGGCCTCGACCGCGCCGATGGTCTCCAGCGGGGTCTTCTGGCAGGCGCCGACCGCGCCCGGGCCGCCGGCGGGGCTGACCTTCCAGGTGTGGCCGGCGAACGTCGGCAGCCGCGCGGCGTCGAGCAGGTGCGTGTCGGTGGCGGGGCGGGCCAGCGGCGCGAGGACGCCGACCTTGCGGCGCTGCGCGGAGCGGGTGGGCGCGGCGGTCGTCGTGGCGGTCGTCGTGGGAGTCGGGGGTGGGGGAGTCGCGCTCGGCGCCGGTCTCGGCGCGTGGGTGCGGCCCGGCTTCGCCTCGGGAGCGGGCGCGCCGTCCGGCGTACCGCCCTCGGAGCCGCAGCCGGCCAGTGTGAGCGCGGCGGCGAGGCTCACCGCGACGAGGAGGACCCGAGACACGGCGACCATCGTAGGGAGCCAGGGCGTCCCAGCCGGGTTCCGACACTCCGTTAGGGTGGCCCGCGACGCGGACTAGAGGGCGGACAGGGCGGACGGAGGAGGTCGGGTGAGGGGGAGCCGGGTGCGCCGGACGGCGGTCGGGGCACTCACCGCGCTCGGCTTCATCCTGGCCGCGGTGGGCTGCAGCGACGGCGCCGACGAGCCGCGGCCCGCGCCGAGCACCACCGAGCCCCCGCCCTCGTCGCTCACGTTCGGCGTCTACGGGCCGTCCGCCCAGGTCGACGCCTTCCAGGCCACGGTCGACCAGTGGAACCGCCAGACCGACGGCCCCCGGGTGCGCCTGCAGGACTGGGCGACCAGCGCGGAGATGCGGGCCGCGATCGAGGACGGCGGCGACGTACCCGACGTGTTCCTCGCCTCCCGCACCGACCTGCGCTGGCTGCTCGACAACAAGTACACCCAGCCGGTCGACGAGCTCCTCGACGCGCGCGGCGTCCCCTTCGGCGACGGCTACTCGCGCGACGCGATCCAGGCGTTCAGCGCCGATGACCGGCTCCAGTGCATGCCGTACGCCGTCTCGCCGATGGTCATCTACTACAACACCGAGCTCGTGGACTTCGAGCGGATGCGGGCCCGCGGCCTGGACGCTCCCGAGCCGGAGGCGACCAGCTGGACCTTCGAGCAGTTCACGGCCGCGGCCGAGTTCGCCAGCCGCCCCCGCCGCGGCACCAAGGGCGTGCACATCGCCGCGACGCTGCCCGGCCTCTCGCCGTTCGTCGAGTCCGGCGGCGGCTCGGTCTTCGACGACGGGAGCGACCCCAAGTCGCTGGCGCTCTCCAGCGACGACTCGAGGTCCGCGCTCGAGCGGACGCTCGAGCTGCTGCGCAACCCGCAGGTCACCCTCGACCCCGAGCAGCTCGATCAGGGCTCGGCGCTCAGCTGGTTCAAGCGCGGCAAGCTCGGCATGATCGCCGGCTACCGCGACCTCACCCCGCAGCTGCGGCTGGTGCCCGGCCTGCAGTTCGACGTGCTGCCGATGCCGGTGCTCGACGGCGCCGCCACGGTCGGCGACGTCTCCGCGCTCTGCCTGTCCCGCAAGGCCGCCAGCACCCCGGCGGCCGCGGACTTCATGGTCCACGAGCTCTCCGCCCGGTCGGTCGACGTCGTGGCCCGCACCGGCTACCTCGCGCCGGCCAACCTGCAGGTCGCCCTCTCCGACGCGTTCCTCCAGCCGGGCCGCCAGCCGCTGAACGCGTCGGTCTTCAACTCCGCCGTCCGCGCGATGGAGCTCGGCCCGCTCGTCGACACCCTGCCCGCGCTGGAGGAGGCGGTCCGCCCCGACCTCGAGCAGCTCGTGTACGGCGTCGGCGTGCTCGACCTCGACGGCATCACCGCCCGGATCGACGAGACGTCCAAGCCGATCCTCGACCCCGAGTACACCCCCGACCCGTCCCCGACCGAGTCGTCGGAGTGACCGGGCGCGAGCATACCCAGACCTTTACGCGTACGGCGGCTCCGGATCTCGGCGACCTCCTGGTGGTCGACGGGCTCGAACCCGGTGATCGACGAGCTGGCGTTGATCGCCGAGGCGAGTGAGGCCGAAGACCGGGTTGACCGGGTCGGCTACCTCCCGCTTCGCTGAGGTGCCGCCCGCGACTGGTCTGGCCGGGTCGGTCCGGGCCCGCGTGAGGGTCACGTCCTCGCAGACCTACCGGCTACCGGGATCGGCGCTCCGTGGCCTCAGGGGCAGGCTCCCCCTCGGCCGCCATGATCGCGTCGGCGAGGATCGGGCCGGCGATCTCGACCTGCCACGGCCGGGCGCCGTACCCCGCGAGCTGGGTGGCGACGGCCGGGCCGAGATCGGCGGCGTCGCGGGTCGCGGGCGGCGTCCAGAGGGTGCGCCGCAGGTGGTCCGGGGTGAGCAGGTTCTCGACCGGCAGGTCCAGCTCGGCCGCGCGGGCGGCCATCGCGTCGCGGGCGATCGCGAGCCGGCGGGCGGCGACCGGGTCCTTCTCGGCCCAGGCGCGGGGGAGCGGCGGACCGTCGCCGCGCGGCGAGCGCGCGGGCAGCTCGGCGTCGTCCATCCCGGCGGCCCGGTCGAGGGCGGCGACCCAGCGGGCGGCGTACCGCTCCGCGCCGCGGCCGCGGAAGCCCCTGGTCGACAGCAGCGCGGCCCTGTCGGCGGGCATCGCCTGGGCGGCGGCGACGATCGCGGAGTCCGGGAGGATCCGGCCGGGGGTCACGTCGCGCTGCTCGGCGATCGCGTCGCGGGTCTCCCAGAGCTCGCGGACGGCGGCCAGGCCGCGGCGCCCGCGCACCTTGTGCATGCCGGAGGTACGCCGCCAGGCGTCCACCCGGGTCGGCTGCTCGAACCCGCGCAGGTGCTCGAACTCCTGCCGCGCCCACTCGTCCTTGCCGGCCGCGACCAGCTCGGCCGCGATCAGCGTGCGCAGCTCGACCAGCACCTCGACGTCGAGGGCGGCGTACTCCAGCCACGGCGACGGCAGCGGCCGGGTCGACCAGTCGACCGCGGAGTGCTCCTTGGCGAGCCGCGCGCCGAGCAGGCTCTCCACGAGGGTGGCGAGACCGACGCGGGGGTAGCCGAGCAGCCGCCCGGCGAGCTCGGTGTCGAACAGCGCCGACGGCGTGAGCCCGACCTCGGCGAGGCAGGGCAGGTCCTGGGTCGCGGCGTGCAGGATCCACTCGGTACCCGCGAGCGTCTCCTGGAGCTCGGGCAGCGAGCCGAACGGGATCGGGTCGACGAGGAACGTGCCCGAGCCCTCGCGGCGCAGCTGGATCAGGTAGGCGCGCGAGGAGTAGCGGTAGCCCGACGCCCGCTCGGCGTCGATCGCGACCGGACCGGAGCCGGCGGCCAGCCGGCGGCAGACCTCGGCGAGCCCGGCCCGGGTCTCGACGACGGGGGGGAGGCCGTCGCGCAGGGTGAGGAGGGGCGGTTCCGGAGTCTGGTCCGAGGTCATCTCAGCGTCCCGAGCCCCGCTGTCCGCGGCGGCTCGGCATCACGGCCACACCGTCCGGGACCGGCGGCAGCCCCACGGCCGTGCACAGCAGCTCGCCCCACGCCTCCACGTGCGGGGCCAGGTCGAGCGGCGCCAGGTCCGGTGCGTCCTCGGGCTGGAGCGGCGTCCACGACGCGCGGACCTCGATCTGCGCGGTGCCGCCCTCGTCGGCCATCCCGCCGAAGCTCTCGGTCGAGACCCGGGTGACGGTGCCGGAGATCGCGGCGTACGACGCCCCGTGCGCCTCCAGCGCCTCGGTCAGCCACGACCAGCCGACCGCGGCGAGCATCGGGTCGATCGCCTGCTCGACGTCGACCTCCGCGCGGGCGTAGGCCACGCACCGGAAGGTGCCCTCCCACGCGTCGTTCCCGGCGGGGTCGTGCAGCAGGATGATCCGGCCGGTGCCCACGTCGGTGTCGTCGACGGTCACGTCGGCGGAGAGGGCGGAGGCGTACGGCGCGATCCGCTGGGGCGCCGGCATCTCCTCGCAGAGGATCTCGGGCCGCAGCCGGGCGGCGTGCATGGTCGCGACCGCGTCCCGGAACTCCTGGGGCGCGGCGCCCGCACCCGTACCCGGGTGCGTCTCCTGACCGACGACCATAGAGGTCACAGTAGGTCGATCCGCGCGATCCCGATGTGCGAACACGCCGGTCGACCTGCGAGGCTTCACCCGTGGAGAGCGCGTTCCTCAGGGCCGCCCGGGGCGAGCCGGTGCCGCACACACCCGTGTGGTTCATGCGCCAGGCGGGCCGCTCGCTCCCGGAGTACCTGAAGGTCCGCGAGGGCGTCGGCATGCTCGAGTCCTGCATGGACCCCGAGCTCGTCGTGGAGATCACCATGCAGCCGGTGCGCCGGTACGGCGTGGACGCGGCGATCTTCTTCTCCGACATCGTGCTCCCCCTCAAGGCCGTCGGCGTCGACCTCGACATCGAGCCCGGCATCGGACCCGTGGTCGCCGACCCGGTCCGCACGCTCGCGGACGTCGCGGCGATCCCCGACCTCACCCCCGAGCACGTGCCCTACGTCGCCGAGGCCGTGCGTGGCCTGGTCGGCGAGCTCGGCGGCACCCCGCTGATCGGGTTCGCGGGGGCGCCGTTCACGGTGGCGTCGTACCTCGTCGAGGGCGGGCCGTCGAAGGAGCACGCGAGGACCAAGGCGATGATGTTCGGCGCCCCGGACGTCTGGGACGCGCTGATGCGCAAGATCGCCGGCATCTCGGCGGCCTACCTCGAGGTCCAGGTCGGCGCGGGCGCCGCCGCCGTCCAGCTGTTCGACTCGTGGGCCGGCGCGCTCGCGCCCGACGACTACCGGACGCAGGTGATGCCGCACTCGGCGTACGTCCTCGCACGGGTCGGCCGGCTCGGCGTGCCGCGCATCCACTTCGGCGTCGGTACGGCGAACCTGCTCGGCCTGATGGGCGAGGCCGGCGCCGACGTGGTCGGCGTCGACTGGCGCACCCCGCTCGCCGACGCGATCGGCCAGGTGGGCGGCCGCGCCGTGCAGGGCAACCTCGACCCGACGCTGGTGTTCGCGCCGACCGAGGTGATGCTCGACCGGGCCGCTCAGGTGGTCGAGGCCGGCCGGGCGGCCACGGGCCACATCTTCAACCTCGGCCACGGGGTGATCCCGTCGACCGACCCCGATCAGCTCAAGCGGCTGACGGAGTTTGTCCAGGGTCGTCCGGTGTCGGAGTGACCCGGCGGCGCGAGCGCCAGATCAGCAGGGCCGGGATCCCGACGATCCCCAGCACGACCAGCCACGGCAGGAGCGCGCCGAGGGCGGTGGCGAGCCCGACCGCGGACGTGGCCAGCGCGTCCCAGCCGGCCTTGAGCCCGGTCACGAAGCCGGCGTCGTCGGTGTCCTTCTTCGCCTTCGCCGGGGTCTGGTCGATGCTGACGGTGATCGTGGACATCGAGGTCTGGCCGCGCAGGTAGGCCGCCTGCCGCTCCAGCGACTCGAGGTCGGCCTGCCGCCGGGAGAGCTCGGACTCGATCCGCACGATGTCGCGGATGCTCTGGGCCCGGTCGAAGAGCACGGTGATCCGGGCGATGCTGCGGCGTTGGGCCGCGAGCCGGGTCTGGGTGTCGATCACCTTGGCGGTGACGTCGTTCTCGCCCGACGACGCCGACACCAGCTCGGCGCCGTCGACGGCCTTGAGGTCGTCCATCGCCGTCGCGAAGCTGTCGGTCGGGATCCGCAGCACCATCCGGGTGTACGCCGGCTTCCCGTCGTCGTCCGTGGTCGTCTCCTCCTGGGACACCTGGCCGGACAGGCGGTCCGTGAGCTGCTGCACCTCGAACTGCGCCTTGCCGACGTCGTCGGAGCGCAGCTCGACGTTGGCCTTGCGGATGACCGAGCGCTGCACCTGGACCGGCTTCTCCTGGTCGGCGGGTCCCCGGGCGGTGAAGGCGTCGTAGGTGGAGCTCAGCGTCGACCTTCCGTCTGCCTGCGCCGCGGCGACGTCGGCCGACCCGCCGGCCTCGCTGCTCGCCCCGCTGTCGGACCCGTCACCACCGCCACCGCCGCAGGCGGCGAGTCCGAGGAGACCGGCGAGAAGGACGGCGGGAACGACGGCGGTGCGCGGCTTCATGCCGTCTGGGACGCGGCCCTCGCGGGCTCGGTTCCGGGCCGGTGCGCGACGATGGCCGGTCTCGTCGTCAGACGCGCACCGCGACGGGCTCGGCGCCGCCGGTCTCGAGACTCTGCATGAGCTCACCGACGGTCGTCTCGAGGCTCCACCCTCGCTCGGCCACGCTCGGCCAGTCGCGGTGACCGTTGCCCGCGATCTGGACGGTGAACACCATCTGATCGGCCACTGCCGTCGAGACGATCAGAACGTCTCCCAGAACGTCTCCCAGAACGTCTCCGCGCTCATCCATCTGCTCGACAACCCAGCCGACGGTGTCCGTCGCGAGGCAGCAGACGAAGGTGTAGACGCCCATCGCGTCTGGTTCGAGGCCGTCGAAGACGCGCTCTCCGTACGGATCGGAGGTGAGCAGGCCCCAGAGCCGGTCGACCACCTCGCGCCTCTGCTCGGCGTGGTCGTCGATGCTCCACCGCAGTACGAACTCCTCGCCGTGGGCCCCCTCGCCGCGGAGCTGGAAGTGACTCTCGACCGGAGCATCGGAGGGAGCGCCGGCGAAGTCGAGCGCGGCCCTCAGGTCCGCCCTGAGCTCGGTCAGCGTCGGACGTCCGAACGCCAGCGCCGGGACCTGAGGTGACGTCAGGGAGTAGCCGTGAGGCTGGTCCTCGGTGACGAAGATGTGAACGGCCCGCACGGTCTTGGTCGAGCTAGGCATCCCTCACCACCTCCTTGGCGCGCTCCAGGCTGAGGCCGACCTGCTTGACGAGAATATCCCTCACCATCGCCGGGCCGATCTCGTCGCCGTCGTGGAAGGCGAACACCACCCTGCCGAGACCGGGCGCGTCCATCTGCCGGTGTGATCCACGTTGTCTGGTGATCGTGTACCCGAGCTCCTTCATGAGGAGAGTCCGCAGCCTCCGGGCTCTCATCGCCTTGAACCCCGGTGCGACGGGACTCATGGACAGGCCCCGTCGCGCACGGCGTGGTTCATGGCTGGATCGTAGGCAACGGCGCCGTCTCCTCGCCGATCGTCAGGTGCGGCCTGTGGAAAGCCGGTCGTCCGGGCTCTGCGAGACTCGACGGGTGAGCAAGGTGGTCGTCGTCGGCGCCGGGATCGGCGGTCTCACCGCGGCGCGGGACCTCGTCGCGGCCGGTCACGAGGTCGTCGTGCTGGAGGGGTCGGCGCGGGTCGGCGGCAAGCTGCACCGGGCCCTCGTCGGAGGGGTCCTCGTCGACGTGGGTGCCGAGGCGATGCTCAACCGGCGTCCGGAGGGCGTCGCTCTCGCGACCTCGACGGGCCTGCCGATCGAGCACCCCACGCCGGCCTCCTCGCGGATCTGGACCGGTGGTGCGCTGCGGCCGCTGCCCCGCTCGCTGATGGGGGTGCCGCTCGACGCGGCCGGTGCCGCCTCGGTGCTGTCGGCCGACGGTCTGGCGCGGTTCCGCTCCTTCGTCCCGGGGCCGGTCGAGGGCGACGTGTCCGTGGGCGACCTGGTCGACGCGCGGTGGGGCGCCGAGGTCACCGACCGGCTCGTCGAGCCGCTGCTCGGCGGGGTGTACGCCGGCAACTCGCGGCTCCTCTCCGTCCGCGCGACGGTCCCCCGGCTGGCGACGCTCGCCGAGACCGGCTCGGTGGTGCAGCCGGACTCGGACGCGTCGGTGTTCGCCGGCATCGCCGGTGGCATGGGGCGGCTGACCGAGACGCTCGCCTCCCCCCTGGACGTGCGCACCGACGCGACCGTGCGCGAGCTGCGCCGGACCGAGCGCGGCTGGGCGCTGACCGTCGGACCGACCACGAGCCCCGAGCCGGTCGAGGCGGACGCCGTGGTGCTCGCCGTACCCGCCGCGCCGGCGGCCCGGCTGCTCGCCGGCGTCGCGCCCGCGGCGGCGGCGGAGCTGGCGCGGATCGAGTACGCCTCGATGGCCGTGGTGACCCTCGCCTTCCGGGAGTCCTCGGCGCCCGAGCTCGCGACGACGGACTCGTCCGGGTTCCTCGTGCCGCCGGTCGACGGGCGCCGGATCAAGGCGGCGACGTTCTCGTTCTCCAAGTGGGGCTGGGTCCGCGCCGCCGGCGCCGGGCTGCTGCTCCTGCGGACCTCGCTCGGCCGGTACGGCGAGGAGGCCGCCCTCCAGGCCACCGACGAGGAGCTCGTCGCGTGGTCGCTCGCCGACCTCCGCTCGGCCGTGGACCTGGCGGCCGACCCGGTGGACACCCACGTGCAGCGGTGGGGCGGCGGCCTCCCGCAGTACGCCGTCGGCCACCTCGACCGGGTCGCCCGCATCCGCGCCGCCGTCGCCGCCGTCCCCGGCCTCGCGGTCTGCGGTGCTGCCTACGACGGCGTCGGCATCCCCGCCGTCATCGCCTCGGCGCACTGGGCCGCGCGCGAGCTCGGCGTCGTCTCGCGCACCTGACGCACGTGTCGTGAAATCGCCGCGCTGACGACATCTGCGTCAGGTGCGTGCGCCACCGACGACGATCCCGCCCGTCCCCTCCGGACGGCCGGCTTGCACAATGGGACCATGAGCACCAAGGCGCAGCGGGCCCGGGAGATCAACGAGGGCATCCGCTACACGATGTGGTCGGTGTTCGCGCTCGCCGATCCGATGGGCGACGACGCGGACCGCGACGCGGAGGGAGCCGAGGTCGAGCGGCTCTTCGCCGAGCTCGCCGAGGCCGACGTGGTGGTGCGGGGCGTGTACGACGTCTCCGGCCTGCGCGCCGACGCCGACCTGATGGTCTGGTGGCACGCCGCCACCTCCGAGGAGCTCCAGGCGGCGTACAACCGGTTCCGCCGTACGGCCTTCGGCCAGCGCCTCGACCCGGTGTGGTCGCAGCTGGCGCTGCACCGGCCGGCGGAGTTCAACAAGAGCCACGTGCCGGCGTTCCTCAGCGACGAGGAGCCGAAGGCGCACGTCTCGGTCTACCCGTTCGTCCGCTCCTACGAGTGGTACCTCCTCGAGGACGCCGACCGCCGGCGGATGCTCGCCGACCACGGCAAGATGGCCCGCGACTACCCCGACGTCCGCGCGAACACCGTGGCCAGCTTCTCGCTCGGCGACTACGAGTGGATCCTCGCCTTCGAGGCGGACGAGCTGCACCGGATCGTCGACCTGATGCGGCACCTGCGCGGCTCCGAGGCGCGGCGCCACGTCCGCGAGGAGGTGCCGTTCTACACCGGCGCCCGCGTCGGCATCGCCGACCTCGTCGACCGGCTGCCCTGAGTACGTGTTGAGAAAGGGGTCGGCCGATCCCTTTCTCAACACGTACTCAGGGGTCCTCACGGAGGTACGACGGTCTACGAGTCGGCCGGCTCCAGGGTCAGGCTGATCGAGTTGATGCAGTAGCGGTCACCGGTCGGGGTGCCGTAGCCGTCGGGGAAGACGTGGCCGAGGTGCGAGCCGCAGTTGGCGCAGCGGACCTCGACCCGCTTCATGCCGTGGGAGGTGTCCTCGAGGTACTCGACCGTCTCCGCCCCGTCCGCTGGGCGCAGCGGCTGGTAGAACGACGGCCAGCCGCAGCCGGAGTGGAACTTGGTGTCGGACTCGAACAGCTTCGCCTGACAGGCCCTGCAGCGGTAGACGCCCGTGGTCTCGGTGTCGGTGTACTCGCCGGTGAAGGCGCGCTCGGTGCCGGCCTGGCGGAGGACGGCGTACTCCTCGGGCGTCAGCTGCTCATGCCACTGCTCGTCGGTCTTCTCCACGTGGTAGGCCATGCGGCGATTGTAGGTTGGCCGCATGGCGAAGACCCCAGCGGCCGAGGTCGAGGCGGGCGGGCGCGCCGTCCGCGTGTCCAGCCCGGATCGGGTGGTCTACGAGGCGACGGACACGACGCCCGAGGTCACCAAGCTGATGGTCGCGGAGTACTTCGCGAGCGTCGAGGACGGGCTGATGCGGGCGCTGCGCGACCGGCCGACCGCGCTCGAGCGGTGGACGAACGGCGTACGCGAGGGGATGAGGCTGGCGACCGGCCCGCAGGACAGGGACGCCGACGCGTTCTACCAGAAGCGGGTGCCCCAGGGCGCTCCCGACTACCTGGAGTCCGTCGAGATCACCTTCCCCTCGGGGCGCACGGCCGAGGAGATCTGCCCGACCGAGATCGCGGTGCCGGTGTGGTGCGCACAGATGGGCACGCTGGTCTTCCACCCGTGGCCGGTGCGCCGCGCCGACGTGGACCGCCCCGACGAGCTGCGCATCGACCTCGACCCCCAGCCCGGTACGTCGTTCGCCGACGCCGTCCGGGTCGCCGGAGTCGCCCGGGAGCTGCTCGAGGAGCTCGGCCTGCGCGGGTACCCGAAGACCTCCGGGAACCGCGGTGTCCACGTCTACGTGCGGGTCGAGCCGGCGTGGGAGTTCACCGACGTCCGGCACGCGGCCATCGGCTTCGGCCGCGAGCTGGCCCGCCGCGACTCCGGGGTCACGGTGGACTGGTGGAAGGAGGAGCGCGGCGCGCGCATCTTCGTGGACTACAACCAGAACAACCGCGACCGCACCATCGCCTCGGCCTACTCGTTGCGCCCGCTGCCCGGTGCCCCGGTGTCGACGCCGGTGACCTGGGAGGAGCTCGCGGGCCTCACCGACCCGCGTGGCTTCAACCTGTTCACCGTGCCCGAGCGGCTCGCCTCCGATGGCGACCCCTGGGCGAGCATCGACGAGACGGCGTACTCGCTCGAGCCGCTGCTCCAGCTCTGGGAGGAGCTGCCCGGCGGCGAGCTGAACTTCCCGCCCGACTACCCCAAGATGCCCGGCGAGCCGCCGCGCGTGCAGCCCAGCAAGAAGGTCGCCGAGCACTGGGACGAGCAGGGCAACCGGGTCGAGTGAGGCGTCAGCCTGCCGGGACGACGCCATGCGCCGCATCGCGTCGAGCGGGTCGGGCGATCACGCGGGAACGGCTGCCTTGGACCTCAGGTAGAGCTCGTCCGGAGCCCAGTCGGCACCGTTCGGCCAGGAGATCGTCCCGGCCTCGGGGTCGACCGCGACCTGGAGGAAGACCGCGTAGTCGCCGAGCATCGGCGAGAAGAGAGGCCCCCACATGAGTGGCTCCATGTCGATGACCTTGACCTCGTCGGTGTCGAAGGTCAGCTCGAGGAGATAGCGGCCGAGCACACGCACGGCCGTCACCGACACCAGGTCAGGATCGACTGTCGGGTTCGTCCGGTTCGCCGTCATCGCTCTTCCCCGTCCTCAGGCTTGCGGTCCAGTCTAGCGACGGGCTCCTGTCTCAACGCCGACTCGAATGCGGCGAGCGCTTCGGCCCGGTGCTCCGCGAGCAGCCTGCGTATCCGCCGGTGCTGCTGTGCGGTCAGGGACCCGGCGAGGATCTCCCCGGACTCGACGGCCACGGTGGCGAGACGTCGGCGCCCCATCATCACTGCGACGTGAGTACGTGTTGAGAAAGGGGTCGCGACGGCCGACCCCTTTCTCAACACGTACTGAGGCAGCCGATGCTCCTCTCGGCTGTAGAAGTACAGCTTGAAGCCACCACCGTCGTACCAGATGGGTGCCATCTGCATCCTCCGACTCCCCAAGGCATCCTCGGGAGCCGAGCGTAGATCGGACCTCCGACTGCGCCGCGCACTGTGGCGAGGGCCGTGGCAGCACGGGCCGACCGTAGGCGAGGATGGACCCGTGAGCGAGGACGATCGTGTGGCCCGGGCCGACGGCGAGCCGGGCAAGCACGGGCCGGCCGGGGCGAGCCGCTGGGCGGCGTACCTCGACTGGGTGCGCCGAGACATCGCCGACGCGGTGCTCCGGCTGAGCGAGGAGGAGCGGCGGACGACGCGGCTGGCGTCGGGCTGGACGCCGATCGAGCTGCTCAGCCATGTGCTGCACATGGAGCAGCGGTGGTTCGTGTGGGGATTCCTCGGCGAGCACGTCGAGGAGCCGTGGGGCGACTGGACCGTCGACGAGCCGTGGGACGTCGAGCTCGGCGGGCGCTGGTACGTCGCCGAGGAGGTCAGCACCGAGGAACTGGTCGCCGGGCTGTGGGCGGTGGGGGAGCGCACCCGGGCGGTGCTGCGGGACTTCCCGCTGGACGCGACCGCGTCACCGGGTGGCCGGTTCGCGGCGGACCCGCCGACGCTGGAGTGGATCTGCTTCCACGTGCTCGCCGAGTACGCCCGGCACGCGGGTCATCTCGATATCGCCGTGGAGCTGGGCGACTCCTGAGCGATCAGTCGACGGCACGCCAGGCGGCGAGGACCGCCTCGACGTTGGGGCGGACCTGCCGGCGGGCCTCGCCGCGCTCGACCCCGGACATGAGCAGCTCGTCGTACGCCGTGTCGTGGTGCCGGACCGAGGCGACGACGGCCAGCGTGACCGCCTCGGGGTCCAGCGACCGGCCCGCCGCCGAGCGGCCGATCCGCCCGCTGCCGCGCACGGTGGCGTGCCGCGCGACGGCCTCCGCCCGCTCGGCCGGGCAGCCGGGGAAGGCCAGCCGGATCTCCTCCGCGAGCCGTGCGACCAGGTCGACGTCCTGCTCGGCCCGCCGTTCGCGGTCGCGCTCCCGGCGGCGGGCCCGGGCGTCCTCGTCGGCCAGGCACTGCCGCTCGGCGGCCTCCAGTGCGGGCTCCTCGACCAGGATGCCCTGCCGCTCGTAGCGCTTCCGGGTGGTGCTGAACCGGACGACCACCGCGCTCAGCCGGCTCCCCTTCCTCGCCCGGCGGGTGAGCGCGGCGTCGCCGGACGGCAGGAAGACCAGGTGGCCGAGGTCGGTGCAGGCCAGGCACAGCGGCCCGGCGTCCGCCATGACCAGCAGTCCGCCCTCGGTCTCGCCGCACTCGGCGCAGGTGAACGGTCGGCGGGGCCAGATCACCACGAGATCCGGCGTCGGCTCGGTGGCCATGGGCCCGATCCTCCCAGACGGCTCAGACCGCGGAGTCCTCCACGGACGGCGCGAGGGAGGCCCCGAGGGACGCCCCGAGAGACCCATAGAGCGGCCGGAGTACGTCGAGCAGCCCGGTGCCCCGGACGGTGAGGTCCACCGCGGGCAGCTGGGCGAGCAGGGCGTCGCTGGCGGTCCGGGCCGGCCCCCGGCGGGGGAGGTCGGCCTGGAGGGAGAAGTAGCGGTCCAGGCACTCGGCGAGGGGCGGGCCGGCCGCCTCGGCGACGTCGGCGGCCGGCGGTCCGTCGGTGCGCGCGGCCTGGAGGTTGGCCAGCAGGTCGTCCCGGTCGCGGCCGCGCCAGGCGAGGATCGCGAACGGGTCGTCGTCGAAGGACTCCGCGAGCAGGTAGAAGACCGAGGCCAGGTGCTTGCAGGGCACCGCCCAGTCCGGGCACGAGCAGTCCATCGACAGCTCGCGCGCGGTGGCCGGGAACAGCGACAGCCCGAGCTCGGCGAAGACGTCCTCGATGTCCTCGGGCATCTCGCCCGCCAGGAGCCGGGCGAGGTACCAGGCGTTGCCGGCCAGCTCGCCCTCGACGGCCGCCCACTCGGACTTGCCGTAGGCGGTGATGCCGATCCGGACCCGGTAGGGCCGGGCGCGGCTGCCCTGGACGAGGGCGGTGACCGAGCCGGCGTCGATCTCCAGCGAGATCACCTGGCCCTTGCGGGCGTAGCTGCGGCCGCGCTGCAGCCGGCCGCCGACGCCGATCTCCTCGAGCACCGCGACGAACCGCTCCGACCACCAGGACTGGGCGATCGCGCCCCGCTTGCTGCGGGCCTTGAGCCCGCCGTCGACGGCCCGGGGCTTGGCTATCGGAAAGAACCCGGAGCTACTCACCGACGGCCCCCTCGCCGAGCGCGAACACCTGCCGCAGGTCCGCGGTGGACAGCTCGGTCAGCCAGCCCTCCCCGTCGCGGATGACGAGGTCGGCCAGCGCCCTCTTCTCCTCGATCATGTCGTCGATCCTCTCCTCGAGGGTCCCGGTGCAGATGAACTTGTGGACCTCGACGTTGCGGCGCTGCCCGATCCGGAAGGCCCGGTCGGTGGCCTGGTTCTCGACGGCCGGGTTCCACCACCGGTCGAGGTGGATCACATGGTTGGCCGCGGTCAGGTTGAGGCCGGTGCCGCCGGCCTTGAGGGAGAGCAGGAAGATCGGCGGCCCGTCGCCGGACTGGAAGCGGGTCACCATCTCGTCGCGCCGCTTCTTCGGCGTACCGCCGTGCAGGTAGGCCACGTCGGTGTCGAACCGGGCGGACAGGTGCGGCAGCATCAGCTCCGCGAACTCGGTGAACTGGGTGAAGCAGAGCACCCGGTCGCCCTCGGCCAGGATCTCCTCGAGGATCTCCTCCAGCCGGATCACCTTGCCGGACCGGCGGCCGACCTCGGAGCGGTCGTGCAGGATCTGGGCCGGGTGGTTGCACACCTGCTTGAGCTTGGTCATCGCGGCCAGCACGTTGCCGCGCCGCTCGATGCCGTCGGACTGCTCGATCCGCTCCATCATCTCGTCGACCACGGACTGGTAGAGCGAGGCCTGCTCCACGGTGAGCCGGCAGTACTGCTTGAGCTCGATCTTCTCGGGCAGGTCGTCGATGATCGCCGGGTCGGTCTTGAGCCGGCGCAGCACGTAGGGCCGGGTGACGGCTCGCAGCCGCTCGGCCGGCTCGGTCGCGCCGTGCCGCTCGATCGGGATCGCGTAGCGGGTTCGGAACAGCTCGGGGGAGCCCAGCATCCCGGGGTTGAGGAAGTCCATGATCGACCAGAGCTCGGCGAGCCGGTTCTCCACCGGCGTACCGGTGAGCGCGACGCGGTGCGCGGCGGACAGCCGGCGGACGGCCTTCGCGGTCTGCGACAGGCTGTTCTTGATCGCCTGCGCCTCGTCCAGCACGATCCGGTGCCACTCCAGGTCGACCAGCTCGTCGACGTCCCGGGCGGCCGTGGCGTAGGTCGTGACCATCAGGTCGGTCCCGGCCAGCCGCTCGCGCAGCCCCTCGCCGCGCAGCCGCTCCCGGCCGTGGTGGGCGTAGACGCGCAGCGTCGGCGCGAACTTCGCGGCCTCCCGCTGCCAGTTGCCGACCAGCGACATCGGGCACAGCAGCAGCGTCGGTACGGCGTCTGGTTGCTCGGCCCGGTGCGCGGACTCCAGCGCGAGCAGCTGCACGGTCTTGCCCAGCCCCATGTCGTCGGCCAGGCAGGCGCCGAGCCCGAGCGAGGACAGGAACTCCAGCCAGGCCAGCCCGCGCTCCTGGTAGGGGCGCAGCGTCGCGGCGAACTCCTCGGGCAGCGCCACCGGCGCCAGCGACTGGGCCGCGGTGCCGTCGAGGAGTGCGCCGAGCCAGCCGTCGGCGCGCACGTCGGTCACCGGCAGCGGGGTGTCCACGTCGTCGGGGTGGCTGACCGCGATCGCGAGCAGCTCGCCCGCGGTCTGCTGACCGGTGGGGGTGCGCCGGAGGAACTCCAGCCCGCGCTGCAGCTGTTCGGGGTCGACGGCGACCCAGCGGCCGCGCAGCCGGATCAGCGGGGCCTTCGCCTCGGCCAGCGCCGCGATCTCCTCGTCGGTCAGGGTGTCGTCGCCGACGGCGAGCTGCCAGCGGAAGTCCATCAGCTGGTCGCGCCCGAAGGCGGTGCCCTTCTCCACGACCCCGTCGACCGGGGTGGACGCCGACAGCTTGAGCCCCAGCCGCGCTCGACGGTCCCACCACGACGGCAGGAGTACGCCGAAGCCCGCCTCGTCCAGGGCGGGCGCGGCGCTCGCGAGGAAGTGATGCGCCCCGTCGACGTCCAGCTCGAGCGAGTCGGGGGTCGCCTGCCGCAGCCCCGGCTCGAGCTCGGGGTAGATCCGGCAGGCCCGGCCCAGCTCGCCCAGCAGCAGCTCCTGCGGGCGGGCCAGCCACCGGCCCAGGCCGCCGTCGTCGCGCCACACCTGGGCCGCGGGCACCAGCAGGCTCGGATCCTGGGTCGACTGCAGCAGGAACTCCAGCCGCCACCCGTCGGCCTCGGTGCCCGGCTCGGTGTCGCCGAGCCGGAACACGGCCCGCGCCGGGCCGACCGTCCCGACGCCGACCTCGGCCCACGGCCGCAGCGCCCGCTCCAGCTCGGCCAGCTCGGCCTCGTCGGCGTCGAACCGCCCGTCGGGCGACCGCAGCGCCGCCAGCCACGCCTCGCCGGCGGGCAGTCGCCGGGGCCGGCGTCCGCGGCGGGGCGGCAGCGGGTCGGGCGCCGAGCGCAGCCGCTCCCGGACCGCGGCGTCGGTCAGCGCGTGCAGCGCGTCGTTGGCCAGGTGGTGCGCGTCCTCGACACCCGGCACGGCGCGGCACACCGGCGGCATCGCCTGGACCAGCGCGCCCAGGGCGACCACGTCGGGGCCGTGCAGGACCGGCCGCCAGCGCGCGACCGGCCCGGCATCGGGGTCGGGGTCGGGGTCGGGGTCGGGGTCGGGGTCGGGGTCGGGGTCGGGGTCGGGGTCGGGGTCGGCCAGCGTGGGGAGCACGCGGCCGCGCTCGGCGAGCTCGCGGGCGAAGGCCGCGAGGTCCGCGAGATGAGCGACCGAGGCGCCGTACCGGACCGTCGAGCCGCCGTCGGGGCCGGCCTGGGTCAGCCAGGACAGCGCCGCGGCCGGGTCCAGGCAGACGACCGGGACCCGCCAGGACAGCAGCGCCGGCTCGGTGCGGGGCGCCGGGCGCGGAGTGACCCGGACCAGCTCGGGCGAGTCGATCGGTGCGGTCCGCAGCGACGGCAGCCGGAGCACGGCCTCGCCCGGCTTGCCGGCGTGGATCTCGCCCAGCGCGTCCGCGGTCGCGGCGAACGGGTGCGGCCGGTCCGCGCGCAGCGCCTGGCTCGGGCTCTTGACCGTGCGGCCGGAGTCCTCCGCCCAGAGGCGCAGCCCCTCGCCCGGTGACCAGAACGCGTGCAGGACCAGCACTCTCGACCCCTCATTCGCAGGACGCGACGACTGCGGGCCACGCTATCGGGGGCCGCGCCCGCGGTCGGAGACGGGCCGGAAATGGGAGAAGGCCCGCTCCGCCTTCTCGGGAAACCGAGCGCGCGGAACGGGCCTTCGTATGGACCTGCCGTTGACGCTCCCCCCAGCGCGCCCGCGGATCCCCATGCTCCGCGTGGTGGCGGTCCTCTCCGAGTTTCAAACCGGCGGCCCGACCCCCCTGAGGTCCCTGCGGGCTTCCGGTGTACTTCCGGTGTCGGAGTGTTCCCCCTGCCGACAACCAGAACAGTAGGGGGCCGACTTCCACGGCCGGGTCACGAAAGATCCACAGATCGGCCAGCGTTGCGTAACGGGTTAGCCTCGGCGCGTGCTCCTCGCCCTCGACACGGCAACACCGCTTGTCACCGTTGCCCTCCACGACGGTGACGACGTGGTCGTCGAGTTGACCGCCGAGCGGGCGATGAAGCACGCCGAGCAGCTCGCCCCGCTCATCGAGCGGGCGATGGCCGAGGCGGGCATCGTGCGCCAGGACCTCACCGCGATCGCGGTCGGCGTCGGCCCCGGGCCGTTCACCGGCCTGCGGGTCGGGCTGGTGACCGCGCGGACGCTCGGCTTCGCGCTCGAGATCCCGGTGTACGGCGTCTGCTCGCTCGACGTCCTCGCGGTCGAGGCGGTCGCGACCGGCGCCGTGTCCGGCGAGTTCGCAGTGGCGACGGACGCGCGCCGCAAGGAGGTCTACCTCGCGCGGTACGACGCCGGCGGGGAGCGCCTCGACGGCCCGGTCGTCGGCCGGCCGGCCGACCTGGCCACCGCCGCGCCGGTGGTCGGGCCGGGCGGCGAGCTCTACCCCGACGCCTTCCCGCACCGGGTCGGCCCGTCCGTCCCGAGCGCCGGGTGGCTGGCCCGCGCGGTCGCCGAGGAGCGCGCGGAGCTGCGCGACCCGGAGCCGCTCTACCTGCGCCGCCCGGACGCCGAGGCGCCGCACGCGCCGAAGCGCGTCTCGTGACCATCCGGCCGGCGGCGGCCGACGACGTCGGCGCGGTCGCGGCGCTGGAGCAGGAGTGCCTCGGCGCCGACGCCTGGTCGGCGGGCCTGGTCGAGGAGGGGATCCGCGGCACGCTGCCGACCATTCACTACCTCGTGGCCGAGTCCGGCGGCACCGTGGTCGGGCACGCGGTCGCCAGCATCGTCGGCGACATCGCCGAGCTCCAGCGGATCGCGGTCGACCCGCCGCACCGGCGTACCGGCCTCGCGACCGCGCTCCTCGACGCGGTCGTCGAAGCGTCCCGAGCGGCGAGCGCGGACCGGCTGCTGCTCGAGGTCCGCGAGGACAACGCCGGCGCGCTGGCGTTCTACGCCGCCCGCGGGTTCGTCGAGGTCGACCGGCGCCGCCGCTACTACCGCGACGGCGCCACCGCGGTCGTGCTCCGCCGCGGCCTGGGCCCCGGTTGCGGCGGCGGGAGAGGATGAGCGCCATGAGCGAGCGCCAGAGTGAGCCCGTGGTCCTCGGCATCGAGACGTCCTGCGACGAGACCGGTGTCGGGATCGTCCGCGGCACCACGCTGCTGGCCGACGCGGTCGCGAGCAGCGTCGAGGAGCACGCGCGCTTCGGCGGTGTCGTGCCCGAGGTCGCCAGCCGGGCGCACCTCGAGGCGATGGTCCCGACCATCGAGCGGGCCTGCGAGACCGCCGGCGTCCGGCTGCGCGACGTCGACGCGATCGCCGTCACCAGCGGGCCCGGCCTCGCCGGCGCGCTGATGGTCGGCGTCGCCGCCGCCAAGGCGCTGGCGCTCGGGCTCGGCAAGCCGGTCTACGGCGTCAACCACCTCGCCGCCCACGTCGCGGTCGACCAGCTCGAGCACGGCCCGCTGCCGGAGCCGTGCCTGGCGATGCTGGTCAGCGGCGGCCACTCCTCGCTGCTGCGCGTCACCGACGTGACGGCCGGCGTCGAGCCGCTCGGCGCGACCATCGACGACGCCGCGGGGGAGGCGTTCGACAAGGTCGCGCGGCTGCTCGGCCTGCCGTTCCCCGGCGGCCCGCACATCGACCGGGCCGCGCGCGAGGGCGACCGCGTGTACGTCGACTTCCCGCGCGGCCTCACGTCCCGCAGGGATCTGGAGCGGCACCGGTTCGACTTCTCGTTCTCCGGTCTCAAGACCGCCGTCGCGCGCTGGGTCGAGGCGCGCGAGCGGTCGGGGGAGCCGGTGCCGGTCAGCGACGTCGCGGCGTCGTTCCAGGAGGCGGTCTGCGACGTGCTGACCCGCAAGGCGATCGACGCTGCCCTGACCGAGGGGATCGAGGACATCCTCATCGGCGGCGGGGTCGCGGCGAACTCCCGGCTGCGCGCGATGGCCGAGGAGCGGGCCGCGTCGAGGGGGATCCGCGTGCGGGTCCCGCGCCCCGGCCTGTGCACCGACAACGGCGCGATGGTCGCCGCGCTGGGCGCGGAGCTGGTCGCGCGCGGGCGGACGCCGTCCGCGCTCGACCTCCCCGCCGACTCCTCGCTACCGGTGACCGACGTCCTGGTCTGACGGCGGGTCTGACGGCTGGTCTGACGGCACCTCGGACAGCTCCTTGGGTGCCTTCTCGTCCTCGTGGCCCGGCCACCAGGCGAGGTGGCCGAGCAGCGCGGTGATGCCCGGTGTCAGGAACATCGCCATCACGAACGCCGCGATGGCGATGCCGAACGACAGCGCGAAGCCCATCGACATCATCAGGCTGTTGCCGCTCAGCATCAGCGAGGCGAAGGTGCCGGCCAGGATGACGCCCGCCGCGGCGATGGTCGGACCGGCGTGCTTGACCGCCTCGGCGGCCGCGGTCCGAGGCGCCCGGCCCTCGCGCGCCTCCTCCCGTAGTCGCGCGATCATCAAGATGTTGTAGTCGGTGCCCAGCGCCGTCACGAAGAGATAGATGTAGATCGGCAGCATGAAGATCAGGCCCGAGTCGCCGCCGATGCCCTGGAAGACGATCACGGTCGCGCCGAGGGTCGCCGCGAAGCTGAGGCCGACCGCCGCCATCAGGTAGAGCGGCGCGACCAGGCTGCGCAGCAGCAGCGCGAGGATCAGCATGATCACCAGCGCGGCGACCGGGAACACCACCTTGTAGTCGCGGACCATCGCGGACTGGAGGTCGGCGAAGACGCCCGGCGTACCGCCGACGAGCGCCTCGGTGCCGTCCGGCGCGGCGGCGTGCGCGGCGTCGCGGATCGGCCCCTTGACGTCCTCGAGCGCCTGGTCGGAGGCCGGGTCGCTGTCGAGCACGACGCTGAACTGCGCGGCCGTGCCGTCCTCGGACGGCTGCCCGGGGTAGACCTGGGCCACGCCGTCGGCCTTCTCCAGCGCGGTGCCGAAGGCGTCGAGGTCGCCCTGCTCGATCGGGCCGTCGTCGGACCGGAGGATCACCGGCACCGGCTCGCTGGCGCCGGCGGCGAAGTGGTCCTGGAAGGTCTGCAGCGCCTCGGTCGACTCGACGTCGTCGGGCAGGCTGGAGTTGAAGTCGAAGGACGGGTTGAAGCTGAACGCGAAGACCGCGAGCACGGCGAGTACGCCGCCGGAGACGGCGGCGAAGGCGCCCGGACGCCGGCCCAGGGAGTCGCCGATCCGCGCGAAGCGGGCGCCCTTGGGCTCCTCGCGCCACTTCCTCGACGGCCAGAACAGCGCCCGGCCGAGCACGGTCACCACGGCCGGCACCAGCGTGAGCGCGGCCAGCAGTGTGACGGCGACCGCGATCGCCAGCGCGGGGCCGATCGCCTTGAAGATGCCCAGCGAGCTCAGCAGCAGGGCCAGGAACGCGACGATCACCGCGCCACCGGCAGAGGCGATCGCCTCGCCGGCGCGCTCGAGCGCGTGGACGACCGAGGCGCGGGTGTCCTCGCCCTGGCGCAGCCGCTCGCGGTAGCGGAACAGGAAGAACAGGATGTAGTCGGTGCCGATGCCGTAGAGGACGACGACGAGGATGGTCTCGATCGAGGAGTCGGCCTTGAGGTCGAACGCCTCGTTGGCCCAGCCGATCAGGCCGGTGGCGACCAGCGACACGATGGTCACCACGACCACCGGCATCAGGCAGATGATCACGCTGCGGAAGATGATCGCGAGCAGGCCGACGATGAGCACGATGGTCGCGATGCCGACGATGGCGAGCGCCCGGTCGCCGGACTCCTGGGAGTCCAGGCCCTGCGGGACCGAGCCCGTGGTCTGCGCCGTCAGGCCGGTGCCGTCGGTGAGGTCGGTGAGGTCGGCGCGCATCGCCTTGGCGTCCTCGAACGCCTGCGGGTCGAAGCCCGTGGCGTTCTCGGCGAGGCCGACGATGCCGATCTGGACCTTCCCGTCCTCGGACACGTTGGGCTGGCCGTCGGGGCCGACGGTCACGACCTGCTGGACGAAGGTCGCCTCACCGAGCTGCGGGCCGAGCTCTTTCGCGATGCTGTCCACCTGGGCCCGGTCGTCCTGGCTGAGCTTCCCGCCGTCCGCGCGCTCGAAGACGATCAGCGCGGCCGGCGTGGTGGCGCCGGGGAACTTCTCCTCCTGGACCTGGGCGGCCTGCACCGACTCGTACTTGTCGGGCAGGAACTCCGTCTCCTCCTGCGTGGTCTGCAGCGCCGGTGCCAGCGAGACGACGGCGACGGCGAGCACCAGCCACGCGGCGATGACGAACCAGGGACGACGGGACATGAGACGACCGAGGGATGCGAACACGATCCCCGACCCTAGCGACCATCGCCGTCCGGATGCCTCCGACTTTCGGCTACACCCTCCGGATCATTCGGAGAGGAGGAACTCATCGACGCTCTCCGGGCCGTCGCCGGTCCGGGTCGGTACGACGACCTCCCGGCCGTTGCCGTCGAGCCCGACCTGCGCCAGGGTCCACTCGAAGGTCTCGTAGTCCACCTCGGCGACGAGGAGGTGCTCGGCGTCCGCCCAGGAGGCGGCCGCGACCACGTTGGTCCTGCCAGCGGGGCGGAACGTGCCGACCTGCTCGAGGTCGAGGTCGTAGACGGAGACCGCGCCGGCCATGTTGTTCTCGAAGAAGCCACCCAGCAGGTGCTTCCCGTCGGGGGAGAACCGCAGACCCGCCGTCTCGCAGCTCCGCGCCACCATCTCCGCGGCCGCCGGGTCGTAGAGCCCCGCGCAGCCGTACTGCTCGTTGGCCCGGTCGGCGTACTGCACCGCCCAGAGCGCGCCGTCGGGGCTCACGTCCGTCACCCTGAACCCGTCGTCGGCCAGTGGGCGAGCACCGCTCGTGGTGTACTCGGCCGTCGTGACGTTCCCGTTGCCGACGAGGACACGGTCGCCGCCGATCACGGCGTCGATGGCCGGCACCACCTCCTCCGAGTACCCCAGCTCGCCGAGCGAGATCGGCTCGGAGCTGCCGGCCAGCAGGATCTGGATCGTGTCGCCCGCGCCGATCCACGCGACCGCGTCGTCGGTCGCGCTCATCGTGATCGCGTTGGACGCGACGGGGTACTGCCGATCGAGCGTGCCGTCGGGCGCGTAGATCCCGACGGCGTAGGGCTTCTGCGTGGCCAGCACGATCCGGCCGTCGGTCAGCACGCCGAGCTGCAGCACGTCGGCGTTGTCGACGTCGAGGGCGACCGTCCCGCCGTCGGGCAGGGTCAGCGTGCCGTCCTGGAGTACGGCGGCGCGGCCGGGCGCCGGGGGCGCCGGCTCGGGCGCCTTCGACCCGGGGCCGTTCCCGCCGGCGAGGATCGTCGGCACGATCACGACCAGCGCCACCACGGCGGCGACGGCACCGGTCACGGCCGCGCGGCGGCGGCGCCGGATCGACACCGCCCTGCTCCGGACGTCGTCGAGGGAGAGCGGCGCGCCGTGCACGCCCTCGGCCCGGCGGGCCAGCTCGCGCTCCATCATGGCCTGACTCATCGCGTCTCCTCCCCGATGCGCTCTCGCAGCGTGGCCAGGGCCCGGCTGCACTGGGACTTGACCGTGCCGACGGAGATGCCGAGCACCTCCGCGGTCTCGGCCTCGGTCAGCTGCTCGTAGTACCGCAGCACGACGACGGCCCGCGCCCGGCGCGGCAGGGTCTGCACGACCCGCCACACCTCGGCGCCGACGCCCTCGTCGTACGTGTCGTGGAAGGGCGCCGTCTCGGGCAGCCGGTCCGTGGGCAGCTCGCGGCGGCGCCAGCCGCGCCGCCAGAGCGAGTTGTTCTCGTTGACCATGATCCGGCGCACGTAGGCGTCCACCGAGCCCCGGTCGCGCACCTTGTCCCACGCCAGGTACAGCCTCGCCAGCGAGGTCTGCAGCAGGTCCTCGGCCCGGTGCCGGTCGCCGGTGAGCAGGTACGCCGTGCGCAGGAGCCGGGCCTGCCTCGCCTCGAGGTAGGCCGTGAAGTCGGTGTCCCGATCCACCGCCGTCACCCCCGTCCGCTCCGTCAGCACACCACCCAGACGCGATCTGGTACGAGATGGTTGCAATTCTCGCCCGATCCGGTTGGCTGGGCCCATGCATCAGGTGAAGGGCGTGGTCGCCCGTGGGAAGGGTCGGCCGGTGGAGCTGACGACGATCAACGTGCCGGACCCGGGTCCGGGGGAGGCGCTGGTGAGGGTGCAGGCGTGCGGGGTCTGCCACACCGACCTGCACTATCGGGAGGGTGGGATCAACGACGACTTCCCGTTCCTGCTCGGTCACGAGGCCGCGGGCGTGGTCGAGGCGGTCGGGCCGGACGTGACGACGGTGGCGCCGGGTGACTTCGTGGTGTTGAACTGGCGGGCGGTGTGCGGCGACTGCCGGGCGTGCGACCGGGGTGAGCCGTGGTACTGCTTCGCGACCCACAACGCCACCCAGAAGATGACGCTCGCTGAGGGTCCCGATGCCGGCACCGAGCTCTCGCCGGCGTTGGGGATCGGGGCGTTCGCGGAGAAGACGCTGGTCGCGGTGGGGCAGTGCACGCGGGTCGACCCGTCCGCGCGGCCGGCCGCGGTGGGCCTGCTGGGCTGCGGCGTGATGGCGGGCATCGGTGCGGCGATCAACACCGGCGCGGTCACGCGGGGGAAGTCGGTGGCCGTGATCGGCTGCGGTGGCGTGGGTGTCGCGGCGATCGCCGGGTCGGCGCTGGCGGGTGCGTCTCCGATCATCGCGGTGGACATCGACGCGAAGAAGCTCGTGGCCGCGCGGCGGATGGGCGCCACGCACACCGTGGACTCCTCCCAGACCGACGGTGACATGGGGGTCGTCGCGGCGATCCAGGAGCTGACCGGCGGGTTCGGCGCGGACGTGGTCGTCGATGCGGTCGGCCGGCCGGAGACCTGGCGGCAGGCGTTCTATGCACGCGACCTTGCGGGCACGGTGGTGCTGGTCGGCGTACCCACTCCCGACATGAAGGTGCCGGATCTGCCGTTGATCGACGTGTTCGGTCGGGGCGGGTCGTTGAAGTCCAGCTGGTATGGCGACTGTCTGCCGTCTCGGGACTTCCCGCTGCTGGTGGACCTGTACCGGCAGGGGCGGCTGGACCTGGATGGGTTCGTGACCGAGGAGATCGGGATCGGGGGCGTCGAGGCGGCGTTCGAGCGGATGCATCATGGCGACGTACTCCGCAGCGTGGTGATCCTGTGACGGCTCGGGTCGACCACGGGATCACCAGCGGCACCTTCAGCCTGGACGGGCAGACCTTCGAGGTCGACAACAACGTGTGGGTGGTCGGCGACGACGCCGAGTGCGTGGTGATCGACGCGCCCCACGACGTCGAGGGCATCCTCGCGGTCGTGGGGGACCGCACGGTCAAGGCGATCGTGTGCACCCACGCCCACGACGACCATGTCCGGGTCGCGCCGCAGTTGCGGGAGCGGGTGCGCGCCCCGATCATGCTGCACCCGGCCGACAAGCCGCTCTGGGAGCTCACTCACAGCGACCACCTCTGGGACCTCGATCTCGCCGACGGCGTACGCATCGAAGTGGGGGGTACGGCGTTGGAGGTGCTGCACACGCCCGGGCACGCACCCGGTGCGGTGTGCCTCTACGCGCCCGACCTCGGCTGCGTGTTCACCGGCGACACGCTGTTCCGGGGCGGGCCGGGTGCCACGGGCCGCTCCTACTCCGACGCCGACCTGATCAAGGAGTCCATCCGGGCCCGGCTCTTCGCCCTTCCCGGCGACACGGTCGTCCACACCGGACACGGCGACGACACGACGATCGGAGCCGAGAGACAGGGCCTCGGGACCTAGGTCCCGAGGGCTCCCTCCTTGCGGCCCTGCACCTCGCCCTCCGCGATTTCTAACGTTGTGGTCGAAGCGAGGAGCGAAAGGGAATCCCCGCCAATCAAGGGAGGCGCACGATGCGCTCGGCATTCGACAAGTTGATCTCGTGGACGGGTCTGGCCCTGGCCGCCGTTCTCCTCATGGCTGGTGGCCTGCTCACCTGGGCGAACGTGTTCATCGGTGACCAGGTCGAGGCCCAGTTCACCCAGCAGGACATCGTGATGCCGGAGGGCGACGCGCTCAGCAGTCTCCCCAAGGCCGACGCCGATGCCCTCAAGCCCTACGGCGGCAGCGTCCTGGACACCGGCGCCGAGGCCAAGGCCTACGCCGACAACTACATCCAGGCCCACATGAACTCGCAGGGTGAGGCGCTGGCCGGCGAGCCGGTCACCTACGAGGAGGCCAGCGCGAAGGGCCGCGAGCTCTCGGCCGCCCTCGCCGAGAACCCGAACGCCACCCAGGCGCAGAAGGACGAGGCCCAGGCGTGGATGGATCTGCGGCAGTCGCTCTTCATGGGCAACACGCTGCGCGGCCTGCTCCTCTACGGCTACGCGTTCGCCACGATCGGCACCATCGCCGGCATCGCCGCCATCGCCGCCTTCGTCGGCGCGGCCGTCCTGCTGGTGCTCTTCGGCCTCGGCCTCTGGCACGCGAGGAAGGCCCGCCAGGAGAACGGCAGCGAGTCGCCCCGGGCGGTTCCCCAGCCCGTCTGACGGTGACCTGACAGCCAACACCCGCACGACACGTCGGTACCTGCCGGCGTGTCGTGCGGGTTTCACCGGTTATCCGGGGAAACCCGCAGCCGCTAGAACGGCCGGACCAGCAGCGCAACCCCGTGGCCTCGGGCCCGCGTGAGGACGATCGTCGCCTCCCCGTCCCCGCGCAGGTCCAGGCGCTTGCGCAGCTGGTCCGGCACCACGTCCACGCCTCGCTTCTTGATGGTCAGCCGCCCGACGCCGCGCTCGCGCAGGGCGGCCTTCAGCGCCCTCTCCCGGTACGGCAGCTCCTCGAGCACCCGGTAGCCCCGGGCGAACGGCGTGCGGAACGACCCGTCCGAGGTCACGTAGGCGATGTGCTCGTCGACCAGCCCGCCGTCCACCCCGGCCGCCACCGCGGTCACCAGCCCGGCGCGGATCACCGCGCCGTCCGGCTCGTAGAGGAACCCGCCGATCGGGCGCACCGGCGCGCCCGGGTCGTCCTCCGCGGTCAGCGTCGCCAGGCCGCCCTCGCCGATCACCGTCGCCCGCCGCGCGGTCGTGGCCAGCCGGCCCGACCACAGCGCGGCCTCCTTCACCTCGCCGTGGTCGCTGACCCACTCGGCCTCGACCCCGGCCGGGACCAGCCCGTGCGGGATCCCCGGCGCGACCTTCACGCACGCGTCGCGGCCGAGCAGGCCCTCGACGAACGGCCATGGGGGAGTCCAGCCGGCCACGTCGAAGGTCCGGCCGCGCGCCGTACGACGGGCGGGATCGGCGAACGCGACGTCGAACGGCGTCGTGTCGACCGTCGTCGCGTCCGTGACCTGCACCGCGCCCGGCAGGCCGGCGGCGGACAGGTTGGCGCGGGCGACCTCGACCCGCACCGGGTCCAGGTCGACGCCCGCGCACACGATGCCGGCGCGGGCCGCGGCGAGCAGGTCGCCGCCGATGCCGCACCCGAGGTCGATGAGGCTCTGTGTCGACGCCGCCGCCAGCCGGGCGGCGCGGTGCTCGGCGACGCGCAGCCGGGTGGACTGCTCCAGCCCCTCGGGGGTGAAGTACATCCGCTCGGCCAGGTCGCCGAACTTCTCCCGCCCCCGCTCCCGCAGCGTGGCCTGGGTCAGTGCGGCCGCGGCGTGCTCGGGCGCCGCCGTACGCCGCAGCCGGGTCAGCGCGGCCAGCGAGTCGTCGGCGCTCCGCAGCTCCCGGTCGGCCTCGGCCAACAGCGCCTGGCCGTCGGCGGTGAGCAGCCACCGGAACGCGTCGAGGTCCATCCCCGGATCTTCCCGTACGACCCGCTCTGGCACTCAATGGAGGAGAGTGCTAGTTTCTGATCTGGCACTCTCCCCGTGAGTGTGCCAGCGCTTGCGACCCGGTGCGACCCCCGCGACGGCGCACCAGAACCGCAAGCGCCAGACGTGCACCACCCATCAGTCACGAAGTCCCAGAAAGTGGAGGTTGATCAGGAGTGTCGGTCAACATCAAGCCCCTCGAGGACCGCATCGTCGTCAAGCCGCTCGACGCCGAGCAGACCACGGCCTCGGGCCTGGTCATCCCGGACACCGCCAAGGAGAAGCCCCAGGAGGGCGAGGTCCTCTCCATCGGCCCCGGCCGGATCGACGACAACGGCAACCGCGTCCCGCTGGACGTGAACGTCGGCGACAAGGTCATCTACAGCAAGTACGGCGGCACCGAGGTCAAGTACGCCGGCGAGGAGTACCTCATCCTCTCCGCGCGCGACGTCCTCGCGGTCGTTTCCTGAGTTCCACCGGGTCGTGTGCCTGACGACGCGCCATGGCGCGCTCTCGGGCACACGACCCGATCTCGTTTCCTGACAAGTTCCTGACAAGGGAGAGTCATGCCCAAGATCCTGGAGTTCGACGAGAGCGCCCGCCGTGCGCTCGAGCGCGGCGTCGACGCGCTCGCCAACACCGTCAAGGTGACGCTCGGCCCGAGGGGCCGCTACGTCGTCCTGGACAAGAAGTGGGGCGCCCCGACCATCACCAACGACGGCGTGACCGTCGCGCGTGAGATCGAGCTGGACGACCCGTTCGAGAACCTCGGTGCGCAGCTCACCAAGGAGGTCGCCACCAAGACCAACGACGTCGCCGGCGACGGTACGACGACCGCGACCGTCCTGGCCCAGGCGATGGTCCACGAGGGCCTGCGCGCGGTCGCCGCCGGCGCGAACCCGATGAGCCTCAAGCGGGGCATGGACGCCGCGGCCGAGGCCGTCGGCGACGCCCTCAAGGAGGCCGCCCGCGAGGTCGAGTCGGTGGAGGACATGGCGTCGGTCGCCACGATCTCCAGCCGCGACGGCCACATCGGCGACCTGCTCTCGCAGGCCTTCGACAAGGTGGGCAAGGACGGCGTCATCACCGTCGAGGAGTCCAACACCATGGGCACCGAGCTCGAGTTCACCGAGGGCATGCAGTTCGACAAGGGCTACATCAGCCAGTACTTCGTGACCGACCCGGAGCGCATGGAGGCCGTCCTCGACGACCCCTACATCCTGCTGCACCAGGGCAAGATCTCGGCTGTCGCCGAGCTGCTCCCGCTGCTGGAGAAGGTGATCGGCGCCGGCAAGCCGCTGTTCATCCTGGCCGAGGACGTCGAGGGCGAGGCGCTCTCGACCCTGGTCGTGAACAAGATCCGCGGCACGTTCAACGCCGTCGCGGTCAAGAGCCCGGCGTTCGGCGACCGCCGCAAGGCGATGATGCAGGACATCGCGACGCTGACCGGCGGTCAGGTCGTCGCCCCGGAGATCGGCCTCAAGCTCGACCAGGTCGGCCTCGAGGTGCTCGGCCAGGCTCGCCGCGTCGTGGTGACCAAGGACAACACCACGATCGTCGACGGCGCCGGCGACCACGCCGAGGTCGAGGGTCGGGTCAACCAGATCAAGGCCGAGATCGAGTCCACCGACTCCGACTGGGACCGCGAGAAGCTCCAGGAGCGCCTCGCGAAGCTGGCCGGCGGCGTGTGCGTGGTCAAGGTCGGCGCCGCCACCGAGGTGGAGCTGAAGGAGAAGAAGCACCGCATCGAGGACGCCGTCTCCGCGACCCGCGCCGCGATCGAGGAGGGCATCGTCGCCGGCGGCGGCTCCGCGCTCGTGCACGCGGTGTCGGTCCTCGGCGACGACCTCGGCCTCTCCGGCGACGAGGCGACCGGAGTCCGGATCGTCCGCAAGGCGGCCGACGAGCCGCTGCGCTGGATCGCCGAGAACGGCGGCGAGAACGGCTACGTCATCACCACCAAGGTCCGCGAGCTCGGCGAGGGCAACGGCTACAACGCCGCCACCGGCGAGTACGGCGACCTGGTCGCCCAGGGCGTGCTCGACCCGGTGAAGGTGACCCGCTCCGCGCTGGTCAACGCCACCTCGATCGCGGGCATGCTGCTCACGACCGAGACCCTGGTCGTCGACAAGCCCGAGGACGAGGAGCCCGCCGCGGCCGGTCACGGCCACGGTCACGGCCACTGATCCGCCTGTTCAACGCCGAGTCGGCGCAGTCTCAGTTTGAGACTGCGCCGACTCGGCATTTCGGGGGTGACCGCTCGACTCCCTTGAGCAGGTAGATGGGCTGGCCCGTGCAGGTGGTGCCGTGCTCGACGTACCGCCGCCCGACGACCTCCTCCAGCTCGGGTACGCCGGCGTCCGACCAGGCGTCGAAGTCGACCCACTCGACCAGCCAGGTGGGGGCGTCGGGGCCGGCGAGCAGCGCGCGGAGCTCGGCGTAGCCGGGGTCGCGGGTGCGCATCGGCAGGCTCCAGAGATACGGGTAGGGCGAGGGCATCCCGCTCGTCGTCTGGAGGTCGGCGCGGCCGCCGAAGACCACGAGGGTGTCGCCGGGCTCGGCCGCCTCGGCGAGCGCCTCGCCGGTGCGCACCTCGTCGAACTCCTGCTGCCCGGTCGCGTTCCAGGCCAGCCAGAACGCCATCGCCGCCGCGGCCGAGATCCCGGACGCCGCGACGAGGATCCGCATCCGGCGCCCGGCCGGGCACGAACGGCCGGCGAGCAGCGCGGCGCAGAGCACGGCGCCGGGGACCAGCGGCAGCAGGTAGTCCTGCCAGTAGCTGCCGCCGAGCACCAGCGCCACCAGGTCGAAGACGACGACGGCGAGCGTCGCGGCCACGAGGGGCGGGTCGCCGGCCCCCAGCTCGCGGGCGTGCGCGACCGGGCCGGCGACGACCGGCAGCAGCATCGTCGCGACCGCGATCAGCAGCAGGATCAGCGCGCGGCGCTCGGGTGCGTCGGACGCCCCGTCGGCGATCACGCGGGCCGCGTCGGTGCGGAAGCCGTAGGCGGCGTACCAGAGCTCGCCGAGGCGGACGCCCTCCGCGCGCGCCCACCCGATCGTGACCAGCACCGGGACGGCCGCGCCCGCGACGCCCGCGAGGGCGAGCCGGAGGGTGCCGGCGCCCCGGCCGGTGAGCGCGCCGGTCGCCAGCAGGACGGCGGCGAAGACCAGCCCGGTCGCGAGGTTCTGCTTGAGCCCCACCGCCGACATGGCCGCCGCGCCCGCCGCCAGCGCGAGCCACGCCGAGCGGCGCCGGACCGCGAGCAGGGTCAGCGCGATGCCGCCGAGCAGGAAGGGCAGCGCGAGCAGCTCGCCCTTGACCGCGACGACGTCGATCATCGGGTTGGAGAGCAGCGCGGCGGCGAGCGCGGCCGCCCACGGCACCGCGCGCGGCGGTCCGGCGAGCGCGGCGACCCGTGCGGCGAGCAGCACCGTCAGCCCCGCCACCAGCGCGCCGACCACGCGCAGCGCGGTCGCGCCGCCGAGGGCGTCGATGCCGCCGAAGAGCCAGATCAGCGGCGGCGGCCGGTCCACCCAGTACGCCCCGTAGGGACTGTCCGGGCGCGGGTCGAGCGACCGCGCGACCAGCAGGAAGCCGGCCTCGTCCGCACGGACCGGCCGCGTCAGCGCGGGGAGCCGCGCCAGCACGGCGACCGCGACGGCGAGCGCGACGGGGTGTCGGCGTACGGCGTCCAGCACGGGCCCTACCGTAAAGCGCCGGAAACAGTCCGGACGCGATTGCGCAACGAGGCGAGGAGACGCTGACCCCATGCTGTGGAGAGTTCGTACGACGCTGCCCGACCGCCCCGGGGCGCTGGCCGCTCTGGCAGCGAGCTGCGGCGAGGCCGGGGTGAACATCCTCGGGCTGCAGATCTTCCCGGGCGTCGAGTCGGTCACCGACGAGCTCGTGCTGCAGACCCCGGACGGCTGGTCCGAGACGGAGATCGCCGCGCTGCTGGGCCGCTCCGGTGCGCACTCGGTCAGCGCCGCGCCCTGCACCGAGGCCGCGCTCACCGACCAGCCCACCCGCTACGTGCAGGCGGCGCGCTCGATCCTGGCCCGGCCGGCGTCGTTCCCCGACGTGGTGGCCCGGCTCTTCGACGCCGAGGCCGGCGCGGCCGCGCAGGACGTGATGGAGATGACCGTCGGCGACGTGCAGGTGCAGGTGAGCCGCACCGCGCCGTTCACCGCCACCGAGCACGCCCGGGGCGCGGCGATCGCCGACCTGGTCACCGACGTCCTCGAGCGGGACCGCGCGACCGCCCCGGGCGGCGGCCGGCGGGTCGCCACGGGCGTCGCCCCGGAGTACGTCGTGGCGGCGGACTCGGTCTCCGCCGTGGTCGGGGAGAGCGTGGTGGGCCGGGCGGTTGTGCGGGTCGACGGTGCCGTCGACCTCGACGTCGACCCGGCCTTCCAACGCCGCGGCATCGGCACCAGGCTGCTCGTCGACGCCGCCCGCCTCGCGCACGGCATGGGCGTCGAGGAGATCGTGCTCTCCACCCGGGCCGACAACCAGGCGGTGCTGCCGATGGTGATGGCCGCCGGCCTGCGCGGTCGCATCCGGATGGCCGGCGACACCCTCACCGTGCGGATCGCCGTGCGCGACCTCAAGCCGATCCGCTCGTAGGGAAGCACCGCCGGTAGGCTGGGGGAGTGGAGGTACCCGAGAAGTTCGCCAGCCTGGGCCTGACCTACGACGACGTCCTCCTGCTGCCGGGCCACTCCGACCTCGCGCCGACGGACATCGACATGCGGACCCGCCTCACGCGGGAGATCAGCCTCGACGTGCCGCTCGTCAGCGCCGCGATGGACACCGTGACCGAGTCGCGGATGGCGATCGCGATGGCGCGCCAGGGCGGCCTCGGCGTGCTGCACCGCAACCTCTCGATCGAGGACCAGGCCTACCAGGTGGACCTCGTGAAGCGGACCCAGACCGGCATCATCTCCAACCCGGTCACGATCGGCCCGGACGCGACGCTGGAGCAGCTCGACCGGCTCGCGGGCGAGTACCGCGTCTCCGGCTTCCCGGTCGTCGACGGCGAGCAGCGACTGCTGGGCATCATCACCAACCGCGACCTGCGCTTCACCCCGGTCGCGGAGTGGGCGACGACCAAGGTCGACGAGGTGATGACGCCGATGCCGCTGATCACCGCTCCGGCCGACATCAGCCGCGAGGACGCCACCGTGCTCCTGCGCCGGCACAAGCGCGAGCGGCTCCCCCTCGTCGACGTCCAGGGCCACCTGGCCGGCCTGATCACCGTCAAGGACTTCGTCAAGGGCGAGCAGTTCCCCCATGCGTCGTACGACGCCGCCGGCCGGCTCATGGTCGGCGCGGCCATCGGCTACTTCGGCGACGCCTGGCAGCGCGCCACCACGCTCGTCGAGGCGGGCGTCGACGTGCTGGTCGCGGACACCGCGCACGGCGACGTCACGATGCTGCTCGACATGGTCCGGCGGCTCAAGACCGATCCGGCCACCCGGCACGTCCAGGTCGTCGGCGGCAACGTCGCCACGAAGGAGGGCGCGCAGGCGTTCGTCGACGCGGGCGCGGACGCCGTCAAGGTCGGCGTCGGCCCGGGCTCGATCTGCACGACCCGCGTGGTCACCGGCGTCGGCGTACCCCAGATCACCGCGGTCTACGAGGCCGCCCTGGCCTGCAAGCCGGCCGGCGTCCCGGTGATCGCCGACGGCGGCCTCAAGCACTCCGGCGAGATCGCGAAGGCGATCGTCGCCGGCGCCGACACGGTCATGGTCGGCTCGTTGCTGGCCGGCTGCGAGGAGTCGCCGGGCGAGCTGGTCTTCGTCAACGGCAAGCAGTTCAAGTCCTACCGGGGCATGGGCTCGCTGGGCGCGATGTCGAGCCGCGGCAAGAAGTCCTACTCCAAGGACCGCTACTTCCAGGCCGAGGTCGCCAGCGACGACAAGATCGTCCCCGAGGGCATCGAGGGCCAGGTCGCCTACCGCGGCCCGCTCGCCGCCGTCGCGCACCAGCTCATCGGCGGCCTCAACCAGTCGATGTTCTACGTCGGCGCGCGGACCGTCCCCGAGCTGCAGGACAAGGGCCGCTTCGTGCGGATCACCCAGGCCTCGCTCCAGGAGAGCCACCCGCACGGCGTGCAGATGACCGTCGAGGCGCCGAACTACTCCGGCCGCTGACCTACGGCGCTGGGCCGTGGACTACGCCGGCCGGTACGACGCCCGCAGCGGTCGTGTCGAGCGTGCCGCGACGAACCCGTCGAAATCCGTCGCGGCGCTCACCCGGGTGTTCATACCCCTCCGACCGGCCGGGACGCCCGGAGGGTTGCCCGGGGGTTCTCGATAGTCTGGGTCGGTGACGGACATCGAGATCGGCCGGGCCAAGCGGGCCCGTCGGGCCTACTCCTTCGACGACATCGCGATCGTGCCCTCGCGGCGCACCCGCGACCCGGAGGAGGTCAGCACCGCCTGGCAGATCGACGCCTACCGCTTCGAGCTCCCAGTGCTCGCGGCGCCGATGGACTCGGTGATGTCGCCGGCGACCGCGATCGCGCTGGGCCGGTTCGGCGGCCTCGGAGTGCTCAACCTGGAGGGGATCTGGACCCGCTACGAGGACCCGACCGAGCTGCTCGAGGAGGTCGCCGGGCTCCAGGGCGCCGAGGCCACCGCGCGACTCCAGCAGATCTACCGCGAGCCGATCAGGGCCGAGCTGATCGTCGAGCGGCTGCGCGAGATCCGCGAGTCCGGCGTGACCGTCGCCGGCTCGCTGTCGCCGGCGCGCACCAGGGAGTTCGCGAAGGCGGTCGTCGACGGCGGCGTCGACATGTTCGTCATCCGCGGCACGACGGTGTCGGCAGAGCACGTGTCGTCGCAGGCCGAGCCGCTGAACCTCAAGGAGTTCATCTACGAGCTCGACGTGCCGGTGATCGTCGGCGGCTGCGCCACCCACCAGGCGGCGCTGCACCTGATGCGCACCGGCGCCGCCGGCGTACTCGTCGGCTTCGGCGGGGGAGCGGCGCACACCACCCGCACCGTCCTCGGCGTCGCGGTGCCGATGGCCTCGGCGGTCGCCGACGTCGCCGCCGCCCGGCGCGACTACCTCGACGAGTCCGGCGGCCGCTACGTCCATGTGATCGCGGACGGCTCGATCGGCAAGTCCGGGGACGTCGCCAAGGCGATCGCCTGCGGCGCCGACGCCGTGATGGTCGGCTCGCCGTTCGCCCGCGCGACCGACGCCCCGGGCCGCGGCTTCCACTGGGGCACCGAGGCGCACCACCACGACCTGCCGCGCGGCCAGCGGGTGCAGTTCGGGACCGTCGGCACCATCGAGGAGATCCTCTTCGGCCCCTCGCGGGTCGCCGACGGCACCATGAACCTGATGGGCGCGCTGCGCCGCTCGATGGCCACCACCGGCTACACCGAGCTCAAGGAGTTCCAGCGCGTGGAGGTCGTGGTCGAGTAGCGGCCGGCCCGCTTTGCGAGACTGGGCGCATGAGCCGGACCAGCGCCCTGAGCCCCGCGGCCCGTGACGACGCCCTCGCGGCGATGCAGGGCCCGGGCGGCCAGCCCGAGCTCGACGTGCTGGTGGTCGGCGGCGGTGTCGTCGGCGTCGGCACCGCGCTCGACGCGGTCACCCGCGGCCTCTCGACCGGGCTGCTCGAGCAGCGCGACCTGGCCAGCGGCACGTCGTCGCGATCGTCCAAGCTGATCCACGGCGGGCTGCGCTACCTGGAGATGCTGGACTTCGGGCTGGTCCGCGAGGCGCTCCAGGAGCGCGGGCTGCTGCTGACCCGGCTGGCGCCGCACCTGGTCCGGCCCGTGCCGTTCCTCTACCCGCTCACGCACCGCGGGTGGGAGCGCCCCTACGTCGGCGCCGGCCTCGCGCTGTACGACGCCATGGCGATCGCCGGGCGCTATGGCTCCGGCCTGCCGCGGCACCGCCACCTCTCGCGGCGATCGGTGCGGCGGATCGCCCCAGACTTCGACCCGGCCTCCCTCAGCGGTGCGATCAGGTACTACGACTGCCAGGTCGACGATGCCCGCCTCGTGGTGACCCTCGCCCGCACCGCCGCCGCCCACGGCGCGCACGTCGCGACGCGGGTCAAGGTGACCGGGTTCCTGCGCGAGGGCGAGCGCGTGGTCGGCGTACGCGCGCGCGACCTGGAGCACGGCACCGACCTCGAGGTGCGGGCCCGCGTGGTCGTCAACGCGGCCGGCGTGTGGACCGACGAGATCCAGGAGCTCGTCGGCGGGCGCGGCTCGCTGCACGTGCAGGCGTCGAAGGGCATCCACCTGGTGGTGCCGCGCGACCGGATCCGGTCGGAGGCGGGCTTCATCGTGCGCACCGAGACGTCGGTGCTGTTCGTGATCCCGTGGGGCCGGCACTGGATCATCGGCACCACCGACACCCCGTGGTCGCTGGACAAGGCGCACCCGGCCGCCTCGAAGGCCGACATCGACTACGTCCTCGGCCACGTCAACGCGATCCTGCGCGAGCCGCTCGACCACTCCGACGTCGAGGGCGTGTACGCCGGGCTGCGCCCGCTGCTCTCCGGCGAGTCCGAGCCGACCTCGCGGATCTCGCGCGAGCACACCGTCGTCACGCCCGTGCCCGGCCTGGTCATGATCGCCGGCGGCAAGCTGACGACCTACCGCGTCATGGGCCGCGACGCCGTCGATGCCGCCGCCCACTCGCTGGCCTCCGGCGGACTCGGCTCCGCCGTGCGGCCCTCGATCACCGACCGGGTGCCGCTCGTCGGCGCCGCCGAGTGGGAGACCCGCGCGAACCAGCGGGTGCTGCTGGCCCGCCGCAGTGGCCTGCACGTCGCCCGGATCGACCACCTCCTCGGGCGGTACGGCGGCCTCGTGGACGACCTGCTCTCGTTGATCTCCTCCGAGCGGTCGCTGGGCCTGCCGCTGGAGGGCGCCGAGGACTACCTCGCCGCCGAGGTCGTCTACGCCGTCACCCACGAGGGCGCCCGCCACCTCGACGACGTGCTCACCCGCCGTACCCGCATCTCCATCGAGACCTTCGACCGCGGCGTGTCCGCCGCCCCTGCGGTCGCCGCGCTGATGGCCGGCGCCCTCGGCTGGGACGCCGACCGCACCGCCGACGAGGTCGACCACTACCTGCGCCGGGTCGAGGCCGAGCGCCGCTCCCAGCTCCAGCCCACCGACCAGGAGGCCGACGAGGCCCGGGTGTCGGTGCGCGACATCGTGTGAGCGGGCGCGCCCGCCGGGACGACGCTCCTCTGGACCGTCGTTCCCGGGGGCTGGTGGGGAGGTCGCGCGGGCTGGTCGTGAGGGCAGTGTCTGGGCCGTCCTGACTGCCATCCCGGCGCAATTGCGCTGTTCTGACAGTGTCTGCTCGGGTCCGGCTGTCATGACGGCGCAATTGCGCTGTTGTGGCAGTGGTTGCCCCGGCTCGGCTGCCATCCCGGCGCAATTGCGCTGATATGACGATGCCCGTCCCGCCCCTCACTAGCCCCACCGTTGACAACTAGAACACGTTCCACCGATGCTGAGACCCCGTCACAGCACCGTCCAGGGAGGGAACGTGACCCAGGCGCCTCCGCCGGCCGACATGAGGATGCGGCGCTCGAGCAGGGACCCGAGCACCCTGCCGAGCCGGCTGGCCGCGTGGCTGGCGACGGTCCTCCCGGACGGCGCGGACCCGGTCGTCACGCTCCACAGCGGCATCGACGCCAACGGCATGAGCTCGGAGACGATCGTCCTCGACGTCGACTGGACCGAGGGCGGGGAGAGCCGGCACGGGGAGTACGTCGCCCGGGTGGCTCCGGCCGCCGAGGACCTGCCGGTCTTCGCGAACTACGCCCTCCAGGACCAGTACGACGCCATGCGGCTCGTCGGGGAGCTGACCGACGTCCCCGTGCCGGCCGTGCGCTGGATGGAGCCGACCGGGGACGTGCTCGGGACGCCGTTCTTCCTCATGGACCGGGTCGAGGGTGTCGTGCCGCAGGACGTGCTGCCCTACAACTTCGGCGACAACTGGCTGCACGACGCGAGCCACGGGGACCAGCGGCGGCTCCAGGACAACAGCGTCGCGGTGCTGGCCAGGCTGCACGCCATCCCGGACGCCGAGCGGACCTTCGCGTTCCTCGCACCTCACCACGAGGGCGCCACCCTGCTGGAGCGCAACGTCGCGCGCACGCGGGCCTGGTACGACTTCGCCGTCGCCGACATCGGCCGCTCCGCGACCGTCGAGCGCGCGCTCGCCTGGCTCGAGGCCAACACCCCGCAGACCGACGAGGCCGTGCTCGCCTGGGGCGACGCGCGGATCGGCAACATGATGTACCGCGACTTCGCGCCGGTCGCCGTCCTCGACTGGGAGATGGCCGCGATCGGCCCGCGCGAGCTCGACGTGTCGTGGATCGTGTTCGCGCACCGGGTGTTCGAGGCGATCGCCGGGATGCTCGAGCTGCCGGGCATGCCGCACTTCCTGCGCGAGGAGGACATCAGGGCGGAGTACGAGCGGATCGCCGGCGTCGAGCTCGGCGACCTGCACTGGTACCACGTCTACAACGGCGTCCAGTGGGCGATCGTCTTCATGCGCACCGGCGCCCGGCAGATCCACTTCGGCGAGATCGAGCGGCCCGACGACATCGAGTCGCTCTTCCACCACAAGCCGCTGCTCGACCGGCTGCTCGAGGAGGCGGGCGCGTGAGCGACATCATCGCGCTCGACGAGTTCCCGCTGCACCAGGCGCCGCTCCCGCTGGCCTACGCCGACAGCAGCGACCGCAACTTCTACGACCGCTACTACTTCAACGCCCACGACCGCACCGGCGACATCATGGTGGTCACCGGCCTGGGCTACTACCCCAACCTCGGCACCAAGGACGCGTTCGTCCTCGTCGCCCGCGACGGCCGGCAGACCGCCGTACACCTCTCGGACCTGATGGACCAGGACCGGATGAGCCCGCGGGTCGGCAGCTACCGGATCGAGGTCCCCGACCCGCTGCGCCGGCTGCGGATCGTGATGGAGGAGACCGAGGGCGTGGCCGTCGACCTCACCTGGGACGGCACCTGCGAGGTCGTGCAGGAGCAGCCCCATGTGCTGCGCAGCGGCAGCCGGGTGACCCTCGACGCGCAGCGGTTCGCGCAGCTCGGCACCTGGAGCGGCACCATCGTCATCGACGGCGAGGAGATCGCCGTCGACCCGGACGTCTGGCTCGGCAGCCGCGACCGCTCCTGGGGGATCCGCCCCGTCGGGGAGGCGGAGCCCCCAGGAGCGCCCTCGGACCCGCCGTTCGAGGGGATGTGGTGGCTCTACGTCCCCCTGCAGTTCGAGGAGTACGCCGTCGTCGTCATCGTCCAGGAGAGCCCGGACGGCTTCCGGACCCTCAACGACTGCACGCGCGTCTGGAACGACGGGCGGGTCGAGCAGCTCGGCTGGCCGGTCATCGACGTGCACTACCGGTCCGGCACCCGCACGCCGGCCGGCGCGACCATCCGGTGCGCGACGCCCGTGGGCACGCCGGTCGTCCTGGAGGTCGAGTCGCGGCTCGCCGTACCCCTCCACGTCGGCGGCGGCTACGGCGGCGACCCGGACTGGATCCACGGCATGTGGAAGGGCGAGGGCTTCGCCGAGCGGGTCACCTACGACCTGGCCGACGACGCGGTGCAGGGCCGCTTCATGTTCGGCTGCGTCGACCATGTCGGCCGCGCCCTCTGCCACGAGGAGGGGGTCGACGCCCAGGAGGGCTTCGGCCTCTTCGAGCACTTCTGCATCGGCCGGCACGATCCCTCCGGCTTCACCGACTTCTTCACCCTCGCCCCGTGACACCCGTCGACACCCAGGAGATCCCATGACCCTCGACCGCGACGCCTTCTTCATCGACGGCGACTGGGCCGCCCCCGCCACCGGCGACCTCATCGAGGTCGTCTCGCCGCACACCGAGCAGGTCGTCGCGACCGTGCCGGAGGGCAGCACCGCCGACATCGACGCCGCCGTCGCCGCGGCCCGCAACGCCTTCGACCACGGCCCGTGGCCGAGGATGTCGCCGGAGGAGCGGATCGAGGTCGTGCAGGGCTTCTCGAACCTGTACGCCGGCCGGCTCGGCGAGATGGCCGAGCTGATCTCGACCGAGATGGGCGCCCCGGTGTCGTTCTCGAACCTCGCCCAGGCGCCCGCGCCGTGGATGCAGATCGAGGCGTTCCTCGGCATCGCCCGCGCGTATCCGTGGGAGGAGACCCGCGCCGGCGTGCTCGGCTCCGACGTCGTCGTACGCCGCGAGCCGGTCGGCGTGGTCGCGGCGATCCCGCCGTGGAACGTCCCGCAGTTCACGATCATGTCCAAGCTGGTCCCGGCGCTGCTGGCCGGCTGCACGATCGTGGTCAAGCCGGCGCCGGAGACCCCGCTCGACACCTACCTGATGGCCGAGCTGCTCCAGGAGGCCGGCGTGCCGGCCGGTGTCGTCAACATCGTGGCCGCAGGCCGCGAAGTCGGCGAGCACCTGGTCGCGCACCCCGGCGTCGACAAGGTCGCGTTCACCGGCTCGACCGCCGCGGGCCGCAGGATCGCCGCGGTGTGCGGCGAGCAGCTCAAGCGCGTCTCGCTCGAGCTCGGCGGCAAGTCCGCCGCGATCGTGCTCGACGACGCCGACCTGGCCGCGACCATGGAGGGCCTGAAGTTCACCGCGCTGATGAACTCCGGCCAGGCCTGCGTCGCGCAGACCCGCATCCTCGCCTCGCGCGCCAACTACGCCACCGTGGTCGACGCGCTGGCCGAGACGGTGGGCGCGATGCAGGTCGGCGACCCGATGGACCCGGCCACCGAGATCGGCCCGATGGTCGCGCAGCGGCAGCAGGAGCGCGTCGAGAAGTACATCGCGCTCGGCCAGGAGGAGGGCGCCCGCGTCGTCCTCGGCGGCAACGGCATGCCCGACGGCCTCTCCTCGGGCTGGTACGTCCGTCCGACCGTCTTCGCCGACGTCGACAACCGGATGCGGATCGCGCAGGAGGAGATCTTCGGCCCCGTGCTGTCGGTCATCGCGTTCGACGACGTCGACGACGCGGTCCGGATCGCCAACGACTCCGAGTACGGCCTGGCCGGCACCGTGTGGACCGGTGACGTCGACGCCGGGCTCGACGTCGCGCGCCGGGTGCGCACGGGCACGTACGGCGTCAACACCTACACGATGGACTTCGCGGCGCCGTTCGGCGGCTTCAAGAGCTCGGGCGTCGGCCGCGAGTTCGGCCCCGAGGGCCTGGCCCACTACACGGAGCTGAAATCCATCTACAAGCCGTAGCGGTTACTCTCGGGTACATGAGCGCCCAGAACCCCACCCCGTCCGGTGGCCCGGTCGTCGACGGGCCGCACGACCCCGAGCACGACCCGCGTGCGTCGTACGCGCTGGAGCCGGAGTACACCGCCGCGCTGACCGCGCGGCTGGTGGCGACCACCGGGCGGACGGCGGAGGTGCGCTCTCCGCTGGACGACGCGCCGCTGGCGCACGTCCCGCAATCGAGCGAGGAGGACGTCGCCGCGGCGTTCGCCCGCGCCCGCAAGGCCCAGCTCGCCTGGTCGCGCACGCCGCTCGACCGGCGCGCGGCGGCGCTGCTGCGGCTGCACGACCTGATCCTGGACCGCCAGGACGAGATCATCGACCTGATCCAGCTGGAGTCCGGCAAGGCGCGCAAGCACGCCTTCGACGAGCCGCTGCACGTCGCGCTCACCGCCCGCTACTACGGGCGTACGGCGCACCGGCACCTCGACACCCAGCGCAAGATCGGCGTGGTGCCCGGTCTGACCCGGGTCGAGGTCAACCGGGTCCCCAAGGGCGTCGTCGGCATCATCTCGCCGTGGAACTACCCGTTCACGATGGCGCTCTGCGACGGCCTCCCGGCGCTGCTCGCCGGCAACGCGGTCGTCGCCAAGCCCGACGCGCAGACCATGCTGAGCGCGCTGCTCGCCAAGGAGCTGCTGGAGGAGGCCGGCTTCCCGAGCGACCTCTGGCAGGTCGTCGCCGGCCCCGGCCCCGAGATCGGCGGGGCCATCGTCGCGCGCGCCGACTACGTCTGCTTCACCGGCTCCACCGCCACCGGCCGGGTCATCGCGAAGGGCTGCGCCGACCGGCTGATCGGCTGCTCGCTCGAGCTGGGCGGCAAGAACCCACTGCTGGTGCTGCGCGACGCCGACCTGGAGAAGGCGGCCGAGGGCGCCGTACGCGCGTCCTTCTCCAACTCCGGCCAGCTCTGCGTCTCGATGGAGCGGATCTTCGTCGCCGACCAGGTCTACGACCGGTTCGTCGAGCGGTTCGTGGCCCGCACCGAGGCGATGACGCTGGGCGCGACCATGGACTGGGGCAACGACATGGGCCCGCTGATCTCGCAGGCGCAGCTCGACACCGTCACCGCCCACGTCGAGGACGCCGTCGCCAAGGGCGCCCGCGTGCTCACCGGCGGCCGGGCCCGCCCCGACCTCGGCCCGTACTTCTTCGAGCCGACGATCCTCGAGGGCGTCAGCCCCGACATGACCTGCTTCGGCAAGGAGACCTTCGGCCCGGTCGTCTCGCTCTACCGGTTCCACGACGAGGCCGACGCGATCGCCCGCGCGAACGACGGGCAGTACGGCCTCAACGCCGCCATCTACTCCCAGGACGGCGCCCGCGCCCGCGCGATCGCGCAGTTCGTCAAGTGCGGCACCGTCAACATCAACGAGGCGTTCGCCGCCACGTTCGCCAGCCTGGACGCCCCGATGGGCGGCATGCGCGAGTCCGGCATGGGCCGCCGCCAGGGCGGCGAGGGCATCTGGCGCTACACCGAGACCCAGTCGGTCGCGACCCAGCGGCTGATCCGGTTCGCGCCGCAGTTCGGCATGTCCGAGCAGGCCTACGCGAAGGTGATGAACGCCAACCTGCGGCTGATGAGGAAGCTGGGCCGAGCGTGACGGTCTCGACCGGCTCGACCACCGGGACGGACTACGACGTCCTGGTCGTCGGGTCCGGCTTCGGCGGGTCGGTCACCGCACTGCGGCTGACCGAGAAGGGCTACCGGGTCGGCGTGCTCGAGGCGGGCGCTCGGTTCGAGGACGACGACCTGCCGGAGACCTCGTTCGAGACCACGAAGTACCTCTTCCGCCCCGAGATCGGCTGCTACGGCATCCAGCGCATCGACGCGCTCGCCGACTGCCTGATCGTCTCGGGAGCGGGCGTCGGCGGCGGGTCGCTGGTCTACGCGAACACGCTCTACGAGCCGCTGCCGGCGTTCTACGCCGACTCGCAGTGGAGCCACATCACCGACTGGCGCGACGAGCTGGCGCCGTACTACGACCAGGCGAAGCGGATGCTCGGCGTGGTCGAGAACCCGCTGCGCACGCCGTCGGACGAGGTGATGGAGAAGGTCGCCGCCGAGATGGGCGTGGGCGACACCTTCCACCCGACCCCGGTCGGCGTCTTCTTCGGCGGCCCGGGAGCGGGCCTGGGCCAGACCGTCGACGACCCGTACTTCGGCGGCGCCGGCCCGGACCGGCGTACCTGCATCGCCTGCGGCTCCTGCATGACCGGCTGCCGCCACAACGCCAAGAACACCCTGGTCAAGAACTACCTCTACCTCGCCGAGCGGAACGGCGCGAAGGTGCTGCCGCTGACCACGGTGACCCGGGTGCGGCCGCGCGAGGGCGGTGGGTACGACGTGCACGTCCGCTACACGAAGGCGAAGGTCGACCGGGCGATCTCGCGGCGGGTGCTCACCGCCGAGCAGGTGGTGTTCGCGGCGTCCGCGCTCGGCACCCAGCGGCTGCTGCACCGGATGCGCGACGAGGGCCACCTGCCGCGGCTCTCGGCGCGGCTCGGCCACCTCTCGCGCACGAACTCGGAGTCGATCGGCGGCGCGATCGCGCCGGACGCCACGGTCGACTACAGCCAGGGCATCGCGATCACGTCGAGCTTCCACCCCGACGAGAGCACCCACATCGAGCCGGTGCGCTACGGCCCGGGCAGCAACCTGATGTCGCTGCTGCAGTCGGTGCTCACCGACGGCGACGGCGACGAGCCGCGGTGGCGGACCTGGCTGCGCGAGATGTGGCGGCAGCGCCGCGAGGTCGCGAACCTCTACGACATGAGGCACTGGTCGGAGCGCACGGTCATCGCGCTGGTGATGCAGAGCCTGGACAACTCGATCACGACGTACACGAAGCGGATCCCGGGCACGAAGCGGCGCTACCTGACGTCGAGGCAGGGCCACGGCGTCCCCAACCCGACCTGGATCCCGGCCGGCAACGAGGCGATCCGGAGGATGGCCGAGATCATGGGCGGCTTCCCGGGCAGCGCGATCGGCGACGCCTTCAACCGGCCACTCACCGCGCACTTCCTGGGCGGCTGCCCGATCGGCGACTCCGCCGAGACCGGCGTGGTCGACCCCTACCAGCGCGTCTACGGCCACCCCGGCCTGCACGTCGCCGACGGCTCGGCGATCACCGCCAACCTGGGCGTGAACCCGTCGCTCACGATCACCGCCCAGGCCGAGCGCGCCATGTCGCTCTGGCCGAACCGGGGCGAGGCCGACCCCCGGCCGGAGCTGGGGGCGGCGTACCGCCGGATCTCGCCGGTCGCGCCCGCCGCCCCGGTCGTCCCCGACGACGCCCCGGGGGCGCTGCGGCTGCCGATCGTCGGCGTCGGCTGACGTCTGGAGCCTCCGGACGGAGGGTTTCGAAACTCCCGGGAACTGGCGCGCCGGACCCCGTAACCGCCGTCTGGACGGGTCGTTGAGACGAGCGGACCCGGTCAACAAGCTCCCTCCCACCGCCGGGTCCCCTGTCCAGGCTCTGTCCAGCAGATGCGTGGACGGTCAGGGCCCGGCCATCCCTCCCTCCCCGGCCGGGCCCTGATGCGTTTCCCCTGTTGCACGCCGGGTCGTCCGCCTGAGGGCGGTGCATACGGCCGCCAGAGGCGGACGACCCGCTCAGCCCCGATAGGCTCGGCCCATGAGTCAGGCGGCGGAGCACGATCTGGTCCTGGTGGTCGACTTCGGGGCCCAGTACGCCCAGCTGATCGCCCGGCGCGTGCGCGAGGCGCGGGTCTACTCCGAGATCGTGCCGCACACGACGGCGGTCGCGGAGATGCTGGCCCGCAAGCCCCGGGCGATCGTGCTGTCCGGTGGCCCGTCGTCGGTCTACGAGGAGGGCGCGCCGAGCATCGACCCGGCGATCTTCACGAGCGGTACGCCGGTGTTCGGCATGTGCTACGGCTTCCAGCTGATGGCGCGCGGACTGGGCGGCGAGGTCGCGCACACCGGCTCCCGGGAGTACGGCCGGACGGCCGTCGAGGTCACCGACCCGGGCACCCTGCTGGCCGACATCCCGGCGCAGCACACGGTCTGGATGTCGCACGGCGACTCGGTGACCGCGGCGCCGGCCGGGTTCGCCGTGCTGGCGTCGACGGAGAAGACCCCCGTGGCGGCGTTCGAGGACGTCGACCGCGGCCTCGCCGGCGTGCAGTGGCACCCCGAGGTGCTGCACACCGAGCACGGCCAGCGGGTGCTCGAGCACTTCCTCGTCCAGATCGCGCACTGCCGCCAGACCTGGACCATGGTCAACATCGTCGAGGAGCAGATCGAGGCGATCCGCGCCCAGATCGGCGACCGCGGCCGGGCCATCTGCGGCCTCTCCGGCGGCGTCGACTCCGCGGTCGCCGCCGCGATCGTGCAGCGCGCGATCGGCGACCGGCTGACCTGCGTGTACGTCGACCACGGCCTGATGCGCCAGGGCGAGACCGAGCAGGTCGAGCGCGACTTCGTGGCCGCCACCGGCGTGGACCTCAAGGTCGTCGACGCCGAGAAGCGGTTCCTCGACGCGCTCGCCGGCGTCTGCGACCCGGAGGAGAAGCGCAAGGTCATCGGCCGCGAGTTCATCCGCGTGTTCGAGGCCGCCGAGGCGGAGATCCTGGGGGACTCGGTGAACCAGGATGGCGACAAGGTCGCGTTCCTCGTGCAGGGCACGCTCTACCCCGACGTCGTCGAGTCCGGTGGGGGAGCGGGCACCTCCAACATCAAGTCCCACCACAACGTCGGTGGCCTGCCCGACGACCTCGAGTTCGAGCTGGCGGAGCCGCTGCGCACGCTGTTCAAGGACGAGGTCCGTCTCGTGGGTGAGCAGCTCGGCCTGCCGGCCGAGATCGTGTGGCGACACCCGTTCCCCGGCCCCGGCCTCGGCATCCGGATCATCGGCGAGGTCACCCGCGAGCGGCTCGACATCCTGCGCGAGGCCGACGCGATCGCCCGCGAGGAGCTGACCCGCGCCGGGCTGGACCGCGACATCTGGCAGTTCCCGGTCGTGCTGCTGGCCGACGTACGCTCCGTCGGCGTCCAGGGCGACGGCCGCACCTACGGCCACCCGGTCGTGCTGCGGCCGGTGACGTCCGAGGACGCGATGACCGCGGACTGGGCGCGGCTGCCCTACGACGTCCTGGAGCGGATCTCGACCCGGATCACCAACGAGGTGCGCGAGGTCAACCGGGTCACCGTCGACATCACCTCGAAGCCGCCCGGCACCATCGAGTGGGAGTGACGCCTCGGTATGCTCCTGTCATACCGAGGAGGTCGGCATGGCGGTGAAGAAGGTGGCGGTGACGCTGCCGGAGGAGCTGTACGAACTGGTCGAGCAGGCCCGGGCGATCGAGCATCGCACGCGCTCGGAGGTGATCCAGGAGGCACTGCGCACCCACTTCGGGGAGCCGGTCTACATGCCGACCGAGGACGAGCGCCGCGCGTTGGTCGAGGCGCTCGATGCCCTCCACGAGGAGCCCGACCCCTCGAGGTCCTGGGCCGAGGTGCGGCGGGAGCTGTGGCCGGACGCGTGACCGTCCGGCTCGGTCGCCTTGCCATCCGGGATCTGGAGCGCGCTCGGGAGTACTACGGGCACGACGACGGGCTGAGTGCCGGCCTCCTCGCCGATCTCGACCGCGTGATCGAGCGGATGCAGGCGTTCCCGAACGGCGCGCCACCGGTCGAGGGCTTCCCGGGGGTACGCCGGGCGCGCATGCGCCGCTTCCCGTACGGGGTCTTCTACCGGGTCCTCGGGCCCGACTCCATCGAGGTGCTGCGGATCGTCCACGCCGCTCGTGAGCGCCAGACGCCGAGCCTCTCCCGCCACGTACCGAGTGATCCACCGGTCTTGCGGATTTCTTGCGCGAAATCGTGAACAGCGAGCCGATCCGGCCGGTAGTGTTCCTCTCGAACCGCCGGGGACCCGAGACCCCGGCGGTTCCTCCATGTCCGGGGTGGGGTACTCACCACGCACGCATGCTCGGATCATTTGCGACACTGCCCCGTGTGAGCCCCCGGACGTCGCCCGCCGCGGTCGCGGTCGAGAGCCGGCTGTTCCACGCGCTCGCGGTGCTGCGCGCCGTGCTGATCGCCAACACGGTCGCGCTCACGCTCTACCGCTACGACAACTTCGAGCGCCCGGCCGTCGGCGTCGCCTGCCTCGTGGTCATGGTGCTGTGGACCGGCTTCGCGGTCTGGGTGTACGCCGAGCCACGGCGTCGTACGCCGCCGCTGCTGGTCGCGGACCTGGCGATCGCCCTGGGGATGCTGCTGGCCAGCCCGGTCGTCAAGGGCGAGGGGTTCAGCGCGAGCCTGCCGGGCTTCTGGGTGATGGGCGCCCTCATCGCCTGGTCGGTCCACTGGCGGCTGGTCGGTGGGCTCGCGGCCGGAGCGACGCTCGCCGCCGCCGACCTGGTGGTGCGCCAGGACCTCGGCCAGTCCGACTACGGCAACGCGTTCCTGCTGGTGATCGGCGGCCCGATCGTCGGCTTCATGTGCGGGTCGCTCCAGCGGATGGCGACCGAGCGCGACGAGGCCGAGCGGTCGGCGGCGGTGGCGGCCGAGCGCGCCCGGCTGGCCCGCGCCGTCCACGACGGCGTGCTGCAGGTGCTCGCGCTGGTGCAGCGGCGCGGCGGCGAGCTGGGCTCGGTGGCCGGCGAGCAGGAGCGCCGGCTGCGGGCGCTGATCCGCGCGCAGGACGACCTGACCCCGATGGCGCAGGGCACCGTCGACCTGGTGGCCGAGCTGACCGCTCTCGAACGGCGCCCGGGGGTCACCGTCTCGACGCCGGGCGCCCCGGTCGAGCTGCCGGCGGGTACGGCGCACGAGCTGGTCGCGGCGGTCGGCGCCTGCCTCGACAACGTCCGCGCCCACGTGGGCGAGGGCGCCCCGGCCTGGGTGCTGCTGCAGGCGTTCCCCGACCGGGTCGAGCTGTCGGTCCGCGACGACGGGCCCGGCATCCCCGCCGGGCGGCTGGAGGAGGCGGCGGCGCAGGGCCGGCTGGGCGTCGCCGAGTCGATCCGCGGGCGGATCGCCGAGCTCGGCGGCACCGCCGACCTGGCGACGGGATCGTTCGGCACCGAGTGGGAGCTCGTCGTACCCCTGGGGTCGACCCTGTGACCAGGGTGATGGTGGTCGACGACCACCCGATGTGGCGCGACGCGGTCGAGCGCGACCTGCTCGAGGCCGGGCTGGACGTCGTGGCGGTCGCCGCCGACGGCCGCGAGGCGATGGCGCGGTTCCCGGCCGCGCGGCCCGACGTGGTGCTGCTGGACCTCCAGATCCCGGAGCCGGACGGCGTCGCGGTGACCGCCGCGATCGCCCAGCGCGCGCCGGAGACGCGCGTGCTGATCCTCTCCGCCTCGGGCGAGCAGGCCGACGTGCTGGCGGCGGTGAAGGCGGGCGCGACCGGCTACCTGGTGAAGTCGGCCTCGCGCGAGGAGCTGCTGGACGCCGTACGCCGGGTGGCCGGCGGCGAGCCGGTCTTCACGCCGGGGCTGGCGGGGCTGGTGCTCGGCGAGTTCCAGCGCGATCCCGAGCAGTCGCCCCTGACCGAGCGCGAGACCGAGGTGCTGAAGCTGGTCGCGAAGGGGCTGTCCTACCGGCAGATCGCCGAGCGGCTCGTGCTGTCGCACCGCACCGTGCAGAACCATGTGCAGAACACGCTGGGCAAGCTGCAGATGCACAACCGGGTCGAGCTCACCCGCTACGCCATCGAGCAGGGTCTCGACGGCGACTAGCGATGGCGGCGCGGGCGGCGTTCATCCCGCACGCGCCGTGGACGCCGCCGCCCGGATGGGCGGACGCCGAGCCGAGGAAGAGACCGCGCACGGGAGTCTCGGCGCGGCCCAGGCCGGGCACCGGGCGGAGGACCAGCTGTTGGCGCAGTCGGGCGGTGCCGCCGTTGACGGCGCCGCCGAGGAGGTTCGCGTCGCGGGCCTCGAGCTCGCTCGGGCCGAGCACCCGGCGGGCGAGGACCCGGTCGCCGAAGCCCGGCGCGATCTCCTCCAGTCGCGCCTGCATCCGGTCGGCGAACCGCTCGCACGCCGATGCGTCCCAGGTGCCGCCCTGCGGCACGTGGGTGTAGGCCCACATCGACTCCGTGCCCGCGGGGGAGCGGGTCGGGTCGGTGGTGGTCATCTGGCCGGTGAGCAGGAATGGCCGCCCCGGCACCCGGCCCACCCTCACGTCGCTCAGCGCACCGGCCAGCTCGTCGACCGAGTCGGCGACGTGGACCGTGCCGGCGGCGTACGGCGGCTCGATCCGCCAGGGGACCGGACCGCCGAGCGCCCAGTCGACCTTGACCGTCCCCGGGTCGAGCTCGAAGCGGCGCATCCCGCGGCGCACCCGCCCGGGCACGGCCTCCGGCGGCAGCAGCCGGTCGTAGAGCGCTGGCGCCGAGACGTCGGCGACGACGGCGTGCCGGGCGGCGTACCGCTCGCCGGTCGCGGTGCGGACCGCCCGCGCCCGCCTGCCGGTCACCTCGATCGCGGTCACCTCCTGGCCGGTCAGGATCTCGGCGCCGCCGAGGCGGAGCCGCCGGCCCAGCGCCCGGGCGAGCTCGCCGGCGCCGCCCCGCGGGACGGGGAAGCCGACCGTCTGCCCGAGCATCGTCAGGATCAGGGCCATCAGCCCGGACCCGGGGTCGTCGAGCGGGATGTCGGCATGCCCGGCGTTGCCGCAGAGCAGCAGCCGCGGCCCGGCGCCGCCGAACCGCCGCCGCGCGAGGTCGGCCGCGGGGGCGAGCAGGTCGCGGATGACGCCCACGCCGCCGGCAGCCGGCAGCCGGCGCAGCCCCTCGAGCCCCGCGCGCACCGGCGGGAACGGCGAGGTCAGCCCGTCCAGCAGCGCCGGCCCGATCGCGTCCCACTGCGCGCAGAGCGCGAGCCAGGCGTCGCCGTCGCCGGGGTGCTGTGCGTCCATCAGGGCTGCGGTGACCTCGCGGTCGCGGTGCTGGACCGCCCAGGTGTCCGAGCCGGGCAGGAAGTGACCGAGCACGGCGGGGGCGTGCACCCAGGCGAGCCCGTGCCGCTCCAGCTCGAAGTCGCGCACCCAGGTGGAGGCCGCCGCGAGCGGGTAGAACGCGCTGAACGTGTCGTGCACGAAGCCCGGATGCACCTCGCGGTCGCTCGCGACCGCACCGCCGATCTGCGGTTGTGCCTCCACGACGAGCACGGACCAGCCGGCGTCCATCAGGCGGTTGGCCGCGACCAGGCCATTGGGTCCGGCGCCGACGACGACGGCGTCGCGACTCGGGCTCACCCGGTCAGTGTGCCAGCGGCGCGATCACGTCCTGCGCGAACCGCTCCAGTCCATCGACCTTCTGCTCCACGGTGCAGTCCAGGCCGTGGTAGTACGCCCACGGCATCGTCCAGCAGTCGGTGACGCCGCCGGCCTCGGCGCGCTCGAAGTGCTCGGGCAGGAAGGCGTCGCTGAGCGCGGTGTAGACCGAGAAGTCGCCCTCGGCGCCGAGCTCGCGGCGTACCTCCGCGAGCCGGGTGGCGTGGGCGATCGCCTCGTCGATCGCGTAGATGTCGCCGACCCAGCCGTCGTGGCGGGCGGCGCGGCGGAACGCGATCTCGGAGAGGCCGCCGACGACGACCGGGATCCGCTCGGTCGGCGTCGGCTCCATGACCAGCCGCGGCGCGGAGTAGAACTCGCCCTCGAACTCGGTCCAGCCGGGCTGCCACAGCTCGGCCATCAGCGCGAGCGCCTCGTCGGTGCGCTTGCCGCGGGTGGTGAAGTCCTCGCCGAGCAGCTCGAACTCCTCCCGGCACCAGCCGATGCCGACGCCGAGGCTGACCCGGTTGCCCGACAGCACCGCCGCCGTACCGACGCTCTTCGCGACCTGGAACGGGCTGCGGATCGCCGGCACGTACACGCTGGTGAGGAACCGCAGCCGCGTGGTCACCGCCGCGAGCGCGCCGATGAGCACCCACGGGTCGGGCCATGGCGCGTCGTGGCCCCAGCGGCGGCCGCCGTCGGCGGTGTAGGGGTACGGCGTCGCCAGCTCCTCGAGGTCGACCACATGGTCGGGCACGGCCATCGAGTGGTAGCCGAGCTCGTCGGCCGCGCGGGCGAGGACGGGCAGGTGGTCGACCGGCTGGAAGGCGGTGCTGATCGAGAAGCGCACGGCGCCACCCTAGCCGTCGACTAGAACGCGTTCTATCAAGAGTCGACCCGAAGGGGTGCGCCGCCCCCACGCCATCGGGACTACCTCGTGAACAGGCTGTAGCCGCCAGGGCCGACCGCGAAGCCGACGATGATCAGCACGATGCCCCAGAGCCACGCGCCCTTGACCAGCTGGACGATGCCGGCGATCACGAGGATCACGGCAAGGACCCACAGCAGGAATGCCATGTCGACGTACCTCCCTCTCGGTGTCGAGGGAGCGTTACCCGATCAGTCGCGCGGATAGTCCTCCACGATGTGCATCGCGGCCTCCTCGGCCGAGGCGGCCGCGCCGTCGATGCCGACGTCGCTGCCCACGAGGTCCTTCTCGGTGTCCTCGCCGAGCCCCTGGTCGGGGTCGACCAGGCGCCCGGCGCGGCGGTCGCCGACCTCGCCGTCGTCGACGAAGTCGGTCTCCACCTCGGCGTACGGGTCGAGGTCCGGCTCCTCCTGGCCGATCCGCTGGTCGATGGTCTCGCGGTGCTCCTCCTCCCAGGGCGTGTTGCCGTAGCCCTGGCCGGCGGAGTACCTCTCGGGCGGGGAGTAGCCGCGGTCCAGCTCGTCGACGACGTCCCCGTCCGGGAGGTCCTCGATGTTGCCGGGTTGGTCCTCGTCGTCGACGCTGTAGTCGCCGTAGCTCTCCTGGTCGCCGTCTGCGTGGCTCATGGCCCTCACGCTACTCGCGGCCCGGGGCCCCGCCGGCTGCGGCCCGGGCCCGGTGGTCAGCTCAGGCGGTAGCTCGGATAGCGCCGGGTGATCTCGCGCAGGACCGCCCACATCGGGGCGGCCTCGAGGCACTCGGAGAACTCCGGGGTCGCCGGGAACGCGTCGGTCGCCGGTGGCCACAGCGTCACGTTGGTGTGCCCGGTCAGGGTGCTCTGGCTCCACAGCCCGTCGAGGTCGGGCCAGGTCTCGCCGATCGCGCGTGCCCACATCCGGGACGTCGAGCGTCGCCGGAGGCCGACGAGTGCGAGGCTCCGTTCCGCAACGCCCAGTCGTCGGTCAGGTTCAGCAGCCGCAGCGGCCGTGTCGGCCGCTACGACGTCGCCTTGGGCCGCCCGTCGGCGGTGTCGATGGTCCGCTGCTGCCCGAAGGTCTCGACGACAGCCGTCTCGACGTCGAGCGCCGTGCAGAGGACCCCGACTCCCGGGTGGTTCTTCGGCGGTGGCGGGTGCGGGTCGAACCGCATGGACTCGGCCGGCCCCCAGTGACGCAGCGCCGACCAGGGCAGCACGTGATCGCCCATAGTCCGGTGGATCCGTCAGAGCAACGGCTGCTCGACCAGGACGTCCTCGTCCAGGCGCGTCAGTGGACCGGCCGGCCGCGTCGGGCACGACGGGCTCACCCACGTCCCAGCGCGACCATCCAGTTCGCCACGACCTCGGCCCGTAGCCTGACCGTGCATCGGAAGTTGGGGAGTTGTGCCAGGGGGAGACATCGACGCCGAGGGCCTCGACGCCGACAGCCTCGAGGTGATCTCGAACCTGCGCGAGCTGGTGTCGGCCAGCGGCCTGACGCAGGGCCAGTTCGCCTTTGCCGTCGGCTCCAGGCCGGGTCGATTCTCGGAGTGGCTCAGCGGCGCGGTGCATCCCTATGCGCGTGCCTACGTGCGGTGTCTGCGGATCGGCGGCGGCCTGGCCGTCGCGGCGGAGCGGGGGGTGTTGTCCACGCCGGCCACCTGTCTGAGGATCAAGAAGCACGTTCGTCTGGGTGAGGTGGAGTCGGCGTGGCGGATGGTCCTCCGCGCGCGCGGGCAGCTTCGGGAGCTCCTCGGTGAGGAGGACTCGCCGCTGGTGGGGGCGTGGGAGGCCGAGCCGTTGCCGACCGAGAGTGCGCAGTGGGACACCCTGTTGGCGGTCGTCGTCGAGCGTGAGTTCGTGCGTGCGGAGCGTGGTGCGCCGGAGTGGGCGCGGGGGCGGGGTCCGTTGACGCGTCCCTGGCAGCCGTTGCATCCGCTGCTGGCCAGCGAGCGTGCTCGTGAGCAGTCGCCGGGCTGGCTGCGGCGGCTCAACATCTATATCCCTCGCGACGACCTCGACGCAGGCGGGCTCGAGGAGGGTGGGCCCGACGTGCATGGGCCGGCCGGTTCGTGATCGCGGATGCCGCCGGGGGGTTTGCCCCGGCGGCATCCGGATGCCCGGTCCGGGTGCGGTCAGTCTCTCTCGGCCGCGCCCGGACCGGGCGGGTCACTCAGTCATTCAGGGGGTGCCGGGGGTGGCGGTGGCGACGACCCAGTCGCCGAGGCCGTTGGCGGAGCGGTTGTAGGACTTGTTCACGGCCGGGGACATCGTGTCGCCGGGGGCGTGCTGGGTCCACTCGTGGTGGTCGAGCGGGATGGCGCTCGGCTTGATGTTGCCGCTGCCGTCGAGGGCGCTGTTGTCGCGGTAGAGACGTGCGGCGTCCTCGGAGCCGAGGCCGAAGCCGGGGTTGACCAGGTAGACGGCACCGGGAGCCAGGTTGGTGCTGTTCGGGATCACCTCGACGTTGTTGTTGTTGCTGTCGGAGAGGACCATGCCGCCGATGTCGATGGTCGTGCTCGCGGTGTTCCTGAGCTCGATGAAGTCCGCACCGCCGCTGGGCGAGGAGGAGTCGATCTCGTTGAGCACGATGAACGACTTGTCCTCGACGGTCGGCAGCGAGTAGTCGTTGGCCGCGCCGAAGGTCGCGTTGTTGGTCGCGACCTCGGAGCCCGTCTCGAAGCCCCAGCTGGTCGGGGCGTGGGTCGTCCAGGCCTGCCCGTCGACCGGGGCGACGTCCGAGAGGAGCAGGGCGTCGGCGCTGAACAGCCGCGCCGAGTCGGCGTCGCCGAGGCCGAAGTTGCCCGGGACGGCCGGGTCGTCGACGCGGAAGGCGGCGACCGCGCCGGGGGCCAGGTCGGGGGTGGTGTCCGGCACCCGGAAGACGCTGGAGTCGTCGTTGTCGGAGAGGATGGCGTTGGCGATGGTCCGGTCGGCCCCGGCGGTGTTGCGGATCTCGATCCAGTCGCCCTTGACGTCGTCGCCGGTGGTCTTGACCTCGTTGATCTTCACGCCGGCCAGCGTCGGGGCGGTCATGGGGGTGAACTGGTTGTTGGCCGTGCCGTAGGTGCCACCCGCGGTGGGCTCCCATTCGCCGATGCCGTCAGTGTCGGGGTCATTGGCCGGGTTGCGGCCGAAGGTGAAGACGGCGTGGTCGGTCCAGGAGTAGCTGTCGACCAGGTTGGCAGGGTCACGCGTCGTGTCGCCGGGCTGGAAGAGGCTGACCGTGTCGGGTGCCCCGAGGCCGAAGTTGCCGGGCCGCGATGGGGCGTCGACGCGGAAGGCCTCGGTGGCGCCGGCGCCGAGCGTGGTGCTGGCCGGCACGGTGAGGCTGTGGCCCGGGTCGCTGTCGGCGATGACGGCGCCGCTGATGTCGATGGTGCTGCCGGTGGTGTTGAGCAGCTCCACCCAGTCGCCGTTGGTGGCGTCGGCGCTGCCCTCGATCTCGTTGAGCACGACGCCGTCGATGTTGCCGATCGAGCCGGGGCCCACGTTGAGGGCGCCGCGGGTGGCGCCGCCGGTGATGGCGAAGCCGCCGGTGCCGTTGGGCAGGCGGCCCCAGGTCGTGGGCGAGTGCGCGACCCAGCTGGTGGAGTTGACGAGCTCGCCGGAGGTGGAGCCCTCGAACAGCCGCACCGAGTCCGGGTTGCCGAGGCCGAAGCTGGTGCTGACGTCGAAGACCGCGTACCCGCCCGCGGCGATGGTGCCGGTGAGGGCGAGGGCGTTGGAGTCGTTGGAGTCGCTCAGGATCGCGCCGGACAGGCTGATCGCGGACCCGGTCGTGTTGTAGAGCTCGACCCAGTCGGTGGCGTCACCGTTGGACTCGACCTCGTTGATGACGACGCCGGCGTAGGGCGTGCTCGCCGAGGCCGGGCCGGTGCCGGCCGCGAGCAGGCCGCCCGCGATCGAGGCCGCCGCGACGGCGGCCAGGCCGGACCGGCGGAGCCGGCGGCCGGAGGGGGTGGATACCATGATGATGTTGCTCCTTGGATAGAGGCGTGACAAAGCCGGTCGCGTTGCACCGCACTTCGACTGCGGTGCAGCGCGACCTCCCCATCGTTGGGGAGTGCGAGCCGCTCCGGGGCCGGGGCCCGGACCCGGGATGCGTTCACATCCATGAGAACAGGTCGCGGGCGGGGTTGACCCCCAACGGACGGTGACCACTCGGTGTCGAGACGTGCTTCCGGGCGTGTCGGCCCCGGCTGTCTCCCGGTCTCTCGACGACACCGGCCCTCTCCGGGCGGCTGCCCGACGGCTTCCGGGCCGGGTGTTCGCGCATCGTTCGCACGGATTTCGCTCCCGCTGCCCTGACGCCGTCGGCCCGCCTCTGCTTGCGTAGGGGCCTGTGTGCGCGAGGCCGATCGGGCTCGGGGCCGAGGCGCTCGCGGCCGGCTGCCCGTCGGCCGACCCACTCGTCTGCCCATCGTCTGCCCTATCGTCAGGAGTCTCCTCCCATGCAGGTCGTCCATGCCCGACGGGACCGGTCACCGGTCCCCGTAGCCGGTCCCCGTCGCGCGGCCAGCCGTCGCCTGGTCTCGCTGGTCCTCGCCCTCCTGGTGGCCCTGGCCGGGCTCGCCTCCGCCCCCCTGGCCGCCCATGCCGCGGGCACCGACGTCGTGACCATCCCCGACGCCAACCTCAAGGCCGCGATCAACAAGGCCCTGGGTGGCGGCCGGACCCCCGATCAGGACGTCACCGAGGCCGACGCGGCGGCGGTCACGACCTTGACGGCCACCGCGTTCACCGGCCCGATCGGCGACCTGAGGGGGGTGGAGGCGCTGACGAACCTGACCTCCTTCCAGATGCCGCTCACCGTGCAGGGCAACACGTTCACCGACCTGACCCCGTTGGCCGGGCTCGCCAAGCTGACCGGGCTGAGTCTGCCCAACGGCCAGGTCAGCGACTTGACCCCGCTGGGTGGCCTGACCGGGCTGAAGACCCTGGCCGTGAACAACAACCAGGTCACCAGCCTCGACGGGCTCTCGGGCCTGACCGGCCTGACCGTGATCGCGCTGACCAACAACCAGGTCACCGACCTCTCCGGTATGCCGGTGGCGCCGGGCGTGACCGCGTTGCAGCTGGGCGGCAACAAGATCGTCGACATCGCCCCCCTGGCGGGCAAGTTCGACAAGGCGGTCCTCACGACGCTCGACCTGAGCGGCAACAGGATCGTGGACCCCTCCCCGGTGGCCGCCTACGGCGCGGCCGGCGGCAAGCTCGGCAGCGGCCTGCCCGGCACGCAGGGCCTGAAGCTGGGCACCAACCGGATCCGGGACTTCTCCGCCTTCGCGGGCTGGTCAGCCCCGCCCACCTCGAGCCGGGTGGCCGGTCAGACCGTCTACGTCGGCCCCTACACCAGCGGCGGCGTGCAGGTCTCCCTCAAGCCCGCCCTCGCCTCGACCACCGTCGAGGTCCGCCCGCTCGACACCGGGTTCTACGACCAGGCCAGCGGCCTGCTGACCAGGACCGGCACGGCCGAGAGCCTGACCCTGTTCACCGCGACCGGGAACCCGCCGCCGACCTGGACGGTGAACTTCACCACCGACCCCGACGCGCCGGTCACCGGGCCGACCGAGACGACCACCACCCTGGAGGTCACCGGCGACCGGGTCGCGGGCTCCACGCTCACCCTGAGCGCCGCCCTCTCCCCGACCGCGGCCACCGGCGAGGTCGAGTTCAAGGACGAGGCGACCAGTCTCGGCTCGGCCGCCGTCACCGGCGGCACCGCCTCGATCACCACCAGCGTCCTCGCGGTCGGCGACCACACCCTCACCGCGGTCTACGCCCCCACCGACGCCGCGGCCTACGCGGCCTCGACCTCGACCGCGGTGACGGTGAGCATCGGCCAGCAGCCCGGCGACCCCGAGCCCGACCCGAACCTGGTCGCCATCCCCGACCCGACCCTCAAGGCCGCCGTCAACGCCCGCCTCAGCGTCCGGCTCGGCGCCACCCGCACCCCCGGCCAGGACGTCACCAAGGCCGAGGCCCTGCTGGTCGACACCCTGGAGAACCTCGGCGACCCGCTCAGCGACCTGACCGGCCTGGAGGCCATGCGCAACCTCCTCTCCTTCACCAACATCTCTTTCGGTGCCAGGACCAACACGGTCAGCGACCTGTCCCCGCTGAGCGGGCTGACCAAGCTGCGCACCCTGCAGGTGGCCCGTGCGCAGATCAGCGACGTCACCCCGCTGGCCACCCTCCCCCAGCTCGAGACGCTGGGCCTGCGCGGCAACCAGATCAGCGACCCCTCGCCCCTGGCCGGGCTGACCAAGCTGTCCTTCCTCGACCTCCAGGACAACCAGGTCGCCGACGTCAGCCGGGTGCCGGCGTTCCCGGCCATGAAGATCGTCAACCTCGGCAACAACGGCATCAGGGACGTCGCTCCGCTGGTCGGGAAGTTCGACCCCGAGGTGCTCACCACCCTCGACCTGGCCGACAACGAGATCACCGACGCCTCGGTGCTGGCCCCGATCGGCCGCGATCTCGCCCGGATCGGCAACCAGGAGTCCCCCACCGACGGCTTGCGCCTGCGGGGCAACCGGATCGCCGACCTCTCCGCGTTCTCCGACTGGGTCAAGCCTGCGGCCGTCTATGAGTCCGACGGGCAGTCGATCTACGTCGGCGCCTACCGCACCGGTGGCGTGACCGTGCCGCTGAAGTCCGCGCGCGCCGCCGACACCCTCGCGGTGACCCCGGCCGGGGCCGGCTCCTACGACCCCGCCACCGGACTGCTCACCCTGACCGACCCGTCCGCCGAGAGCGTCGAGGTATCGCCGAACTGGACCGTGTACTTCACCAGCCCGCCCCTCGACCCGGGCGATGAGTCCGTCCAGGTCACCGGCACCCCGCAGGTCGGCCAGGTCCTCTCTGTGCCCCCCGGCAGCGCCTTCCCGGGCGGCACCTGCCCCAGCGGCCAGCCGGTCCGGTGGCTGCGCGACGGCGAGCCCGTCACCGGCAACCCCCACTACACGATCCTCCCTGGTGCGTGGCTGGGTGGGCCGGGCACCAGCCAGCAGTACTGGCCCTCGGTGACCGACCTGGGCCGCCAGCTCCAGATCCGCTTCACCTGCCGCGACACCGGGGTCACCAAGACCTCGGCCCCGATGCGGGTCACTGCCGCCGAGCCCGACCTGCCGCTCGCCCAGCCCCTCTGGGGCCCGACGCGGTACCAGACGTTCCTCGGCAGCGACGAGATCATGGTCAGTGCCCGGGCCAGGCCCGGCGTGGTGGGCGACCCGACCAACCCCTCGATCCCGGTCTACCTGGCCCAGGCCGACGCCACCGGGAGGCTGGTCGACCCCGCTGGGATCGGGCTGACCCTGGCCGGCATCAGGACGACCGGTGGTTCGAGTGACCCGGAGGCGGTCACGGCCGACGACATCGAGATCACCGGCACCGGCGCCTACCGCACCATCGCGATCGACCCGCAGAAGCCGACCGGGGACCTCGAGATCACCTTCACGGTGAGGGGCACCACCGGCAAGGAGACCACCCTCAGCGTCGCCTACCGCGCCTCCCGGGCGACCACGCCGACCAGCCGGGTGCTGATGGGGGTGAGCGATGCCTCCACCGCGATCGACGTGGGGGACGGCTACCTGATGGTCGCCGACGACGAGCGCCCCAACGTGCGGCTCTACGACCCCGAGGTCTCCGGCCACGAGGTCGGCGAGTTCCCCGTCGGGCCGCTCCCGCAGGTCAGCGGCGGCACCGAGATCGACTTCGAGTCCTCGGCCCGCAAGGGCGAGAACATCTGGTGGTTCGGCTCCCACGGCAACAAGAAGGCCGGCGACGTCCAGCTCTCCCGCCAGTCCATCTACCAGACCCGCCTGAGCGGCACGGGCGCCGACGCCACGCTGACCCCGGTCGGGGTCCGCTACGGCAACCTGCGTAGCGACCTGGTCGAGTGGGACGACGACAACGGCGGGCGGTTCGGGCTGCGCGCCGCGACCGCGGCCAAGATGCGGCCCGACCCGGTCGACGGGTTCAACATGGAGGGCGTCGAGTTCTCCCCCGACGGCTCCGCGCTCTACCTCGGCCTGCGCTCCCCGCTGGCGGGCAGGGTCGCCGGCGGCAAGGCGCTGATCGTGCCGCTGACCAACCTGGAGGACCTCACCTCCGGGGCGGCGACCCGGGCGAGGTTCGGGGAGCCGATCCTGCTCGACCTGGGCGGTGACTCGATCCGGGAGATCCGCAAGAACGACCGCGGCGAGTACCTGATCCTCTCCGCGGTCGGCGGCGGGTCGACGCCCGCCTCGGCGCAGACGCTGTGGGCGTGGAACGGCGACCCCGAGATCGCCCCGCGGCGGCTGAGCACCCAGCTGCCCCTGGACGTCGAGCCCGACTACAGCGACAACGCCGGCGCCTGGGAGGGCATCGGCACGATGCCCGAGCGGCTGGTGCCCGGCGCCCAGGTCCGGCTGATCATGGACCAGGGCTTCGACAGCTTCTACCGAGGCAGGGGTGACAACAAGGACGAGAGCGACGAGAGCAAGGACCGCACCGACGTGGTCACTCTCTCGGGCCCGGTCGGCACCCAGGCCGAGGTCAGCGACCCCGGCGCGTTCCCCGACCAGGTGGTGAACACCATCGGCTCCTCGCGGGAGGTGGTCGTCACCAACACCGGGTCGAACCTGCTGCGCGTCGGCAAGGTCGACACCACCGCCGAGGACCCGGCCGCGGCCGACGACTTCCTGGTCAACGCCAACGCCTGCACCGGGGAGACCCTGGAGCCGACCCAGACCTGCACCATCCGGATCCGGTTCGCGCCGTCGCGGGCCAACCTCACCTCCACCGCCGAGCTCGTCGTGGCCAGCGACGTCCCCGGCGGCAGCAGCACCGTGACGCTGACCGGCACCGCGCTCCCGGCACCGCCCACCGGCGGCGGTGGCGGTGGTGGCGGCGGTCCGACCGGGCCGGGCACCCCGCAGAAGGCCACCCCGGTGGTGAGTGCGGGCTCGGCCACCGTGACCGCCGGCCAGCCGGCCTCGATCCCGGTCCAGGTCGCGGGCAGCGCGGCGACCCAGCCCACCGGCACGCTCACGCTGCGCACCGGCGCCGGGCAGGCCGTCGGCACCGCCACCCTGGCCGCCGGCACCGCGACCCTCACGGTCCCCGCCGGCGCCCTCGACGACGGGGCCAACCTGCTCACCGTGGAGTACGCCGGCGACGCGGCGTACAACGGGGCCACCGCCCCGGTGCTGGTGACCGTCACCGCCCTCGCCAAGGGCGCCGCCGAGGTCTCCGCGGCCTCCGTCGCGGTCGACTACGGGGGGCCCGCATCCATCCGGGTGCAGGTCACCGGCGACGGACAAGCGCCGCCGACCGGCACGATCACCGTCACCAACGGCGACCGGACCGTCGGCTCCGCGCAGCTCGCCCAGGGCACGGCCACCCTCACCGTGCCGGCGGACGCGCTCGGCGTCGGGGTCAACCTTTTCACCGTGGCCTACGCCGGCGACACGGCGTACAACGCCTCGGCCGCGCCGGTCCTGGTGACCGTCGACAGGGCCGCCGCCCGAGTGTCGGTCAAGCCGATCGGCAAGGTGGTCGCCACGAGGCCGAGCAGGCTGCGGGTCACGGTCACCGGACCCCCGGGCCTGAGCCCCACCGGGATGGTGACGCTCCTGGCCGGCGGCAGGACCACCACCCTGCGCCTCGTCGACGGCCGAGGCACCGCCCGGATGGCCTTCAAGCGGCCCGGCACCCGCGCGATCTACGCCACCTACGCGGGCAACGCCGACCTGTCCCCGGCCGACGCCATCGCCAAGGTCACGGTCAAGCCCGCCAAGAAGAAGCGCCGACAGGGCCCGGCCCGGAGCACCCAGCCCCGCGCCACCGGACCCGCCACCGCCTGGCAGGCGACGGTGCCGGCGATGCTGCTGCCCCGGTTCTAGCGCCACCCACCCGCCGGTGCCCCGCCCTCCACCCAGAGGGCGGGGCGTCGGTCCGGACGCTAGACGCCGTCCTCGCCGGCACCGTACAGAACCCGGCTGACGACCAACGCCGGCGACCCCCACCCGTCAACGCCGCAGAGGCTCCCACCAGGCGCCCTCGAAGGAGGGGCTTACGGCTCCTCTGCCTCGTCGGTCGCCTCGAGGTGGCGTCGGGGGCCTCCCGCTCGTGGATGAAGGCGAGAACCTCGATGACCTCGCCGGACAGGCGGTAGACGGCCAGGTGCCGCGGCCGGCGCGCTCGGCCCCCGGCGACCCCGGCGTGTGCGCGGCTCCCTTGCAGGTGCCAGGAGATCAGCCCCGAGCCCCAATCCTCGCGGAGCACGGCGCCGGGACGGCGCGAGTCGAAGGCGATGTCGGCGAGTGCCGAGAGGATCAACGTTGCGTAGCGGTCGGCGGCCTGGTCGCCGAAGTTCTCGACGGACCAGGTCAGGATGTCGTCGAGGTCAGCTTGCGCGGTCGGGCTGAGCTGCCACCGGCTGCTCACTCGGAAGCAGCCTGCGAGCCACCCGTCGCATGCCGGCGCGCAACGCGGGACTTCGCCCGCTGGGCGGCGCCGGCCAGGTAGCTCTCCAACTGCTCCTCGTCGGAGACCCTCACGCCCTCGCCCGCGTCGATCTGGTCGGCGGCGACGCGCACCTTCGCGCGGATCGCGTCCAGGCCGGCTTCGTACGTGCGCTGGCGCTCCTCGACCATGCGGAGCCCCTCACGGAGCACCTCGGAGGCGTTCTGGTAGCGGCCGGTCGACACCATCTCCTCGATGAACTCGGTCTGGCGCTCGGTCAGCATCACGTTCCGTGCCGGCACGGAGGATCCCGCGCGCGCACGTCGCGACGTCGGACCGGGCCGTCCCGCAGGCAGCCGAACCGGACCGCGCACCCGCTACCCGCGCCCATGCCCCTCACGCTGCTCGTGGACCGAAGACCCTTGCGCGGGGCGCGGTGGCCCCGCAACGGTGGAGGCATGGACGCCGACTTCACCGCCCTCGATCGCTGGTGGCGCGCCGCCAACTACCTCTCCGTCGGGCAGATCTACCTGATGGGCAACCCGCTGCTGCGCGAGCCGCTCCGCGAGGAGCACGTGAAGCCGCGGCTGCTCGGCCACTGGGGCACGACGCCCGGCCTGACCTTCGTCTACGCCCACCTCAACCGCGCGATCATGCGGCGCGGTCAGGAGATGGTCTTCGTCACCGGCCCCGGCCACGGCGGCCCAGGGGTGGTGGCCGCGTCGTACCTGGAGGGCACCTACTCCGAGATCTACCCGGACGTCGGCCTGGACGAGCGCGGGCTGCGGCGGCTGTTCCGGCAGTTCTCGTTCCCGGGCGGCATCCCGAGCCACGCGGCGCCGGAGACCCCCGGCTCGATCCACGAGGGCGGCGAGCTCGGCTACGCCCTCTCGCATGCGTACGGCGCCGCGTTCGACAACCCCGACCTGGTGGTCGCCGCCGTGGTCGGTGACGGCGAGGCGGAGACCGGGCCGCTCGCGACCAGCTGGCACAGCACGAAGTTCGTCGACCCGCGCCGCGACGGCGCGGTGCTGCCGATCCTGCACCTCAACGGCTACAAGATCGCCAACCCGACGGTGCTCGCGCGGATCCCGGAGGCCGAGCTCACCGCGCTGATGCGCGGCTACGGGCACACGCCGTACGTCGTCGCCGGCTCGGACCCCGCGCAGATGCACGCGGACCTCTCCGGCGCGTTGGCACAGGCACTCGACGAGATCGCGGACATCCAGGGCGAGGCGCGGACGTCGGCGGGGCCGGTGCCTCGGCGCCCGTGGCCGATGATCGTGCTCCGCTCGCCCAAGGGCTGGACCGGGCCGAAGGAGGTCGACGGTCTCAGGATCGAGGACTACTGGCGCTCCCACCAGGTGCCGTTCGCCGACGCCCGCACCGACCAGGGCCACCGCGCGGTGCTCGAGGAGTGGCTGCGCAGCTACCGGCCCGAGGAGCTCTTCGACGAGGCCGGGGCGCCCGCGCCGGACATCGCCGCGCTGCGCCCCGACGGAGAGCTGCGGATGAGCGCGTCGCCGCACACCAACGGCGGCGTGCTGCTGCGCGACCTGCGGATGCCGGACTTCCGCGACTACGCCGTCGACGTCGACAAGCCCGGCACCGGCTCGGCCGAGGCGACCCGCGTGCTCGGCCGGTTCCTGCGCGACGTGATGGCCGAGAACATGGACAGCTTCCGGCTGTTCGCGCCCGACGAGAACTCCTCCAACCGGCTCGGCGACGTCATGGAGGTCACCGACCGCACCTGGAACGCCGAGATCCGCGAGTACGACGACCACCTCGCGCCCGACGGCCGGATCATGGAGATCCTCTCCGAGCACACCTGCCAGGGCTGGCTCGAGGGCTACCTGCTCACCGGCCGGCACGGCCTCTTCTCCTGCTACGAGGCGTTCATCCACCTCGTCGACTCGATGTTCAACCAGCACGCGAAGTGGCTGGAGTCGACCCGCAGGATCGCGTGGCGCCGGCCGGTCGCGTCGCTCAACTACCTGCTCACCTCGCACGTGTGGCGCCAGGACCACAACGGCTTCTCGCACCAGGACCCCGGTTTCATCGACCACGTGGTGAACAAGAAGGCGACCGTCGTCCGGGTCTACCTGCCGCCGGACGCCAACACGCTGCTGTCGGTCGGCGACCACTGCCTGCGCAGCAGGCACTACGTGAACGTGATCGTCGCGGGCAAGCAGCCGGCCCGGCAGTACCTCTCGATGGACGACGCGATCGTCCACTGCACCAAGGGCATCGGCATCTGGGACTGGGCCTCCAACGACTCCGGCGACGCCGGGGGCGAGCCGGACGTGGTGATGGCCTGCGCCGGCGACGTACCGACGATGGAGACGCTGGCCGCGGTGCAGCTGCTGCGCGAGGAGCTGCCGGACCTGCGGATCCGGGTGGTGAACGTCGTCGACCTGATGCGGCTCCAGCCGGAGGAGGAGCACTCGCACGGGCTGTCGGACGCGGACTTCGACGCGCTCTTCACCCGCGACAAGCCGGTGATCTTCGCCTACCACGGCTACCCGTGGCTGATCCACCGGCTGACCTACCGGCGCACCAACCACGACAACCTCCACGTGCGCGGCTACAAGGAGGAGGGCACCACGACCACGCCGTTCGACATGACGGTGCTCAACGAGATCGACCGCTTCCACCTCGCGATGGACGTCATCGACCGGGTGCCGCGGCTGCACGCGACGTCGGGGGCGGCGCGCGAGCGGTTCAAGGACGCGCTGGTCCGGCACCGGCAGCACATCCGGACCGCCGGCGAGGACCTGCCGGAGATCCGCGACTGGGAGTGGACCGGGTAGTGCGGATCCTCGTGATCAACCCGGGGTCGAGCAGCCTGAAGACCTCCATCGTCGTCGACGGCCGGGCGCAGGAGGACGACGGCGGTCCGTACGACGCCGCAGCGGTCCGGTTCGTGCACGGCGGCCCCGACCTCACGGCTCCCACGCGGGTCGACGCGTCGGTGCTCGACGCGCTGGTGCCGGTCTCGGACCTGGCGCCACTGCACAACCCGAGGGCGCTCGACGCCGCACGCGACCTGCTCGCCCGGCACCCGGGCCTGCCGGTGGTGGCGTGCTTCGACACGACCTTCCACGCCACGATCCCGCCGGCCGCGGCGACCTACGCCCTGCCGCGGGAGTGGAACGAGCGATGGCGGCTGCGCCGCTACGGCTTCCACGGCCTCTCGCACGCCGGCGCCGCGCGACGGGCCGCGGAGCTGGTCGGCCGGCCGCCGGAGGAGCTGCGGATGGTGACCTGCCACCTCGGCGGCGGCGCCTCGCTGTGCGCGGTGCGCGGCGGGGAGTCGGTGGACACGACGATGGGGTTCACGCCGCTGGAGGGGCTGGTCATGCAGACCCGCAGCGGCTCGGTCGACCCCGGGCTGATGCTGCACCTGCTGCGCCGCGAGGGGGTCACGGCCGAGGAGCTGTACGACGTGCTCGACCGCGAGTCCGGGATGAAGGGGCTCTCGGGGACGTCCGGCGACCTCCGCGAGGTCCGCGCGGCGCTGGCGGCCGGCGACCCGGCGGCGGCGCTCGCGGTCGAGGTCTACGTGCACCGGCTGGTGCGCGAGGCGGGCGGGATGGCCGCGTCGGCGGGCGGGCTGGACGTGCTGGTGTTCACCGGCGGCGTCGGCGAGCACGACCCGGAGCTGCGCGCCGCGGTCGCGGACGGCCTCGCGCACCTCGGCGTACGCCTGGACGCGGCGGCCAACGCCGCGCTCGACGGCGAGGGCGTGATCGGCGACGGCGTCGTCGTGGTGGCCGCGCGCGAAGACCTCGAGATCGCGCGTCAGGTCGAGGAGCTGCTGGGCCGGCGGGTGACCTCCTCCAGCAGCTCCAGGACGTGCCGGTAGTCGCTGCCGGTGGCGCGGGTCATGCCCAGCTCACAGGTGCGGTTGCACGACGCGTGGGCGGAGGATCCGCGCGCGCGGGCCTCCGCGGCCTGGACGCGGGTGGCGGACTCGGTGAGCTCGGGATGGAGCAGGCCGCGGTCGCCGGCGAAGGCGCAGCAGCCCCAGCTCGGCGGCACGAAGACCTCCCTCGCCACCGCCTCGCCGACCCGGACCAGCGCGTCGTTGGCGCCGAGCTGGGTGGAGGAGCAGGTCGGGTGCAGGGTCAGGCTCGGCAGCCGGTCGTGGTCGGGGAGGAGCGGCAGGACCCGCTCGTCGACGAACTGCACCGCGTCCACGACCTCGACGTCGAGGCCGGCGTCGCGCAGGATGCCCAGGAACCCCTCGGTGCAGCTGCTCGCGTCGCTGACGACGACGAGCCGGCGATCGCGCAGGGTTCGGTGCAGGGCGCCGCGCACCGACCGGACGACCCGCTCGGCCATCGCCCTCTTGCCGTCGGGGAAGCCCTTGGACGACCACGGGGTGCCGCAGCACAGCGCGTCGACGTCCGGGGGTACGGCGAGCCGCAGCCCGACCCGCTCGCAGAGCCGCTCCAGGCTCCACTGCACCCCGCGGCCCTCGCCGGCCGGCCCGAACATCGCGTTCACGCAGGCCGGCAGGTAGAGGGCGTCGGCGTGGTCGACGTCGGTCCCGGTGCCGCCCCGGCCGCGACGCCGGCCGCCGGCGGGGAGCTCCGGCGACCAGGACGGCACGTTGTCCACGCCGGCGACGGCGCGGGCGGCCGCGGCGGCGCGGGTGACCACCGGGCCCGGCAGCGTGGCCGCGCCCGACGGCGGCGCCGAGCCGGCGCGCGACGCCGACGACCAGTGCCGGGCGGCCGCGCGCCAGGCCGCCTCGGCCGGCGCCCGGTGGCGCTCGCCGCGGAGCTCCCGGACCAGGTCGCCGGTGTTGATCAGCACCGGGCAGGCGGTCTGGCACATGCCGTCGACGGCGCAGGTCTGCACGCCGGCGTACTCGTAGTCCTCCTCCAGCCGCTCGGCGAGGCCGAGCTCGCCCCGCTCGGTCGCGGACGCCACCGCCCGGCGCACCACGATGCGCTGGCGCGGGGTCAGGGTCAGGTCGCGGCTCGGGCAGACCGGCTCGCAGAAGCCGCACTCGACGCAGCGGTCGACGGTCTCCTCGACCCGCGGCTGCAGCTTGATGTGCCGCAGGTGCGCGCGGGGGTCGTCGTCGAGGATCACGCCGGGGCTCATCACCAGCCCCGGGTCGACGAGCCGCTTGAGCTCGCGCATCACGTCGTAGAGCTCGTCGCCGTACTGGCGGCGGACGTAGGGCGCCATCACCCGGCCGGTCCCGTGCTCGGCCTTCAGCGACCCGCCGTGGCCGAGGACGAGGTCGACCAGGTCCTCGGTGAAGCCGGCGTAGCGCTCGAGCTGCTCCTCGGACTCGAACCGGTCGGTCAGCATGAAGTGGACGTTGCCGTCCTTGGCGTGGCCGAAGATCACGCTGTCCTCGTAGCGGTACTCCTCGAAGAGCCGGCCGAGCTCGAGACAGGTGTCGGTGAGCCGCTCGACCGGCACCACCACGTCCTCCAGCAGGGCGGTCGTGCCCGGCGGCCGGGCGCCCGCGACCGAGGCGTAGAGGCCCTTGCGCAGCTTCCACAGCCTGGCCCGGGCGGCCGCGTCGGAGGTCAGGATCGCGGGACTGGTCAGCGGCAGGCCGGCCAGCACCCGGTCGCCGGCGGCGGCCAGGTCGCGCAGCTCCTCGGCGGAGGTGGACTGGAACTCGACCAGCAGCGCCGCCTGGGCGTCGACGCGCAGCCGCGCGATCGGCTCCGGCGGGTCGGGCAGCGACTGGCCGACGCGCAGCGAGGTCGCGTCCATCAGCTCGAGGGTCGCGGCGCCGGTGCCGACCAGTGCGGGCAGGGCGCGGTTGGCGTCGGCGAGCGAGGCGAAGACCGCGAGCGTGGACGTCACCTCCTGGCGCACCGCCACGGTGCGGAAGGTGGCCTCGGCGACGAAGCCGAGCGTGCCCTCGCTGCCGACCGCGAGGTGGGCCAGGATCTCGGCCGGCGCGTCGTGGTCGAGGAAGGCGTTGACGCCGTACCCCATGGTGTTCTTCATCGCGAACTGGCGGCGGACGGTCTCCACCGACGACGGGTTGCCCCGGACCCGGTCCCGCAGCCGCGCCAGGCCGGCGTGCAGGTCCGGCTCGGCGGCGCGCAGCCGCTCGTCGGCGTCGGGGACGCCGGTGTCGACCACCGTGCCCGACGGGAGCACCAGCACCAGCGAGTCCAGCGTGCGGTAGCTGTTCTCCACGGTGCCGCACGCCATCCCGCTGGAGTTGTTGGCGACCATCCCGCCGATCGTGCAGGCGCCCTCGCTGGCCGGGTCGGGCCCGAGTCGCCGGCCGTACGGCGCCAGCCGGGCGTTGACCTGGCGGATGGTCAGGCCGGGCTGGACGCGCACCCGGGCGCCGTCGTCGAGCACCTCGAGGTCGCGGAACCCGGCCCGCACGTCGACCAGGATGCCGTCGGTGACGCCCTGGCCGGACAGGCTGGTGCCGCCGGACCGGAGCGTCACCGGGACCCGGAGCCGGGCGCTCGCCCGCATCAGGCCGGCCACGTCGTCGCGGTCGCGGGCCACGACGACGGCCTGGGGGGTGAGCAGGAAGTGGGAGGCGTCGCTCGCGGCGGCGTACCGGTCGATCGGGCGCAGCCGCACGTCCGACGGGTCGGCGACCGCGGCCCGGAGCCGCGCCGCGAGCGTCTCGCTCATGGCACCATCCAACCAAGGATCGGCGTGGACTGCAGGTAGACCAGCACGGTGAACAGCACCAGCAGGCCCAGGCTCCACCCGATCAGCTTGCGGAAGAGGTCGCCCTCCCGTCCCACCATCCCGGTCGCGGCCACGGCGACGGCGAGGTTCTGCGGCGACAGCATCTTGCCGAGGACGCCCCCCGAGGAGTTGGCCGCCGCGGTCAGGACCGGGTCGATGCCGGCCTGACCGGCCGCGGTGACCTGCAGCACGCCGAACAGCGAGTTCGAGGAGGTGTCGGACCCCGTGATCGCGACGCCGATCCAGCCGATCAGCGGCGAGAGGAGGGCGAACAGGCCGCCCGTCGAGGCGAGCGCGTAGCCGAGGCTGGCGGTCTGGCCGGACAGGTTCATCACGAACGCGAGGGCGAGCACCGAGGTGACCGTGACCGCGGTGAACCGCAGCTGCACGAGCGTGTCCCGGTAGGCGATCACCGCGCGCCGCGGGCCGATCCGGTAGAGCCCTGCGATCAGGAGGCCCGAGAGCAGCAGCAGCGTCCCGGGCGCCTTGAGGTGGTCCAGCTTGAAGGTCGCCGCGCCGGCCGGGTTGCCCTCGGCGTCGACGACGTCGAGGCCCGGCCAGTCGAAGATCCAGGAGCCGTGCGCGGTCAGCCAGTCCTTGATCACCGGGACCTGGGAGACCGAGAAGACCGCGATGATGACCAGGTACGGCGCCACCGCGCCCCAGGTGAGCCGGGCCGGGCCGGTCGACTGGGTGTCGACGCGCTCGATGGTCTGGGTGTTGCCCGCCGCGGCCAGCTCGGAGGAGGTCGAGCCGCCGCCGGCGGGCGCGTCGCCGCCGGTCGGATCGGCCGACCCGAAGCCCAGGTGGTGCGCGGGCCTCCAGAGGCGGGTCATCGCCAGGACGGCAGCCATGGTGACGACCGCGGCGACGATGTCGGTGATCTCGACCGCGATGAAGTTCGAGGTGACGAACTGGGCGAGCCCGAACGAGACGCCGGCGACGAGCGCGATCGGCCATGCGTCGCGGACGCCGCGGCGGCCGTCGACCAGGAGGACGAGCACGAACGGGATGATCAGCGCGATGAACGGCGTCTGCCGGCCGGCCATCTGCGCGAGCGAGTCCTGGTCCAGCCCGGTCACCGCGCTGAGCGTGATGATCGGCGCGGCCATGGCGCCGAACGCGACCGGGGCGGTGTTGGCCAGCAGCGAGACGACCGCGGACTTGAGCGGGGCCATGCCGGCGGCGATGAGCATCGCGGCCGAGATCGCGACCGGGGCGCCGAAGCCGGCCAGCGACTCCAGCAGGGCGCCGAAGCAGAACGCGATGAGGATGGCGAGCACCCGCTGGTCGTCGGAGACGGCCCGGATCCGGTCGCCGAGCACCTCGAACCAGCCGGTGATGACCGTGAGGCGGTAGAGCCACAGCGCGTTCACGAGGATCCAGAGGATCGGGAAGACGCCGTACACCGCTCCCTCCAGCGCCGAGCTGCCCGCCTGCCGCAGCGGCATCTCCCAGACCAGCACGGCGAGCAGGAGCGAGCCGGCGAGGCCGGCGAGCGAGGCGACATGGGCCTTGACGCGGAAGACTCCGAGCAGCACGAAGAGCAGCACGAGCGGGAGCGCCGCGGCGACCGCGGACCAGGCGAGCGAGCCGCCGACCGGATCGAGGATCTGTTCGAACATGGCCCCTCCAAGGTGTGCCCGTGTCGCCCGCGGTCGCGGTCGTTGACCCACGGTCGGGTCGGAGGGCGGGTGCCGGATAGGACCGAAGGGCCCGGGCGGGGGTGACCTCGGTCACCGTGGGCGCTCGGGCGGCTACCGGCGGTCGTACGTCGTGGTGCGCTCGAGGACCGGGCGGCCGATGCCGGCGCCGATCTCGATGAGCTCGGCGACGGTCTTGGCGGAGCCGTGTTCGGAGCCGGCCATCCGGGAGATGGTCTCCTCCATCAGCGTGCCGCCGACGTCGTTCGCGCCGGCCTGGAGCATGGCGCGGGTGCCGTCGACGCCGAGCTTGACCCAGGAGGTCTGGATGTTGGGGATCCGGCCGTGCAGCAGGATCCGCGCCATCGCGTGCACGGCGAGGTTGTCGCGCAGGGTCGGGCCGGGGCGGGCCACGCCGGCGAGGTAGATCGGGGCGGAGGTGTGGACGAACGGCAGCGGCACGAACTCGGTGAAGCCACCTGTCTGGTCCTGGATACGGTTCAGCACGCGGAGGTGGCCGACCCAGTGGCGGGGGTTGTCGACGTGGCCGTACATCATCGTGGAGGTGGTGGGGATGCCGACCCGGTGGGCGGTGGAGACGACCTCGATCCAGGTGCGGGCCGGGAGCTTGCCCTTGGTGAGCACCCAGCGGACCTCGTCGTCGAGGATCTCCGCGGCGGTGCCGGGCAGCGAGCCGAGGCCGGCCTCGCGGGCCTTGATCAGGAAGTCCTCGATCGAGAGGCCGGTGCGGGCGGTGCCGTTGACGACCTCCATCGGGGAGAAGGCGTGCACGTGCATGCCGGGCACCCGCTGCTTCACGGCGGTGACCAGGTCGAAGTACGCCGTGGCCGGGAGCTCGGGGTCGATGCCGCCCTGCATGCAGACCTCGGTGGCGCCCAGGTCCCAGGCCTCGGCGGCGCGGTCGGCGACCTCGTCGAGGGAGAGGGAGTAGGCGTCGGCGTCGGTACGCCGCTGGGCGAATGCGCAGAACCGGCAGCCGACGTAGCAGACGTTGGTGAAGTTGATGTTGCGGTTGACGACGTAGGTGACGTCGTCGCCGACGGCCTCCCGGCGCAGGTCGTCGGCCAGCCGGCACACCTGCTCCAGCAGCGGGCCCTCGGCGGTCATCAGCGTCAGCGCGTGCTCGTCGGAGAGGTTGCCCGGGTCCCGCTCGGCGGCCCTGAGGGCGGCCCACCCGTCGCTGGTCGAGCCTGTCGAGACCCCGGTGCGGGAGGCCGCCTCCCGAACCGCGTCCCAGTCGCCGTACACGTCGGCGAAGTCCGAGCGTCGGTCCTCGGTGCGGCCCCCTCCGGGTCCTTCCCGGTCGACCGCGGCGAACAGGTCGGTGCGGCCGACCGACGCGAACCCGCCGTCCGGCTCCTGCCAGGGCCGGCCGGCCGGCTTCACCCCGGGCCTCGCGAGGCCGTCGTCGGTGGCCAGCGCGGCCACGTGGCCGGAGACCCGCGGGTCGAGCCACGGCTCGCCGGCCCGGACGTACTCCGGGTGAACGGTCAGCCGCGGCCTCAGCTCGAAGCCGCACTGGGCGGTGATGTCGGTCAGCCGGTCCAGGGAGGGCCACGGGCGCTCGGGGTTCACGTGGTCGGGCGTCAGCGGCGAGACGCCGCCCCAGTCGTCCACGCCCGCGCCCAGCAGGAGACGGCACTCCGCGGATCCCTCGGCGTGGTCCACGAGGTTGGGCGGGGCCTGGATGCGGGCCTTGGGGCCGAGCACGATCCGGGCGACCGCGATCGCGGCACGGTACTCGTCCAGGCCGAGGTCGCCCGCGTGCCGCATCGCCGTGTCGGGCTTGGCGCGGAAGTTCTGGACGATCACCTCCTGCACGGCGCCGTACGCCCTGCTCGTGGCGCGCAGCGCGAAGATCGTCTCCGCCCGCTCGGTCAGCGTCTCGCCGATGCCGACCAGCAGGCCGGTGGTGAACGGGATCGAGAGCCGGCCCGCGTCCTCGAGCACCCGCAGCCGGACCTCGGGGTCCTTGTCCGGCGAGCCGAAGTGCGCCAGCCCCTTGGTCTCGAACAGCCGCCGGCTCGTGGTCTCCAGCATCATCCCCATCGAGGGCGAGACCGGCTTGAGCCGGTTCATCTCCTCCCACGACATCACGCCCGGGTTGAGGTGGGGGAGCAGGCCGGTCTCCTCCAGCACCCGCACCGCCATCGCGCGCACGTAGGCCAGCGTGGAGTCGTAGCCCTGCTCGTCCAGCCACGCCCGCGCCTCGGGCCAGCGCTCCTCGGGCCGGTCACCCAGGGTGAACAGCGCCTCCAGACACCCCAGCCTCGCACCCTCGCTGGCGATCTCGAGGATCTCGTCAGGGGAGAGGTACGGCGCCCGCCCCTCCCGCGCCGCGTGACCCGGCGCCTCCACGAACGTGCAGTAGTGGCACCGGTCCCGGCACAGCTTCGTGACCGGGATGAACACCTTCGGCGAGTACGTCACCACGCCCCGCCCGTCGACCAGCCGCCCGGCGGCCACCAGGCCCGCGTCGCGGACCCGTGCCGCGACCGCACACAATCGGTCCAGGTCGTCCCCGGACGCCGCCAGCAGCGCCGCCGCCTCGGCCACGTCGAGGGCGGCCCCCCGCTCGGCACGGGCCAGCGCCCGGCGTACCTGCTGGGGGGTGGGCTGCTCCACACTCAGAGGCTAGCCGGGACTCCTTGCTCCTCGTCGGTGGGCTCCGTCGGTTGGACGGGCGGCCTGCGGTCCAGCCTGCTCGGCCACCAGATCCTGCCGCCGAGGTCGAGGTCGATCGCGGTGACCAGCACCGAGCGCACGATCATGGTGTCGAGCAGGACGCCGAGCGCCACCGCCACGCCGATCTCGGCGAGGAAGACGAACGGGATCGAGGCCAGCACGAGGAACGTCGCGGCGAGCACGATGCCGGCGGAGGTGATCACGCCTCCGGTGGAGCTGAGGGCGATCAGTGAGCCCCGGCGGGTGCCGTGCGTGGCGGTCTCCTCCCGGACCCGGGTCATCAGGAAGATGTTGTAGTCGATGCCCAGGGCGACCAGGAACACGAACGCGAACAGCGGGAACCCCGGATCGACCTGCGCGCCGGCCGGCCAGTTCTCGGTGATCAGCGGCATGAAGTAGTCGAAGACGAGCGCCGACAGGCCCATGGCGGCCCCGAACGACAGCACCACGGTGCCGATCAGGATCAGCGGCGCCGCGAGCGCCCGCAGGAGGAAGATCAGGATCAGGAGCACCACCAGGAGGACCGTCGGGATGATCACCTTGTTGTCCCGGTTCGCGGCCGCCTTCGTGTCGAGGTAGAACGCCGACCCGCCGCCGACGAGGGCGTCGGCCCCGTCGAGGCCGTGGACCGCGTCCCTCGTCGCCGCCACGGCGTCGTACGCCGTGGCCGAGGAGATGTCGGCCTCGATCGGCGCCTCGAAGTACGACCGGCTCCCGGAGATCGGCTGCGGCTCGGTGGTCGGACCGAGCCCGTCGATGCCGGCGACCGCCTGGACCGCGGCGTCCGCCGCGTCGGTGTTCACGACCACCTGGACGGTGTTGGAGTTGTCGACCATGCCGTGCGCCGCCAGCACCTTCTGGCCCTTGATGGCGTCGAGCTCCTTGGTGTAGGTGTCCTCGGTGGACATGCCGCCGGCGTCGATCTTGAGGACGCCCAGGCAGGCGACCAGCAGCAGGAACGTCGTCGTCAGCCAGACCCGCCGCGGGCGAGGCGCGATGGCGCCGCCGAGCCTCGACCAGAGACCGGTGACGTTGGGCTCGCGGGAGCCGAACGCTGGGCGCTTCGGCCAGAAGATCCAGCGGCCGAAGATCACCAGCAGCGCCGGCAGCAGGGTCACCATCACCAGGAAGGTGACCGCGATGCCGACGGCGTTCACCGGGCCGAGGCCCGCCGTCGAGTTCAGGTCGGCCAGCAGCAGACACAGCATCCCGACCGCGACCGTGGCGGCGCTGGCCAGGATCGCGGGGGCCGCGCGGTGCAGCGCGAACGCCATCGCCTCGTGCCGGTTGTCGTGGCGGCGCAGCTCCTCGCGGTACCTGGCGACGAGCAGGAGCGCGTAGTCGGTGCCCGCGCCGATCACCAGGATGCCGAGGATCGCCTGACTCTGCCCGTTGACGGTGAGGTCGGCGTACTTCGCGAGCAGGTAGACCACGCCGCCCGACACGAAGTAGGCGACCACCACGCTGAAGATCGGCAGGATCCAGAGGATCGGGCTGCGGTAGGTGAAGAGCAGGATGACGATGACGACGATCAGGGCGCCGAGGATCAGCGTCGTGTCGACGCCCTCGAACACCTCGGCGGCGTCGGCCGCCTGCCCGCCGTACCCCGCCAGGTTGACGGTCACGCCGTCGATCCGGGCCACGTCGCGGATCTCGTCGGCGGCCCCGGGGATGTCGCTCCAGCCGTTCGACCCGAAGTTGAAGGTGAGGGCGGTGACCGCGACGACCCCGTCGTCGGAGTAGCCGCCGAAGCCGGCCTGCGCGGCCTGCGCGGGCGTCAGCACGGTGCCCTCGACGACGCCGTCGATGTCGCCCAGCTCGGCGGCCTGCTCGTCGATCTGCGCCTTGTCGGCGTCGGTGAGGCCGCCGTCGCGGCTGTAGACGACCAGGGTCGGGATGTCGTCGGGGTCGATGGTGCTGGAGAGCTCCTGGGAGACCTCGGTCGACTCGGCGCTGCCCGGCAGCCAGGTCGACGCCTCGTTGTTCTGGACGTCGGCCAGCTTCGCGGACAGCGAGCCGAGCACGACCACGGCGACGATCCAGAACAGCAGTACGAGCCACTTGGTGACGGGGCCGGTCAGCCGGCCGGCGATCTGACGATGCATGGGGGAACTCTCTCAGCGAGCGGGGACAGGGGGCATCGGGGTTTACCCCGAGTCCGACCTCCGCAGCCCGGCCGAATCATCGGACGAGCTTCGTCCGTGGTTGAGCGGGCTTCGGTGGTTGGTGCCATCGGGCTGCGGGTCGGCTCGGGTTCAGGCCGACAGGCAGCAGAGGCGGGTACGGCGGGCGTCGGGCCGGTGGTTGAGGTGCGAGGCGCGCCAGCGCCGAGCCTCGAAACCACCGCCCGGATGACGCCAGAAAGTCTCTTCGAAGAAACTTCTCGGAAGTGTCCGAATGCTGGTCAAAACAAGGGATCTGAGCCCCTGAGTGTCGGTGGCGAGTGCTTGGCTGGACCACATGAGACCGACCAGCACCCTGACTCCCGAGCGGGTGCTGGCTGCTGCCCGCGACACCGCGTCGGTGATCACCGATGCGCAGGTCGAGCAGCTTGTCCAGGCCGTCGCGTGGGCGGGGCTGCATCCGGGTGAGGAGCCGGACCCGGAGGTGGAGTGGGCGATGCGGCCCCTGGAGCTGGCCGGTGACGGCGCCCCGTTGGTGGACGAGTCCGCGGTGGCGGAGTTCGCGCTCGCGGTTGGGCTCAAACACGAGCCGGGTGCCCGGCTGATCGGGGACGCGGTCGAGCTGTGCCACCGGCTCCCTCGGCTGTGGGGCCGGGTGTGCGCGGGTGAGGTGGCGGTGTGGAAGGCCCGCAAGATCGCCGACGCCACCCGGTCCCTGTCCCTGGCTGCGGCTGGGGCCGTGGATCGGCATCTGGCGCTGGTCGCGAAGCGCTGCTCGTTCGCGGAGATCGAGCGGCAGGTCGAGCGGGCCCGGGCGGAGTACGACCCCCTCGAGGCCGAACGCCGCCGAGCCCAGGCGGCCGAGCAGCGGCACTTCGACTTCCACTTCCGTGCGGTGACCTCCGATGGGATGGTGCCCTTCACCGGGGTGGCCTCGCTGGCCGACGCCCTCGCCGCCGACGCGTGGATCGCCGCGAAGGCCGCGGCCCTGGACCCGGCCATCGCCTGGGACGTACGCCGGTCCCTTGCCCTGGGCCTGCTCGGCGCTGGCGAGACCGACGACCCGGCCCAGCGGCAGCTGGTGCTCTACACCCACGCCCGTCCCGGGCAGGCGATGGTCGAGGTGGAGAACACCCGCACGGTGGTCACCCCCGACCAGGTCAAGGAGTGGTGCCAGCAGGCCGGGACGCGGGTGACGGTGCGGCCGGTGCTCGACCTCGCCGCCGAGTTGTCGGCCGGCGGGCATGACCCGACCCCGATCATGCGGGAGCAGGCGTGGGCCCGGTACCCGACGTGTGTGTTCCCCGACTGTGAGCGGCCCTCGCGGGGCTGCGACCTCGACCACCGGACCCCCTGGCCCGCCGGCCCGACCACGACGTCGAACCTCTACCCGCTGTGCCGGACCCACCATCGATTGAAGACCACCGGCGGCTGGACCTACCACCCCCTCAACCCCGCCGCCTCCGCCTCCGCCGCCAGCACGATCGAGTGGACCAGCCCGATGGGCTACCGGTACCTACGACATACCCACTGACCCCGACCCCGCCGGCCACGGTCCACCACGGCCGGCGGGGCCAGCAGCATGCACACGACCGGTCAACCCGTACGGATCGCCACCGGAGTGCCCTCTCGACCAGCGTTACCTGACGGCCGGGTCCACCCGGTCGGAGCCGCGCATGCGCAGGCTGCCGGTGACGTAGCCGTAGCCGTCGCAGGCCTTGCCGTTCGGGTAGTACCGCTCCAGGTCGACGACGCCGGACGTGACGGCGACGAGGGCGCCGGTGGCACTGGTGAGCTCGGCGGTGACGTCGACCGGGCCGGGCGCGAGGGTGCGGCTGAGCGCATCCGAGACGACGTTGACGGCGCGACCGACGGGCCGGTCGTCGGGGACCCTGCCGAGGCTCTGGGTGGCCGTCACGCAGCCGTCGTCGTCGCACACCTCGATCTCGACGGTGCCCGACCGCACGAACAGGGACGCGGGGATGGCGATCGCGATGCCGTCGATGCCACCGACGTCGGAGCAGCCGCTGGGCGCGCACCCGGGCGCGATCAGCGACACGGTGAGCACGAGCGGCAGCGCCAGGATCCGCATGCCGCTGGGACGACAGGTGCGGTGGGCGGGTTCCGTCCTTGACGCGAGGGGGAGCGAGTCCGCACCGTTGAGCGCATGTCGGCGCTGGCGATCAGCTGCGTGCGGTGCGCGGCGCCCGTGGTGCCGTGCCCGGACCACGGGGGACAGGCCGCGCTCTGGCGACCCGAGGAGGCGTCGTACGACGCGTTCGCGGAGCACCTGGCCGCGGCGCGGCTCTTCCCCACCTACCTGCCGTGGCCGCTGAGCCCGGGGTGGAGTGTCACCGACTTCGCGACGGTCGCGGACGGCACGAGGGATGCGCGGGCGACGCTGACCTGCACGAGCGGCACCAGCGAGCTCGACGGCCCGGTCGACCTGATCGTCGTGGCCGAGGAGGCCGGGACCGGGCTGGGCGCGCGCTGCGCGGGGACGCGGTACGACGACCCGGGATCCGACATCGGCGAGCGGCCGCCCACGGCGCGGGTGCGGATCGGCCGCCAGTCGGTGAACCTGTGGGACGTCTCGACGAGTACGGTCGACGGCGAGTTCGACCGGTCGGTGCTGGCGGGGGAGGCCGGCGGCCGGTGGCTCTGGATCGTGCTGCGGCCGGCGTCCGCGCTGCTGCTCCTGCGCGACGACTGGATCCTGCGCGACGTGTCGCACGACGGACCGGGGCTGGTCGAGCTGTCGTTCGGCGGTCACCGCCCCGCCTGGTAGGACCACTAGGCTGCCGGGGTGCGCATCGACCTCCACACGCACTCGCGGGCCAGCGACGGCACGGACACGCCGGCCGGGCTGGTGCGCGCCGCGGCCGAGGCCGGGCTCGACGTCCTGGCGATCACCGACCACGACACCGCCGACGGCTGGGCCGAGGCGCAGGCGGCAGCCGGCGAGGTCGGGCTGACGCTGGTGCCGGGCATGGAGATCAGCACCCGCCACCGGGGGCGCAGCGTCCACCTGCTCGCGTACTTCCCGCACCCCGACTACCCGCCGCTCGCCGACGAGCTCGCCAAGGTGCTGCACGGCCGCGCGTCCCGGGTGCCGACGATGGTCGCCCGGCTGAACCGGCTCGGCATCGAGATCACCGAGGACGACGTACGCCGGGCGTCCGCCGGTGCCGTCGCCTCCGGCCGCCCGCACGTCGCCGATGCCCTGGTGACGCTGGGCGTGGTGCCGGACCGGACGGCGGCGTTCGACCGCTACCTCGGCTGGGGCCGGCCCGCCCACGTCGACCGGTACGCCGTCGCCCTGGAGGACGCGATCCGGCTGGTGCGCGAGTCCGGCGGGCTGTCGGTGGTCGCCCACCCGTGGGGCCGCGGCGGGCTGGGCCGGCCCGACGAGCCGACCTTCGCGGCGCTCAAGGAGCTCGGCCTGACCGGGATCGAGGTCGACCACGAGGACCACGACGCGCGGGCGCGGGAGCGGCTGCGCGCGATCGCGCGCGACCTGGACCTGGTGGCGACCGGCTCGAGCGACTACCACGGGGACGGCAAGGCCGACCACGAGCTGGGCTGCAACACCACCGACCCCGGGGAGTACGAGCGGCTCATCTCCGCCCGAGTGACTGGAACCGCTTGAGCAGGCCGGTCGGCACGATCCGGGCGGCGGTCGCGATCGCCTTGTACTGCGGGCTCGGGATCGACCGGGCCCGGCCCTTCGCGTGGTCCCGGAGCGCGGTGGCGACCAGCTCGTCGGCGTCCAGCCACATGAAGTCCGGCGCCGAGCCGCGGCCGACGCCCATCCGCTCGTGCAGCTCGGTCTTCGTGAACCCCGGGCACAGGCAGGTGACGACGACGCCCCGGTCGGCGTACTCGTGGTGCGCCCACTCCGAGAGCGAGTTCACGTACGCCTTCGCGGCCCCGTAGCTGCCGCGCGGCAGGAACGCCGCCACGCTGGACACGTTGATGACGCCGCCGCTGCCGCGCGCGGCCATCGCGCCCAGGGCGGCGTGGCTGAGCCGCATCACCGCGGTGACCAGCACGTCGAGCATCGCCTGCTCGTCGGCGACGGTGTTGTCGAGGAAGCGCCCCTTCAGGCCGAACCCGGCGTTGTTCACCAGCAGGTCGACCGGCCGCGCGGCGTCCGCGAGCCGCGCCTCGACCGTCGCGAGCTGCTCCCGGTCGACCAGGTCGGCGGGCAGCGCCTCCACGGAGACGCCGTACGTCGAGCGCAGCCCCTCGGCCTCGGAGTCGAGCCGCTCCCGGTCGCGGGCGACCAGCACGAGGTCGTACCCCTGGGCGGCGAGCTGGTGGGCGAAGGAGCGGCCGATGCCGGCCGTGGGACCGGTCACGAGCGCGGTGCGTCCGGACATGACCGCAAGTGAAGCAGGCGCCCGGCCCGCACGCACCCGGCGGTCGGGCATGATGGGGATCCATGACCACGACGCTCGCGATCGCGAACCAGAAGGGCGGGGTCGCCAAGACCACCACCGTCGCCTCGGTGGGTGCCGCGCTCGCCGAGCTCGGGCACTCCGTGCTCCTGGTCGACCTCGACCCGCAGTCGTGCCTGACGTTCTCGCTCGGCATCGACCCCGAGGACCTCGAGCTCTCGATCCACCACGTGCTCACCAAGGGCCTGGACCCGGCCGAGGTCGTGATCGAGACCGAGGACGGCGTCGACCTGGTGCCGGCGACCATCGAGCTGGCCCGCGCCGAGGCCGAGCTGCTCACCCGCACCGGCCGCGAGCACGTGCTGCGCGCGATGATCGAGGCGCTGGCCGAGGGCGAGCTGGAGTACGACTGGGTCCTGCTGGACTGCCCGCCGTCGCTGGGCGTGCTCACGGTCGCCGCGCTGACCGCCGCCGACGGCGTGCTGATCCCGCTGCAGTGCGAGACGCTGTCGCACCGCGGGGTCGGCCAGCTGCTCGACACGGTGCACGACGTACGCCGCTTCACCAACCGCGGCCTCGCGGTCTGGGGCGTGCTGCCGACGCTGTACGACGGGCGCACCCACCATGCCCGCACCGTGCTCGAGACGATCTCGGAGACCTACGACCTCGAGGTGGTCGAGCCGCCGATCCCGAAGACGATCAAGTTCGCCGAGGCGCCCGCCGCCGGCCGGTCCATCCTGGCGACCAGCCGCAGCAGCAAGGGCGCGCGGGCCTACCGCGAGGTCGCGGAGAGCCTGGTGGCGAGGGCGGCGCGGGGCTGACCGGTCTCGGGCTCGGCCCCCGGCTCAGTCCCCGGCGGGGGCCTTCGGCGCGCCGTCACCGGAGCGCCGGCGGCGACGCCGACGGTTCCGGTTGCCGCTGCCGGTGGGCTTCTCGCCGCCCTCGGCCACGACGGTCTCGCCGGAGCGGGTCCGCGTGCGGGTGCGCTCGCGGCTGCGCTCGCGGGGCGCGCGCGGCTCCCTCTTCTCGGCCGGCTTCGGGTCGGCGATCCGGCCCCGGGTGCCCGGGGCGACGCCCTGGTCGTGGAAGAGGTGCTCGGAGGTGGAGTAGGTCTCCTGCGGCTCGTCGAAGGGCAGGTCGAGGGTCTTGTTGATCATCTTCCAGCGGTGCAGGTCCGCCCAGTCGACGAAGGTGATCGCGATGCCCGACGCGCCCGCGCGGCCGGTGCGGCCGATCCGGTGCACGTAGGTCTTGTCGTCCTCCGGGCAGGAGTAGTTGACGACGTGGGAGACACCGCGGACGTCGATGCCGCGGGCGGCGACATCGGTCGCGACCAGGACCTGGATCTTGTCTTCGCGGAACCTCGTCAGCGCCTTCTCGCGCGCGACCTGCGCCATGTCGCCGTGCAGCGGGCTCGCCCTGAACCCGCGCTCGACCAGGTCGTCGGCCACCCGCTGCGCCTGGCGCTTGGTGCGGGTGAACACGATGAACTTGTCGGCGTCCTCGGCCTGCAGCAGCCGGCCGATGATCTCCGGCTTGTCGAGGTCGTGGACCTGGTAGATGAACTGCGCCGTGGCCGGCACGGTCGCGTTCTCGTACGACGACTCCGCGCGGATGTTCATCGGGTGCCGCATGTGCATCCGGGCCAGCGAGACGATCGCGGACGGCATCGTCGCCGAGAACAGCATCGTCTGCCGGGTCTCCGGGGTCATCCGCAGGATCTTCTCGACGTCGGGCAGGAAGCCGAGGTCGAGCATCTCGTCGGCCTCGTCGAGGACCAGCGCGTGCACGTGGGCCAGGTCGAGCGAGCGGCGGTTGGCCAGGTCGATCAGCCGGCCCGGCGTGCCGACGACGATGTCGACGCCGGCCTGGAGGGCCTCGAGCTGCGGCTCGTAGCCGACGCCGCCGTACACGGTCAGCACGCGCAGGCCGCGGTCCGCGCCGGCGAGGGCGAGGTCGCCGGAGACCTGGAGCGCGAGCTCGCGGGTCGGGGCGACGATCAGCGCCTGCGGCTTGCCCTGTGGCAGCTCGGCGTAGTCGGGGTCCTTGGGGGCGACGCTGCGCTGGAGGACCGGGATGCCGAAGGCCAGCGTCTTGCCGGTGCCGGTGCGGGCCTGGCCGATCAGGTCGGTGCCGAGCAGCGCGACGGAGAGGGTCATCTCCTGGATCGCGAACGGCGTGGTGATGTCGGCGCGCTCGAGCGCGTCGCAAATCTCGGGGAGCACCCCGAGCTCTCGGAACGTGGTCAGGGTCTTGTCGCTTTCGTGAGTCAGCCGGAGTCAACCGAGTGAATGTCGGATGCGGCTGGCTCTGCTGCGGCCTGCCGCGCACATACTGGGCCGCGAGGATCGCGACCGGAACGGCGCCAGTCTATCGGTAGGGTGCGCACGTGACCGCATCCACGCCCGTCGCGTTCGAGGACCCGCAGTACCGGGAGGCGGTCGTGGACCTCCTCGGCGCGATCGCGTACGGCGAGATCTCCGCCTTCGAGCGGCTCGCCGAGGACGCCAAGCTGGCGCCCACACTGGAGGACAAGGTCGCGATCGCGTCCATGGCGACCGCGGAGTTCGCCCACGTGGCGCGGATCAACGAGCGCCTGGTCGCGCTCGGCGCGGACCCGTTCGAGGCGATGGCGCCGTTCCGCGCGCCGATCGACCGGTTCCACGAGTACACCGCGCCGGCCGACTGGTACGAGGGACTGATCAAGGCCTACGTCGGCGACGGGCTCGCCAACGACTTCTACCGCGAGATCGCGGCCTACCTCGACGCCGACACCCGCGACCTGGTCATCGCCTCGATGGAGGACTCCGGCCACGCGGCGTTCGTCGTCGGCCGGGTGCGCTCGGCGATCGCCGGGGACCCGCGGCTCGGCGGGCGGCTGGCCCTGTGGGCCCGGCGGCTGATGGGCGAGGCGCTCACCCAGGCCCAGCGGGTCACGGCCGACCGGGACGCGCTCACCGCGCTGCTCGCCGGCGGCGTCGACCGACCCGGGCTCGACCTGGCCGCGATCGGCCGGATGTTCACCCGGATCACCGAACGGCACGCCGAGCGGATGACGGAGCTCGGGCTGGCGAGCTGACCGGACCGGCGCCGAGCAGCGTCAGCTGCGGAAGCCGACCTGGCCGAGCGTGCCGTGGCCGATCTCGACGTACGCGAGCTTGTCGGCGGGTACGACGACCTTGCGTCCCTTGTGGTCGACGAGCGTCAGGACGCCGCCGGCCGCGAGTGCCTCGGCGACCTGCTTCTCGACGGTGTCCGCCGACTCGTCGGTGTCGATGTGCAGCTCGCGGGCGGCGTTCTGGACGCCGATCTTGACCTCCACGAGGTCCTCCTTGGTGTGTTGCTCGGATGTCAGTGGTCCTCGGTGAGCGGGTAGCCGCGGATCCCGCGCCAGGCCAGGCCGGCGACGAGCGCGGCCGCGTCGGACTTGCCGATGTCGCCACCCTCCGCCAGCCAGAACCGCGCGCTCACCTGAGCCATTCCGACCAGCGACACCGCCAGCAGGCGGGACGCGTCGTCGGGCAGGCCGGTGTCGTCGTGGATGACGTCCGCCACCAGCGCGGCGGTCTCGGTCGTGACCCGGTCGACCTGCTCGCGGACCGCGGGCTCGTTGGTGAGGTCGGACTCGAAGACCAGCCGGAACGCGCCGGTGTCGCCGGCGACGTACTCGTAGAAGACGTCCATGGTCGCGGCGACCCGCTGCTTGTTGTCGTGGGTCGACTCCAGCGCGGCGCGGGTGTTGGCGATGATCGTGTCGCAGGACTGCTCGAGCAGCGCGAGGTAGAGGTCGAGCTTGCCCGGGAAGTGCTGGTAGAGCACCGGCTTGGAGACGCCGGCCCGCTCGGCGATGTCGTCCATCGCGGCCGCGTGGTAGCCCTGCGCCACGAACACCTCGAGCGCGGCCTCCATCAGCTGCGCGCGACGCTCGCGCCGCGGCATGCGCCCGCCGCGGGGCCGGGCCGCGGGTGCGTCGTACTGCTCTGCCGTCACGCCGCGAACCTTACCGGCCGGTCGCCGCGTCCGGATGACGGGACGCGGCGAGCCCCGCTTGGACGCGGCGGGGAACATGGAGTGACCGGAGGGTGTTGACGAGACCAGCCGAGAAGATCAAGGAGTACGCCGTGTCCTTTCCCGCGCTCGTGGAGCCCGCGGACGAGCTGACCATCGACGAGGTCCGCCGCTACAGCCGGCACCTGATCATCCCCGACGTGGGCATGACCGGGCAGAAGCGCCTGAAGAACGCGAAGGTGCTCGTGATCGGCGCCGGCGGGCTCGGCAGCCCGGCGCTGCTCTACCTCGCCGCGGCCGGCGTGCACACGCTCGGCATCGCGGAGTTCGACGAGGTCGACGAGTCGAACCTGCAGCGCCAGATCATCCACGGCCAGTCCGACGTCGGGAAGTCCAAGGCGCAGTCGGCCAAGGAGTCGATCGCCGAGACCAACCCGTACGTCGAGGTCGTCCTCCACGAGGGCCGCCTCGACAACGACAACGTCATGGACGTCTTCCGCGGCTACGACCTGATCGTCGACGGCACGGACAACTTCGCCACGCGATACCTGGTCAACGACGCGGCGTACTTCCTGGGGATCCCGTACGTCTGGGGCTCGATCTACCGCTTCGACGGCCAGGCCTCGGTGTTCGCGCCGACGCTCGCCGACGACGCGCCGTGCTACCGCTGCCTCTACCCGGAGCCCCCGCCGCCGGGCATGGTCCCGAGCTGCGCCGAGGGCGGCGTGCTCGGCGTGCTGTGCGCGTCGATCGGGTCGATCCAGGTCAACGAGGCGATCAAGCTGCTCACCGGCATCGGCGAGCCGCTGGTCGGCAGGCTGATGATCTACGACGCCCTGGAGATGGAGTACCGCAAGCTGCGCGTCCGCAAGGACCCGAACTGCGCGCTGTGCGGCGACCACCCCACCGTCACCGGGCTGATCGACTACGAGACCTTCTGCGGCGCGATCTCCGACGACGCCGCCGAGGCGGCCGCCGGCTCGACGATCTCGGTGGTGCAGCTCGAGCACCTGCTCAAGGAGCGCGAGGAGGGCACCCGCGACTTCGTCCTGGTCGACGTCCGCGAGCCCAACGAGTTCGAGATCAACAAGATCCCCGGCTCGGTGCTCATCCCCAAGGGCGACTTCCTCAACGGCTCGGCCCTCGAGCAGCTCCCGGCTCTCACCCAGGGGGACAAGCAGATCGTCATGCACTGCAAGTCCGGCGCCCGCTCGGCCGAGACGCTGGCGATCGTCAAGGGCGCCGGGTACGCCGACGCCGTGCACGTCGGGGGCGGCGTGGTCGCCTGGGTCAACCAGATCGACCCCTCCCAGCCGTCGTACTGAAGCGCGAGTCGGCGCGTCTTGCCCACCTTCTCCACAGGCGGGCGGGCAAGACGCGCCGACTCGGCGGTGTGTGGCGGGCACGTTGCGCCGAGTCGCGATTACCGGCGCGTAACCCATGCGGTGGGGGCGTCGTTGTGAGGGCGTCCACATCGATGCTGCCGGCCACCGGCGGCGCCCCTATCGGGAGGGTCTCGACCCCATGCGCTTCTCCTCCAGGCACGTCCTCGCGGCGGCTGCGCTGCTGACCAGCGGCGTGATCGCCACCGCCCTCTCCACCGCGGCCCCTGCCACCGCGGCGCCGACCTGGGCGTCCGCGGACACCGCCCAGATCACCCCGGGCGTGCAGATGTACACCGAGGGTGCCCAGTGCACCGGCAACTTCGTCTTCACCGACGGCGCGTCGAACGTCTACGTCGGGTACGCCGCCCACTGCGCCGGCACCGGCGCCGCGACCGACACCGACGGCTGCCAGGCCCAGTCCCTGCCGCTCGGCACGCGGGTGACCTTCAACCAGGGCGGCTCGCTGGTGAGCGAGGGCACCCAGGTGGGCGCCGGCACCCTGGTCTACTCCTCCTGGAACACCATGCGCCAGCTCGGCACGACCGACGCGAACACCTGCGCCTACAACGACTTCGCCCTGGTGAAGGTCGACGCCGTGGACGTGTCCAAGGTGAACCCGTCGATCCCGTTCTGGGGCGGCCCGACCGGCATCGACACCGACGGCACCGCCGCCGGCGATCGGGTCTACAGCTACGGCAACTCGAGCCTGCGCGGCGGCCTCACCGCCCTCTCGCCGAAGACCGGGATCAGCCTGGGCGACAGCGCCGCCGACGGTGGCTGGTCGCATCCGCTCTACACGGTCACCCCGGGCATCCCCGGCGACTCCGGCTCGGCGTTCGTGAGCGCCGACGGCAAGGCGATCGGGACCTTGTCGACGCTCGGCCTGGCCCCGCTGCCGCTGTCGAACAACATCGGCGACCTGGCCAAGGAGCTCGCGTTCGCCCAGGCGAACTCCGGCATCTCCGGACTGAGGCTGGTCAACGGCACCGAGCCCTTCTCGCCCATCCTCTGAACCTGACCGGCCGAGGGCCGGTGTCGGTAGGTTGGAGGCGTGGACCACGAGGAGTACGTCGAGCGGGTGCTGCAGTGCGTGGAGACGATCCCGCGCGGGCGGGTGTCGACGTACGGCGCCATCGCCGAGGTCGTGGGCGAGCTGCTCGGCGGGGGCGGGCCGCGGCTGGTCGGCTCGACGATGGCGCAGCACGGCGGCGCGGTGGCCTGGTGGCGGGTGGTGCGCGCCGACGGGTCGCTGCCGCCGAGCCACCAGGGCGAGGCGCGGCAGTGCTACCTCGAGGAGGGCACTCCGCTTCGCCCGGGCGGCAACGTCGACATCAGGGCGGCGTTCTTCCGCCCGCCGCCGCTGCGTCAGGTGCGGGGCACCAGGGCGGCGAGCCGGGAGAGCGCCTTCGGGAAGATCTCCGCGGGCGGAGTGACCAGGCCGGCGCCGACCTGACCGACACCGGCGACCCGGCCGGCCATGCCGGTGTTGATCTGCGGCAGGATGCCGGTGCGGCAGACCTTGGTGACGTCGATGCCGGTGGGCGTGCCCTGGAACTCCAGGACCGGGACCGACCAGCGCGGGTTCTCGCCGAGCGTGATCTCGTGCATCCGGCGGGTGGTCGCGAGCGCGTCGGGCACCGAGCCGCCGACGAACCGCACGATCGCGGGCGCGGTCGCCATCGCGAAGCCGCCGATGCCGGCGGTCTCGGTGATCGCGCTGTCGCCGATGTCGGGGTTGGCGTCGTCCGGGCCGTAGTCGCCGAGGAACAGCCCGTCGGCCAACTGCGCCGGCCCGGTGAACCACGCGTCGCCGGTGCCCGCGACCTGGATGCCGAAGTCGGTGCCGTTGCGGGCCATCGCGACGACCATCGTCGAGCCCTCGATGCCGCGCGCGGCGTCGAGGGCGAGCTTGCACGCCGGCATCGCGAGGTTGAGGAAGAAGTGGTCGTTGCCGCCGATGAACCGCAGCGCCTGCGCCACGTCAGCGCTGTCGAAGCCCGAGCCGACCATGGCCGGCGAGAGGTCGCGCAGCAGCATCAGCGTGCCGGCCCGGTTGCGGTTGTGGGCCTCGTCGCCCATCTGGAGCATCTGGGTGAGGATGCCGGTGACGTCCACCGGTCCCGCCGACCGGACGGCCGCCCGCAGCAGTGGGCCGAGGACACTGCCCATCCAGCGCAATTGCGCCAGTACGGCAGTCCCGTAGGCGCCGTACCGCAGCACCTTGCCGAGGCCCTCGTTGAGCGAGCAGTAGGTACGCCGGCCGCTGGCGGCGTCCTCGAGCACGAACAGCCACATGCTCGGGGTGACGACGCCGGCCATCGGACCGACGGCCGAGCGATGGTGGCACGGCTCGAGGCTCACCGAGCGGCCGGACTCGAACAGCGGTACGGCGGCCTCCGGGTCGTCGACCAGGCCCTCGAGCGCCGCGCCGCCCATGAGCGCGCCGCGCAGCGGGCCGGACGCGCGGTCCCACTCGATCGGCGGTCCGGCATGGAGGAACTCGCCCTTCTGGAGACCGAGCGCCTCGGACGCCGGCGCGACGTCGACCAGGGTCGCGGTGACGTCGAGCATCGCCGCGAGCGCGCGGGCGTTGGCTTGGGGGCGGCGAGGGTCGGCGGCGACCGTGGCGAGGTCGGCCTCGGTGCCCGCCATCGGCGGGCGCCAGTCGACCCGGGTCGCGGGGATCGCCTGGGCCTCGACGGCGTCGGCGAACAGGTCGGCGCCGACGTTCACGACGGCAGCGGGCGTCTTCACTGGGACTCTCCGGTCAGCTCGAGCGCGCGGCGGGTGGCGCCGGCGTTGGACAGGTGCACCTCGGCGCCGGCCTCGGCCAGGGCCCGGACCTGGCGGTCCCGGCCCTGCGGGTCGGCGGCGGTGCCGACGACGGCGACCACCACGGGCTTCCCGACCCCCGTCAGTGCCGGCACCAGGCCGGCGGCGGGGTCGGGCTCGGCGCCGTGGCCGAGCACCACGTCGAGGAGCAGTACGCCGGTGGCCGGGTCGGCCGCCACGCGAGCGAGATGCTCCAGCCGCAGCGACGGGTCGATCATCGGGTGGGCACGGCCGGTCGTGTACTCGTCGTCGCCGAAGTCCACGAACGTGTGGCCGGCGTCCGTGCCCGCGATCAGCTCCGTGATCAGCCGGGCCTCGCTGGCGAGGGTGCCGCCGACGAAGAGCCCGCGGATCACTCCTCCGGTGGCCGCGCCTGTCGAGACCCCGGTGACCGGCCACACCGGCACCTCGCGGCCGAGCCGCCGCAGCACCGACTCGGCGGCCTCGGTGAGGTCGGGCCGGCCGGGGCCGAGGAGCGCGTACTCGACCGGCGTCGACAGCGTGTCGGCGTACGCCCGGATCTCGGCGGCGACGTCGTCGGCCGGGGGCTTGGAGATCAGCACGATCAGCTCGACCGCCGGGTCCTCGTCGAGCCGGCGCATCGCCTCGCGAGTGCCGAGACCGCGCATTTGCGCCGACAGGTCGCGGCCGCCGACGCCGAGCGCCGAGGTGACGCCCACGCCCGCGTGGTCGAGCAGCGCCAGCACCTGCTGGCAGCCGGTGCCGGACGCGGCGACGATGCCGACCGGGCCGGGGGAGACCGTGTTCGCGAAGCCGAGGCCGAGCCCGCCCACGACGGCGGTCCCGCAGTCGGGCCCCATCACCAGCAGGCCGCGTCCGGCGGCGTACCGCTTGAGGGCGAGCTCCTGCTCCAGGGAGACATGGTCGCTGAACACCATCACGTCGTGGCCCGACTCCAGCGCGTCCATCGCCTCGACGAACGCGCTGGCGCCGGGGACCGAGATGAGCGCGACCGCGTCGTGGCCCAGGGTTCCAGCAGAGCGGCGGAAGGCGCTGCCGGTCGTGCGCGGCGGCGCGAGCTCGGTCGGCCCGGAGTCGCGGCGGTTGGCGTCGCGCAGGGCCTGGTCGACGCCGGCGAGCGCGGCGGCGAGCGCGTCGGCGTCCTCGAGCCGGAGCGCGACGACGAGGTCGTTGGGCGTGGCCTCGGCCGGGACGTCGAAGCCCATGCCGGCCAGCACCTCGACGTTGAGCGCGGTCGCCATCGCGACCTGGGCGGCCACGACGCCGTCCTGCCCCTGCACGGTCCGGGAGACCTGGAGCAGGGTGACGGAGTCGGCGTACGCGCCGGGCCGGAGCTCGACGTGGGCCCGTGTGGACGGAGTGGTCATGCGGCGCCTCTCATCTGGTGCAGGGCGAAGCGGGCGCCGGCGAGCAAGCCGCGCCCGGAGGAGTGGCCGACGGCGGCCAGGGCGGCGGCCCGGGCGTCGGTCGGGCCGGCGACCCACGCGGCGAACTCGGGGATCACCTCGCCGTGCATCGCGCAGTCGAGCAGGGTCGCCGAGAGCAGCGTGGTGCGGTCGAGGCAGGCGCGGATCTCCGCGTCGGCCTCGGGCGTGGGGACGCCGGCGGCGCGGTGGATCGCGAGCCAGCCGCAGAGCACGTCGTCGTCGTACGGCGTGAGCCCGTCGCCGCGGCCGACCATCTCGCGCACGTCGCCGGGCAGCGGTGCCGCGCCGGTGGCGCGGGGGAGCCGCGGCACGGTGACCTCGACGATCCGGCCGATCACCAGTGGCTCGCCGTCGAGGTGCAGGACGCCGTCGCGGACGTGGGCGCTGGTGACGTCGAGGGCCTCGAGAGTGGTCCGCAGCGCGCAGGGTACGGCGGTCGCGCGGGTGCCGACCACGCCGACGCAGCGACCGGCCACCTCGACGTACACGGCGTCGCGACCGCGGTGCAGCACGGGCACCGTGCCGTCGGGTGCCCGGTCCAGGTGCGACCGCACGCGGGGCGGCGCACTGACGGGGATCACCTGTCCGACGCTAGCGGGGGCGGTTACGGTTTGCCGATGTGAGGTTGTGCCAACGGAGCCGGCAGGGGAGTGCAAGTGTTGATAGGCGGTGACCGTGAGGAGCTGGCGAGCGCGGCGCTCGCGCGCGTCGACGCCCTGCACATCGCGCTGACCCAGATCGTGCTCGAGGGCGGCAACCTGGACGGCATCGCGGCCGAGGTCGCGCAGGTGCTGGGCGTCGGCGTCGCGGTGACCTCGACCGACGGCCGGGAGCGGGCCGAGGCGCTCGGCGACGAGCACCGGGCCCTGCTGGCCGAGCACGACCTGGTCGACCCGACCGGCCGGATCCGGGTGGAGCGGATCGACGGCCGCAGCCTCGCCTACGCCGCGCGGGTCGCGGCCGGCGGCACCGACCTGGCCCGGCTGGTCTGCGTGCGGCCCGACGGGCCGTGGACGCCGGACGACGTGCACGCGCTGGAGCGCGCGGCCGCCGTCGCGGCGCTGCTGATCACCCGGGAGCAGGCGGTCACCGCCGTCGAGAACAAGTACCAGGGCGACTTCCTGCGCGACCTGCTGCTGCGGCGTACCGCCGACCCGGCGTACGTCGCCGAGCACGCCGAGACCTTCGGCTGGGACCTCGCCCGCCCGGTCGTCGTGGTCGTCGCCGAGATCGACCCCGTGCAGGACCAGGGCGAGGAGCCGGTCTCCGGCATCCAGCGGCGCCAGTGGCAGGAGCGGTTCTCGGCCGCGTGGCGCCAGGTGGCGCCGACCGTCGCGCCGGGCATCCCGACCGCCGACTTCTCCTCCGAGGTGGTGACGCTGCTGCCGGTCGGCGAGGACGTCGTGCCGCGCGTCGTGCAGGCCGTCGCGGGCGACAAGGGCGGCGGCCGCCGCTCCTTCTCGGTCGGCGTCAGCCGGGTGGCCGAGAGCCTCGACCGGCTGCCCGAGGCGTACGCCCAGGCCCGCCGGGCCGTCGAGGTCGGCCGCCGGGTGCGCGGACCGGGCTCGACGACGTTCTTCGACCGGCTCGGCCTGCACCGGCTGATCGCGCTGATCCCCGACGGTCCGGAGGGCTCTGCGAGCAACGGGGGCGAGCTGCGGTCGTTCGTCCGCGACGTGCTCGGGCCGCTGGCCGAGGACACCACCGAGGCCGCCGACCTGCGCGAGACCCTGCAGGTGCTGCTGGACACGAACTTCAACGTCGCGGAGGCCTCGCGCGTGCAGTTCTTCCACTACAACACGATGCGCTACCGGGTCTCGAAGCTGGAGCGCCTGCTCGGCCCGCTCTCGGCCGATCCGCACCTCCGGCTGGACGTCGCGGTGGCCCTGCGGGTCCACGAGATCACCGGCTGAGGCACTGGTCCGGACCACTCCCACGCGTCCACAACAGGTGCCAGCCGGTACGGCGTTCCTTCGGCATCTGTCGCCGTCGTAGGTGTGTCATGGCTCTCACTAGGTTGTGACCACTCGGGACCCGGTCACATGGAAGAAGGGTGCTTCGTCATGTCGATGTTCAAGTGGAGTGTCGTCGATCCCCAACCCGGCGAGGCCGTCGGCCCTCGCCAGCGCCTCGCCTGGGGCAAGACCGTGGGCGTCGGTGCCCAGCACGTCGTCGCGATGTTCGGTGCCACGTTCGTGTTCCCGATCGTCATGGGCCTGGACCCGAACCTGGCCATCATGTTCTCGGGCATCTGCACGATCCTGTTCCTGCTGGTCACCAACAACATGGTCCCCAGCTACCTCGGCACCAGCGCCTCGTTCGTCGCGGGTGTCACGGCCATCCGCACCCAGGGCGGCGACTCCGCGGACGTCACGGGCGCGATCCTGGTCGCCGGCGTGGTGCTCCTGGCCGTCGGTGTGCTCGTGCACTTCGCCGGCGCCGGCCTGATCCACAAGCTGCTGCCGCCCGCGGTCACCGGCGCCGTGGTCATGCTGATCGGCTTCAATCTCGCGCCCGTCGTGGCCGGCGTCTACTGGCCGCAGGACCAGTGGGTCGCCCTGCTGACGGCCGGCTTCATGGTGGTCGCCGCCTGCCTGTTCCCCGGCTTCTGGTCGCGGATCGCGGTGCTCCTCGCGCTGATCTTCGGCTTCCTCGTCTCCTGGCTGTTCGACGCGGTGTTCGGCACGATCAACTCGGTCGTACCGGCCCTCGGCGCCGAGGCGACCGACCACGACCGCCTCTGGGCGTGGGACAACGTCGGCAAGGCCGACTGGATCGGCTTCCCCGGCGGCACCCTCAGCGACGGGGTGGACGTCGTCCACGGCCCGAGCTTCTCGCTCACCTTCATCCTGCTGGTGCTGCCCGGTGTCATCGCGCTGATCGCGGAGAACACCGGTCACGTCAAGGCCGTCGCCGAGATGACCGGCGAGGACCTCGACCCCTACATGGGCCGCGCCCTCGCCGCCGACGGCGCCGCCACGGCGCTCGCCAGCGCCTTCGGCGGCTCGCCCACCACGACGTACGCCGAGAACATCGGCGTCATGGGAGCGACCAAGGTCTACTCGACCGCGGCGTACTACGTGGCCGCGATCGTCGCGATCCTGCTCGGCCTCTGCCCGAAGTTCGGTGCGATCGTCAACGCGACGCCGGGCGGCGTCCTCGGCGGCATCACCATCGTGCTCTACGGCATGATCGGCCTGGTCGGGGCGAAGATCTGGGTCGAGAACGGCGTCGACTTCGGCAACCCGGTCAACATGGTCGGCCTGGCCGGCGGCATCATCGCCGGCATCGGCGGCGTCACGCTGAAGATCACCGACGACTTCGAGCTCGGCGGCATCGCGCTCGGCACCATCCTGGTCATCGTGTTCTTCCACCTGGTGAACACCCGGGGTGGCCACACCAACCGCAGCTCCGGAGAGGTGACGAAGGTTCTGTGAAGCCGGCACCGTTCGACTACCGCCGTCCAGGGTCGCTCGCCGAGGCGGTCGCGACCCTGGCCGGCGAGCCGAACGCCAAGGTGCTGGCCGGTGGCCAGAGCCTGGTCCCCCTGCTGTCGATGCGGCTCGCGGCTCCCGCGATGCTGGTCGACATCAACGCGATCCCGGGCCTGGACGCGATCGAGACCCCCTCAGGTGGGCAGAGCGACGGCGGCGTGCGCGTGGGCGCGCTCGCCCGGCACGCCGCCGTCCTCGCCTCGCCCGACGTCCGCCGCGTGCAGCCGCTGATCCCGCTCGCGCTGGCGCACGTCGCGCACGCCACCATCCGCAACCGGGGTACGACGGTCGGCTCGATCGTCCACGCGGACGCGGCCGCCGAGATGCCGGTCGTGCTGGCCCTGCTCGGCGGGTCCGTCGACGTCGAGGGGCCGGCCGGGCGGCGCACCATCCCCGCGTCCGAGCTGTACGTCGGTCCGCTGGAGTCCTCGGTCGGGCACGACGAGATCGCCGTGTCGGCGTACTTCCCGGGCCTGGCGCCCGGCGTCGGCGTGGCCTTCGAGGAGATCGCCCGCCGGCACGGCGACTACGCCCTCGTGGGCGCGGCGGCCCTGGTGGACGGGGACTCGACGAAGGTCGGGTTCCTGTCGGTGAGCGACGTGCCGACGGTCGTCGACCTGACCGGCGTCGCCGACGACGACCTGGGGGAGGCTGCGCTGGCGCGGCTCGAGCCGATGGACGACATCCATGCCACCGCGGCGTACCGCTCGCAGCTGATCCGGGTGCTCACCGGTCGCGTGGTTCGCTCTGCTCAGGAGAGCGCTCGGGTGTCTCGACGAGCTCGACAACCGGAGGACGTGAGATGAGCGAGGAGCTGCACGACGTGCGCCTGACGGTGAACGGCACGGCGTACCAGGTCCGGGTGCCCGCGCGCCGGCTGCTGTCGGACGCGCTGCGCCACGACCTCGGCCTCACCGGCACCCACGTCGGCTGCGAGCACGGCGTGTGCGGCGCCTGCACGATCCTGGTCGACGGCAGCCCGATGCGGTCCTGCCTGATGTTCGCGGTCTCGGCGGTGGACCACGAGCTCACCACGGTCGAGGGGCTCACCAACGACGACGGCTCGCTCGGGCCGGTGCAGCAGGCGTTCGCCGAGTGCCACGGCCTCCAGTGCGGCTTCTGCACGCCGGGCTTCCTCACCACCATCACCGCCGGGCTGCGCGACAACCCGAGCCCCACCCACGAGGAGGCCCGCGACATGGTCGCCGGCAACCTGTGCCGGTGCACCGGCTACCAGAACATCGTGCGCGCGGTGGAGAGGGCGGCCGCCCTTCGACAGGCTCAGGGACCGGCATGACGACCAAGCTGATGGGCCAGGGGATCCAGCGGGTCGAGGACCAGCGCTTCCTCCGCGGCCAGGGGCGCTACGTCGACGACGTCGCGGTCGGCCCGGACACGCTGCACGCCGCCGTACTCCGCTCGCCGCACGCGCACGCCCGGATCGTCGACATCGACGTGAGCGACGTGCTCGACGTCGAGGGCGTGCACCTGGTGTGGACCTACGACGACCTCACCGGCCCGCTGGCCCCTCTGATGGCCGAGCCGCTGCCGCTGCTGATCCCGCATCCGGCGCTGACCCACGGGCGCACGCAGTACGCGCTGGCGAGGGACGAGGTCAACTACGTCGGCGAGGCGATCGCGTTCGTCGTCGCCGAGGACCGGTACGTCGCCGAGGACGCCGTCTCGCGGATCCGGGTCGACTACGAGTTCCTGCCGCCGGTGGTCGGCGTCGAGGCCGCCCGCGCCGCCGAGCACCTGGTGCACGAGGACGTGCCCGGCAACGTCGGGGCCCGGCTGGAGCAGAGCACCGGCGACGCGCGGGCCGCGATCGCTGCCGCTCCCCACCGGCTCGAGCTCGACCTGACGATCGAGCGCAGCGCGTGCACGCCGTTGGAGGGCCGGGGCACCGTCGCCCGCTGGGACCCCGACATCGACCGCCTCCAGCTGTGGACCTCGACCCAGAGCTCCACCGGAGTGCGCGCCGCCGTCGCGGTGAAGCTGGGCCTCGACCTCGGGCAGGTCGACGTGATCACGCCCGACGTCGGGGGCGGGTTCGGCGTGAAGATCAACCACCCGTGGCCCGAGGAGCTGCTGGTGCCGATGGCGGCCCGCGCCCTCGGCCGCACGGTGAAGTTCACCGAGGACCGCCGCGAGCACTTCATCTCCTCCGCGCACGAGCGCGGGCAGGTCCAGCACATCGAGGTCGGCTTCGACGACGACGGGCGGCTCCTGGGCCTGGACGTGGAGTTCTGGCACGACCACGGCGCGTTCACGCCGTACGGCCTGATCGTCCCGATCATCACCTCGACCCAGCTGCTCGGCCCCTACAAGCCGCGGAGCTACCGCGTCGTCTTCGAGTCGCTCTACACCAACACCGTGATGGTGACCCCGTACCGCGGCGCCGGGCGGCCGCAGGGCTGCTACGCCATGGAGCGGACCATGGACGCGATCGCGGCCTACCTCGGCAGGGACCGCGCCGAGGTGCGCGCGGCGAACTTCATCCAGCCCGACGAGTTCCCCTACGACCAGGGGCTGATCTTCCAGGACGGCCGCGAGCTGGAGTACGACTCCGGCGACTACCCGGCGTCGCTGGAGAAGATCAAGGCGCTGATCGGGTGGGACGGGTTCCCGGCGTACCAACAGGAGCTGGCGGCCCAGGGCCGCCGGGTCGGCATCGGCCTGGCCTGCTACGTCGAGGGCACCGGCGTCGGGCCCTACGAGGGCGCGCACGTGCACATCGAGACCTCCGGCAGGGTCAAGGTCGCGACCGGCCTGACCACGCAGGGCCAGGGTCACGCGACCGTGTTCGCGCAGCTGGTCGCCGACGAGCTCGGCGCACGGTTCGAGGACATCGAGGTGGTCACCGGCGACACCCGCCGGATGCCGTACGCCGTGGGCACGTTCGCCTCCCGTGCCGCGGTGATGAGCGGCTCGGCGGTCCACCTGGCCGCCAAGCGGGCCAGGGAGAAGGTGCTCAAGATCGCCGCCGAGGCGCTCGAGGCGTCCGAGGACGACCTCGAGATCGTCGACGGCGTCGTGTCGGTCAAGGGCTCGCCGGGCACCTCGATCGACCTCGGCACGGTGTCGGTGCTGTCGAACCCGCTGCGCTACGCCTTCGACGAGAGGTCCAAGGCCGCGACCCAGTTCACGGTCGGCGACCCCGGCAGGCCGCCGGTGGCCGAGGACGACGAGCCGGGGCTGGAGGGCAGGGACTTCTACTCACCCGAGCGGGCGACGTTCGCCTCCGGCATGCACGCGGTGATCGTCGAGACCGACCCGGACACCGCGGAGATCACGATCCTGAAGTACGCCGTCGTCCACGACTGCGGCCACCTGATCAACCCGATGATCGTCGAGGGCCAGATCCACGGCGGCGTCGCGCAGGGCGTCGGGGGAGCGCTCTACGAGCGGATGGCCTACGACGAGTCCGGGCAGCTGCTCAACGCGTCGTTCATGGACTTCCTCATGCCCTACGTCACCGAGATCCCCGACGGCATCGCGATCGACCACCTCGAGACACCGTCCCCGCTGAACCCGCTCGGCATCAAGGGCGCCGGCGAGGCGGGCGTGATCCCGTCGGCCGCGGTGTTCGCCGCCGCGATCGAGGACGCCGAGCGCACCGCGCTGCCCGGTTTCGGCATCCGCGCGATGCCGATCTCGCCGTCCGAGCTGTACACCCTCCGTCTGTCGCAGGAGCAGTCCTCATGAAGATCGCCGGTGCCAACGTCGTCGAGCAGCCCGTCGAGAAGGTCTGGGACGCGCTGCTCGACCCGCGGGTGCTGGTCGCCACCATCCCCGGGTGCGAGCGGCTGGTCGCGACCGGCGAGAACTCCTACGACATGACCGTCACCGCCGGGGTCGCCGCGATCAGGGGCACCTACCAGGGCTCGTGCACGCTCTCGGACCTGGCGCGGCACGAGTCGCTCGTGATGCGGCTGACCGGCGCGGGCGCGCCGGGCACGATCGACGCGACCGTGCGCGTGTCGTTCGCGGCGCCGTCGCCGGACGCCACGGAGATCTCCTACGAGGCGGACGCGATCGTCGGCGGCATGGTCGGCGGCGTCGGCCAGCGGATGCTCACGTCGGTGTCCAAGCGGATGGCCGGCGAGTTCTTCGGGAACGTCGGCAAGGCGATCGCGGGCGGGCCCGTCGTCGCTGCCGAGTCGGCGCAGTCTCAGCCTCAATCTGCGCCGACTCGCGCTGGTGTCTTCACCGCGCCCACCAAGCCGGGCATCGGCTCGCAGGACGACTTCCTCAAGGGCATCGCCGTCGGCGCCGGGCTGGTCGTCCTCGGCGTGGTCGTCGGCCGGATCTTCGGCCGCCGATGAGCGTCGGGCTGCTTCCCGCCGCTGGTTTCCCCGGTCAGCCGGGGAAACCCGACGTTGTCGGCCGAAACTTCGCCCCACAACGTCAGGGATCGCCCCGACAGTCCGCTGTAGGGCCTCGATGACCGCCATCACGGTCGACTCGACCGCGCGCGACCAGGCCGCCGCCGTACGCCGCCGCGAGATCTCCGCGCGCGAGCTGCTCGACCTGCACCTGTCCCGCATCGAGGATCGCAACCCGGAGCTGAACGCGATCGTCTCGCTCGACCCCGACCGCGCGCGGGCGTCGGCGCTCGCGGCCGACGAGCTGCTGGCGTCCGGTGCGGAGGTCGGGCCGCTGCACGGCCTGCCGTTCGCGTTCAAGGACACCCACGCGGTCGCGGGCTGGCGCACGACGTACGGCTCCCCGCTCTTCCGCGACCACGTCCCGGATCGCGACGAGCTGCTCGCGGAGCGGGTACGCCGCGCGGGGGTGGTCGTCATCGGCAGGACCAACGTGCCGGAGTTCGCCGCCGGCTCGCACACGTTCAACACCGTCTTCGGGACCACGCTGAACCCGGTCGACCCCTCGCGCTCCGCGGGCGGCTCGTCGGGCGGCGCGGCCTGCGCGCTCGCGGCCGGGATGGTGCCGCTCGCGGACGGCTCCGACATGGGCGGCTCGCTGCGCAACCCGGCGTCGTTCTGCGGTGTCGTCGGCCTGCGGCCCTCGCTCGGCCGGGTGCCGGAGTGGCCGCAGGCGAACCAGTGGGAGACCACGTCGGTCGGCGGGCCGATGGCCCGCAACGTCGGCGACGTCGCGCTGCTGCTCTCGGTGCTCGCGGGGCCGGACCCCCGGGCACCGCTGGCCCTCGGCGACCCCGGCTCGTCGTTCGCCCCGCCGGTGTCGGGCACGCTGTCCGGGCTCCGCGTCGCGCTGTCGGTCGACCTCGGCGGGGCGTTCGAGGTCGACGACGAGGTGGCCGCGATCGTCGCCTCGTCGGCCTCGGTGTTCCCGTCGGTCACGTCGGCGCACCCGGACCTGTCCCCGGCCGACGACACCTTCCGCACCCTGCGGGCGTGGCACTTCCAGGCCCGCTTCGGCGCCCTCCTCGCCGCTCATCCGGACGCGTTCAAGCAGTCGCTCGCCGAGAACATCCGCGCGGGGGAGTCGCTCACCGGAGCCGACGTCGCGCGGGCCTACCAGCAGCGCACGCTGCTCGCGGAGCGGATGCGCGAGTTCTTCTCGTCGTACGACGTGCTCGTGCTGCCGGTCTCCCAGGTCCCGCCGTTCCCGGCCGACCAGGAGTTCCCCACCGCCATCAACGGTCGCCCGATGTCGTCGTACCTGGACTGGATGAGGGCGGCGTACTTCATCACCGTCACCGGCTGCCCCGCCATCTCGGTCCCCTTCGGCCGCACCGCGTCCGGGCTGCCCGTGGGCCTCCAGATCGTCGCCGCCCACGGCCGCGACCGGTTCCTCCTCGAGGTGGCCGCCGCGGTCGAGGCGGCCGTCGGGAGTTCGCCCGGCACGTGACGTATCTGTCGTGTTCTCCGGGTCCGCGACAGATACGTCAGGTGCGAGGGTCCCCGGCGACCGGTGGAGAACCTGTGGAGGCGGGCCGCGCGACTGTGGACGGAACACCCGCAGTCTGTGGGAAACCCGGTGATTTCGGTGGAACCGGGAGAATGTCTCCCGGAACCCTTGCGCGCCCGATCCGCTGGGCGTAGAACTTCTCCCACGCACTCCGGCAACGGGGAGCGGGACAGCTCGGAGACGAGGGTCCGAACGACGCGAGTCGGCTTGCCGGCTCGTGGCGCAGCGGCTGGGTGACGAGGCCGCTGGGACTCAGACGAGACGAGCCGCCGATCGGGAGCGTCACCGGTACCGGTCACCCGGAAGGGCCCTTGCGACTCATACTCGCAAGGGCCCTTCTCCATCTCAGGTGCTCGCCGGAGCGTGTCCGGACCGGGCCGAGCGAGGTCGCCGCGTGTCCACAGGCATCTCGCTCAACTGTGGGAATCCGAGCATTTTCTGTGGACAGGAAGGTGTCGTCCTGTGGACCACTGGGCGACTTTCGGTGGAACCAGGAGAATGTCGGCGAAACCCCTTGCGCGCCCGAGCGCCAGGGCATAGAACTTCTCCTACGCACTCCGGCAACGGAGAGCGGGACAGCTCGGAGACGAGGGTCCATACGACGGAGGCCCGGCTTGCTGGGCGGCCGTCGCGGTGGCTGGGTGACGAAGCCGCCGGGATCGGAGTCGAGGAGCGGTCGATCGGGAGCGTCGCCAGTACCGGTCACCAGAAGGGCCCTTGGGACTCATACTCTCGAGGGCCCTTCGCCTTTCCCGGGCAGCCGCCTCGTGCAGGCATCCGGCGGCTGGACGCCGGAGTCGGCTGACCGGCCGGTAACCGCGACACTGGTCGCGTGGTCATGTACGCCGTCCTGCACACCGTCGTGCCGCCGATCGCGAAGCTGATCTGGCGCCCGCGGGTCGTCGGGCTGGAGAACGTGCCGCGCACCGGCCCGGTCATCATCGCGAGCAACCACGTGAGCTTCGCGGACTCGCTGGTCATCCCGATCGTGGCGCCGCGCAAGGTCGTCTTCCTCGCCAAGTCCGACTACTTCGCCGGCGGCGGCGTCAAGGGCACGCTGCAGAAGGCGTGGTTCGAGGGGATGGGGCTGATCCCCGTCGACCGCGACGACAGCAGGGCCGCGATCGCCAGCCTCGACACCGCGCTCGAGGTGCTCGGCCGCGGCGAGGCGTTCGGCATCTACCCGGAGGGCACCCGCTCCCGCGACGGCCGGCTCTACCGAGGCCGCACCGGGGTCGCCCACCTCGCGCTCACGGCCGGCGTGCCCGTCGTACCCGTCGGCCTCACCGGCACCGAGCGGCTCCAGCCCGTGGGCGCGACCCTGCCGCGGATCGTGCCGATCTCGGTGCGGTTCGGCGAGCCGATCGCGGTCGCCGGACGGTACGACGGCGTCGCGCTCGGCAGGGCCCGCCGGCTCGTCACCGACGAGATCATGGCCGCGATCCAGGCCCTCTCCGGCCAGGAGGAGGCCGGGATCTACAACGACCGCGCCCCGGACGCCTGACCCGCAACCAGTCCGCTGGCAGACGTTGCCGGAGAACGGCGGGCCGGTCGGCAACCTCTGCCGTGGCCGGGGTCGACGCGCGACCGGTTGAATCGAGGCCGTGCCCACCCATCAGCTCGTCGTCGCCGACGCCGCGCTCCGTGCGCGGGAGGGTCGCTGGCAGATCGGCATCGACGACGGCCGGATCACGGCCCTCACCCGGGACACCCTCACCGGCCGCGAGGAGATCGACGCGGCCGGTGGGCTGGTCACCGAGAGCTTCGTCAACGGCCACATGCACCTGGACAAGGTGCACACGCTCGACCGGATCGGCGACGCCGCGCTGACGGCGTACACCTCCGGCGCCATGGGCTCGGCGCGGCACTCGATCGAGCTCGCGAGCGCGGTGAAGGCCGACTACGACCGCGGCTGGATCGAGCCCAACGCCCGCCGGGCGGTCCTCCAGGCGGTCCGGTACGGCGTGCGGCACGTGCTCGCCTTCGCCGACGTCGACACCAGGGCGCGGCTGGAGGGCGTGATCCCGCTGCTGAAGCTGCGCGATGAGTTCAAGGGGATCGTCGACCTCCAGGTCGTGGCGTTCCCCCAGGACGGCCTGCTGTGCGACCCGGGCGCCGAGGACCTGGTCCGCGAGGCGGTCGACCTCGGCGCCGATGTCGTCGGTGGCATCCCGTGGATCGAGCACACCGACGCCGAGGCCCGCGAGCACGTCCGCCGGATGTGCGCCCTCGCGGCCGCGCACGGCCGCCGGGTCGCGATGCTGGTCGACGACGCCGGCGACGCGAGCCTGCGCACCACCGAGATGCTGGCCGAGGCGATGCTCGAGCACGGCCTGGTCGGCCGCGGCGTCGCCAACCACGCCCGGGCGGTCGGTCTCTACGCCCGGCCCAGCCTGGAGCGCCTGGCCGGCCTCGTGAAGCGCGCCGGCCTGGGGTTCGTCAGCGACCCGCACACCGGCCCGCTGCACCTGCCGGTCCGCGAGCTCGCCGCGATGGGCGTGCCGGTCGCGCTCGGCCAGGACGACATCGAGGATGCCTACTACCCGTTCGGCCGGCACAACCTGGTCGAGGTCGCCTTCCTCGCCGCGCACGCGCTGGAGGCGGTCGACGCTGCCGGCATCGACCTCGTGTACGACGCCGTCACGACGACCGCCGCCGACGTGCTCGGGGTGGCCGGCCACCGGCTCACCGAGGGCGGCAACGCCGACCTCGTGATCCACCACCACCCGACGCTGCGCGAGGTCGTCGGCCACCACGACGCGCCGGCGTACGTCGTCGCCTCGGGCCGGCTGGTCGCGAGCTCCGCGACCACCACCACGTTCCACCTGGAAGGACCCTGAGCCATGACCCGGCGCATCCGGATCGGCATCGACACCGGTGGCACGTTCACCGACGTGGTCGCCTTCGACGAGGAGTCGGGGGAGCTGGTCACGACCAAGACGCCGTCGACGCCGGACAACCCGGCCGACGGCTTCCTCGCCGGCATCGACAAGGTGCTCGGGCTGCTCGGCGCCACCGGCGCGGACATCGACGCGGTCAGCCACGGCACCACCGTCGCGACCAACCAGCTGCTCGAGGGCAAGGTCGACCGGCTCGGGTTCGTCACCAACACCGGCTACGAGGCGATGCTCGAGATCGCCCGCCAGTCGGTGCCGGACGGCTACGGCAACTCCTACTTCTGGGTCAAGCCCGACCGGATCGTCCCGCGCGACCTGGTCAGGGGCGTCGAGGGCCGCCTCGATTACACCGGCGCCGAGGTCCGCCCGTTCGACGAGGACGGCGCCCGCGCCGCCGCCCGCTGGTTCCGGGCGCAGGGGATCACCACCCTCGGGGTCTGCTTCCTGCACGCCTACGCCAACCCGGTCCACGAGGAGCGGATGCGCGCGATCCTCGCCGAGGAGCACCCCGACGCGATCGTGTCGCTGTCGAGCGAGGTGCTGCGCGAGTACCGCGAGTACGAGCGCGCGATGACCACGCTCGTCGACGCGGCCGTCAAGCCCCGGCTCTCGGCGTACGTCGGCAACATCAAGGCCCGCCTGGCCTCCTACGACGACCGCGCCATCCCGTTCTACGTGATGAAGTCCAACGGCGGCGTGCTGTCGGCCGACGAGGTCGTCCACCAGCCGATCACCACCGTGCTGTCGGGCCCGGCCGCGGGCGCGCTGGGCGCCGCGCTGATCGCGAAGGTCGCGGGCTTCGACAGGGTCCTCACGAGTGACGGCGGCGGTACGTCGACCGACGTGTCCGTCGTGATCGACGGCGAGCCGACGCTGACGACCGAGGGCTCGGTGGGTGCGTTCCCCAGCAAGATCCCGATGATCGACGTGGTCACCGTCGGCGCGGGCGGCGGCTCGATCGCCTGGCTCAGCCCGGAGGGCACGCTCAAGGTCGGCCCGCAGTCGGCCGGCGCCGACCCGGGCCCGCTCTGCTACGGCAGGGGCGGCACCGAGGTCACCATCACCGACGCACACGTCCTCCTCGGCCGGATCCCCCCGCACCTGCTCGGCGGCGAGATTCCCCTCGACGTCGCCGCGGCCCGCGCCGGCGTGGAGGCCCTCGCGAGGCAGCTCGGCCTCGGCCCGGAGGAGTGCGCCACCGGCGTACTCGAGATCTCGGCCTGGAGCCAGGCCAACGCGCTGCGCCAGGTCACCGTCAAGCGCGGCCTCGACGTCCGCGACTTCACGCTCACCACCTTCGGCGGCTCGGGCTCGCTGCTGCTGTGCCGGCTGATGGACGTGCTCGACGTACGCACCGTGCTGGTGCCGCCGAACCCCGGCAACGTCTCGGCGTTCGGGCTGCTCACCGTCGACGTCAAGAACGACTACGTGCGGACCCACGTCGCGCTCGCCGACAGGCTCGACCCGGTCGCCGTCGGCGGCATCTACGACGAGCTCACCGGCCAGGCCGCCGAGGCACTGGCGAAGGAGGGCTTCGACGCCGCCGACCACCGGTTCGTGCGCACCGCCGACCTGCGCTACTTCGGGCAGGCCTTCGAGGTGCGGGTGCCGGTCGCGCCCGGCGACCTCGACCCCGCGGCCGTCGCCGCCGCGTTCCACGCCGAGCACCGGGCGCTCTACGGCTACGACTTCTCCGGCGACGACGCCCAGCAGGTCGAGTGGGTCAACCTCCGCGTCTCCGGCATCGGCCCGATCCGGCGTCCCGAGATCCGGCGTTCCCCGGTGGTTGAGGAAGGCGCTCTGGCGCCTGTCTCGAAACCACCGCGTCAGGTCTGCTTCGACCCCGAGCAGGGGTACGTCGAGACGCCCGTCCTCTGGCGACCGGACCTGTCGCCCGGGACCGTCGTCGCCGGCCCGGCGATCATCGAGGAGTTCGGCTCTACCGTCCCGGTGCACCCCGGCTTCGACGTCCGCGTCGACGAGTTCCTGAACCTGATCGTGACGAGGAGTCAGGCATGAGCCGCCGCGCCCCCACCCAGTTCCCGTTCGGCCACCTCACCGCCGACGCCGGCGCCAGCGCCGACCCGGTGCTGGTCGAGATCGTCCAGGGCTCGCTGGCCTCGGTCGAGATGGAGGTCGAGACCGCCATCGCGCGCACCAGCCGGAGCCCGATGATCCGCGACGCCCACGACTTCCGCGCCGGCATCCACGACCGGCTGCTGCGCAAGCTCACCGGCCGGTCGTACTCCGCGCTCGTGCACCCGGTCGCCCGGGACTTCCCGATCGAGGAGATGCGGGAGGGCGACGTCTTCTTCCACAACGACGTCTACCGCTCCGAGGGCGGCATCGGCCACCTGCCCGACCTGTGCGTCACCGTGCCGGTGTTCGCCGGCGGCCCCGGTGAGCGTCGCGTCGTCGCTTTCGTGCAGGCATTCGGCCACCATGACGACATCGGCGGCGCCGTACCCGGCTCCATGCCGAGCAACGCCACGAGCGTCTTCGAGGAGGGCCTGATGGTCCCCCCGATCCGGCTCTGGGACGCCGGCGTACCCAACCGCGCGGCGCTCTCCATCATGACCCGCAACTCCCGGATGCCGGAGTCGCTCGCGGCCGACCTCGACGCCGAGTGCTCGGCCTGCCTGATGGGCGCGCGGCGGCTCGGCGAGCTCTTCGACCGGTACGGCGCGGCGACCGTCGAGTCCTGCTTCGACGCGATCATCGGCCGCACCACCGAGACCTACCGCCGCGAGATCCTGTCCCAGATCCCGGTCGGCTCCTGGGTGTGGGAGGACTACGCCGAGCACGACGGCGTCGACGAGCCGAAGCTGCACGCGCAGCGGATCACGCTCACCCGCACCGCGGCCGACGACCCCGGATCTGATGGGTACAGTGGCGAGCGGCTGATCCTCGACTTCGACGGCACCGGACCGCAGGCCAAGGGCCCGATCAACCACTGCGGCGACTACAGCGACGGCGTCTTCCTCAAGAAGTGGCTGGCGCCGATCCTGCGCAACCTCGCCGACAGCCCGGAGCGGATGGCCGAGCTCGACGTCAACGAGGGCATCGTGCCGCTGATCGAGATGCGCTTCCCCGAGCCCGGCACCCTGCTGACGCCGGTCTTCCCGGCACCCACCAACGCGCGCACGTTCGTGATCCTGCGCCTGCTCGGCGTCCTGGCCGGCGTGGTCGCCAAGGCCGTCGACGGCCGGATGCCCGCCGACCAGGAGACGATCCGCTACACCGGCGTGTACGGGCTCGATCTGGAGGGCCGCCCGTACCTGATGCGCGAGGTGCTCGGCGGCGGCTCCGGCGGCCGCTACTACGCCGACGGCGAGGACACCATCCACGTCGTGCCGGACTCGCGGAACCTGCCGACCGAGTTCACCGAGGCGCGCTTCCCGTTCCGCATCGAGTCGCTCTCGCTGGCGGTGGACAGCGGGGGAGCGGGCCGGTTCCGCGGCGGCCTCGGCTACGAGAAGCACATCCGGATGCTCGAGGACGGCCACTTCATGTCCATCGCGGACCGGTCGATCCTGGCCTGCTGGGGGGTCAAGGGCGGCCTGGCCGGCCGGCCGTTCCAGGTCACCGTCGACCCCGGCGGCCCGCACGAGCGCGAGGTCGACGCCCTCGCCGACGCCGAGCCCGTGGCCGCGGGCGAGGTGATCCGCATCCGCACCACCGGTGGCGGCGGCTGGGGCGACCCGCTCGAGCGCGACCCTGCCCTCGTCGTCCGCGATGTCGTCTGGCGCAAGGTCTCCCCGGAGGCCGCGCTCGCGTCGTACGGCGTGGTGCTGACCGGCTCCCTCGACGACCCTTCGACGGGCTCGGGACAGGCGACGACGCTCGGCTACGACGAGGCCGCGACCGCCGCCGAGCGGGCGGCCCGGCCCGGGCCCGGCGCGGCGTTCTTCGACCGCGGCCCGGGCTACGCGCGCTTGGCCGCCGGCGCGGCGTACGCCGAGGTGGACCTGGTGTGACCAGGCGGGTCGCGGTGTTCGGCGGGACGTCATACGGACGGTGCCACCGCCTACACCGTCCGTATGACGTCCCGCCGGCTCAGCTGTTGCTGCTCGGCAGCTGCGGGACCAGCCAGCCCAGGAACGCGTCCTGGCTGCGGGTCTGCAGGTAGATCCGGCCGGGGCCGGTGAGATCGCAGACGAGGCCCTCGCCGGAGAACAGCGTCGACTTCCAGTTGCCGATCTTGCGCACGGCGTACTGCACGCCCTCGGTCCACGCGACCATGTGGCCGGTGTCGACGGTGTAGGTCTGGCCCGGCTGCAGGTCGATCGAGTGGATCGCGCCGTAGCTGGAGAGCACCAGCTCGCCCTGCCCGCTGATGCGGAGCATGAACAGGCCCTCTCGTGAGAAGAACGTCTTGCCGCCGCCCCACTTGGTGTCGACCTGGATGCTGCCGGAGCACGCGACGAACGAGCCGGACTGCACGTAGAGCGTGCTGTCGAGCGGCCACGCGACCATGTCGCCGGGGAGCGCCGGGGCCACGAACAGCTCGGCGCCGTCGTGCTGGGCGGTGAAGGTGTTCATGAAGAAGGACTCACCGCCGAGCACGGACCGCTTCAGGCCCTTGAGGACGCCGCCCTGGGTGGACGTCTGGAGGGTGATCCCGGGCGACATCGCGAGCATCGCGCCGGACTCGGCGCGGACGCTCTCGCCCGCGGCGAGGGTGAGCTTGGCGGCGGCGTAGGCGGGGCTGTAGTGCACTTCGGTCTGCATCGGCCTTCTTCCTGTGCGGTCCCGAGCCGGATGGGGGTCGGTGCGAGCGTAGTGCCAGACTCGTCGTCGTGTGCCCGAGTCAGACCGCCCGTTCCCTGAGGGCCCGCACGCTGGTCACCGGCGGCACCCGCGGCATCGGTGCGGCGACCGCGCTGCGGCTGGCGCGGGACGGCCACGAGCTGGTGCTCGGCTACGCCCGCGACGACCGCGCCGCCGAGGAGGCACGGGTCGCCGTGGAGGACGCCGGCGCCCGCTGCCTGCTCGTCCGGGCCGACCTCACCGAGTCGGCCGGGGTGGACCGGCTGTTCGAGGCGGCGGGCCGGATCACCGGCGTCGTCAACAACGCCGGCGCGACCCTGCACATCGGCCGGCTCGCCGAGACGCCGCCCGCGGTCATCGAGGCGACCGTCGACCTCAACCTCACCTCCGCCCTGCTCGTCGCCCGCGCCGCGGTCCGCGCGCTCGGCACGTCGTACGGCGGCAGCGGCGGCGTCCTCGTCAACGTCAGCTCCGGCGCGGCGACACTGGGCGCCCCGGGCGAGTACGTCCAGTACGCCGCCGCCAAGGCCGGAGTCGACGCGCTGACCGTCGGCCTGGCCCAGGAGGTGGCCGACGAGGGCGTCCGCGTGGTCGGCGTCGCACCCGGCATCGTGCGGACCACGATCCATGCCGACGCCGGCGAGCCCGGCCGGATCGACCGGGTCGGCCCGCTGATCCCGCTCGGCCGCGTCGGGGAGCCGCACGAGGTCGCGGACGCGATCGCCTGGCTGATGAGCGACGCGGCGTCGTACGTCACCGGCACGACGCTGCGCGTCGCGGGTGGTCGTTAGGGATCGTGGCTCCGGGATGGATCCCCGGTCAGCCGGGGATCCCTGACGTTGTCAGGCGTTGCAACCCCTGACAAGGGCAGGCAAAGCCTGACAACCAGTGCTCCCCAGGGCCCGGTCAGGGCTCGATCAGCCCCGCCCGGATCGCGTATCGGGTGAGCTGGGTGCGGTCGCGCATGCCGAGCTTGGCGAGGATGTTCTCCCGGTGCCGCTCGACGGTGCGGACGCTGATCGTCAGCGCCTGCGCGATCTCCTTCGACGACAGCCCCTCGGCGATCAGCTTGATCACCTCGTCCTCGCGTGAGGTCAGCACGGTCTCGGGCACCCGCTCGCCGCGCCGCATCCGGTCGAGGTGGTCGCGTACCAGCGCGCTCATCGCGCCGGGGTAGACGAACGCCTCGCCGCGCAGCGCGGCCCGGCAGGCCGCGACCAGGTCCTCGTCGGCGACCGACTTGAGCACGTAGCCGCACGCCCCGACCTTGAGGGAGGAGAAGAAGTACTGCTCGTTGTCGTGCATCGACAACATCAGCATCCTCGGACCAGGCCCGCGGGAGGTACGCCGCCCGATCTCGCGCGCGGCCTGGAGCCCGGTCATCCGCGGCATCGCGATGTCGAGCACGACGAGGTCGACCTCGACCTCCCGCGCCAGCGCCACGGCCTCCCACCCGTCGCCGGCCTCGGCGACCACGGTCAGGTCGGGCTCGCGGTCGAGGATCAGCCGGACGCCGCGACGCACCAGGGCGTGGTCGTCGGCGAGCAGGATCCGTGCGGGAGTCATGGGGCCACCGGCACCGAGAGGCGTACGGCGGTCGCGCCGTGCGTGCTGGCGATCGCGAGGTCGGCCCCGACCATCCGGGCCCGCTCGCGCATGCCGCGCAGGCCGGCACCGTCGGCGGCCGGGTCGAACCCGCGCCCGTTGTCGGCGACCTCGAGCACCACCCGGTCGCCGACCCGGCTCAGCGACAGCACGACCGCGGTCGCCTCGGCATGCCGAGCCGCGTTGGTCAGCGCCTCCTGGGCGACCCGGTAGCAGACCAGCTCCGCCTCGGGCGTCAGCGGCGGCAGCCCGGGCGCGACGCTGCGCCGCACGCTCGCGGGGCTGCGCCCGGCGAAGTCGTTGGTGAGCGAGGCCAGCGCGCTGGTGAGGCCGAGGTCGTCGAGCACGCCGGGCCGCAGCTGCCGGGCCACCCGGCGTACGTCGTCGAGACCCTCGCGCACGCTCTGCCGCAGCAGCGCGACCTCCTCGGCGAGCTCCGGCGGGGTGTCCTGCTCGAGCCGCTTGAGCCCGAGCAGGACGACGGTGAGCTGCTGGCCGACCTCGTCGTGCAGCTCCTGGGCGATCCGGCGCCGCTCCTCCTCCTGCGCGGCGAGCGCCCGGGCGTCGCCGGCGGCGCGCTCGCGCTCCAGGCGCGCGAACATCGCGTCGTACTCCGCCACCACCTTCTCGACCGGGCGGAAGCTCGCGCGCAGCAGCAGCGCGTTCGCGACCAGCATCACCGCGAGGCCGGCGCCGAGCACCGCGACCTCGGAGATCACCGGGTGGCGGGACACGCTGAACGGGCCGAGCACCAGCAGCAGCGTCGCGACGAGCAGCACGGCGCCGTTGATGAGCACGACCCTCCAGTACAACCGCACGCGGTCAGCCTCGCACGCGCGCGGGCGGCGGCAGATGGGTGCCAGCCCCCATTCAGCCCGGCCGGCGCAGCCAGAAGACTCGAGACATGACGCCCACGACGTACCTGGTCCGCCGGGTCCGGCGCGGGCGGTGGGTGGCCGTGGTGCGCCGGGGCGTCGTCCGCCGGGTGCACCCCCGCGGCCTGGCCTGGCGGCTGCCCCTGGTGGAGCGGTTCGTCGAGGAGGCCCACGACCCGTGCGAGGTGCCCGTCCACGCGCGGGCCACGACCCGGGACGGCGTACCGGTGCTCGTGCTGGCAGAGGCGACCGTGTCCTTCCCCCGACCGGTCGTGGGCACGCGGTACGCCGATCCCTGGCCGGCGGCGGAGCTGGCCGCGGAGGAGACGATCGCCCGCGCCGTGGCGGGCTGGTCGGCGGCCGAGATCACGCACTCGGCGGCAGTCACCACGCGGCCGCTCCGCCGTGCGGTGGGCGCGGCCGTGGACGAGCACGGGGTCCGGGTCGTCGACCTGGCGCTGGTCGAGGTGGACGTCTCGCTCCATGGATCCCGCTGACCTCAACGCCGTCCTGCTCGTGGTGGCAGGGCTGGTGCTGGTCGCGGTCGCGGCGGTTCGTATCTCCACCGGTGCGGGCCTGCCCAGCCTGCTGCTCTACCTCGCGATCGGGCTGGCGATCGGCGAGGCCGGGCTCGGCATCCGGTTCGAGGACGCCGAGCTGGCCCAGGTGCTCGGCGCGGTCGCGCTCGCGGTGATCCTCGCCGAGGGCGGGTTCACCACCGAGTGGCGCACGGTCCGTCCGGTCGCGCCGCTCGCGGCCGTGCTCGCCACCGTCGGGGTCGCGATCTCCGTCGTGGTCACCACCTCGCTCGTGTACGCCGTGCTGGACGTCGACCTGCGGACCGCGATCCTGCTCGGCGCGGTGGCGTCCTCGACCGACGCGGCGGCGGTCTTCGCCGTGCTCAGGCGGCTGCCGATCCGCGCCCGGCTGCGGGCGACCGTCGAGGCGGAGTCGGGCTTCAACGACCCGCCGGTCATCATCCTGGTCACGGTGGTCGCGTCGAGCGCGTGGACCGACGCCGACGGGCTCGGGATCCTCGGCCGGATCGGGTACCAGCTCGTGCTCGGCGTCGCGGTCGGCTTCCTCGTCGCCCGGGCCGGGCGCTGGGTGCTGGCGCGCAGCGCGCTGCCGGCGTCCGGGCTCTACCCGGTCGCGACCCTCGCGATCGCCTTCCTCGCTTTCGCCGTCGCCGGGGTCGCGGGTGCCAGCGCGCTGATGGCGATCTACGTCGCCGGCCTGACGCTCGGCAACTCCGACCTCCCGCACCGCGGCACCACCGCGAGCTTCGTCGAGGGGCTCGCGTGGCTGGCGCAGATCGGGCTGTTCGTGATGCTCGGGCTGCTGGTCAGCCCCGGCCGGCTGATCGAGGCGCTGCCCTACGCGCTCGTGGTCGGGGGCGCGCTCACCCTGGTCGCGCGGCCGCTGTCGGTGCTCGCCTGCGCGACGCCGTTCCGCGTGCCCTGGCGGGACCAGGCGTTCGTCTCGTGGGCGGGGCTGCGCGGCGCCGTACCCATCGTCCTCGCGACCATCCCGATGGCCGCCGGCCTCCCGGGCGCGAACCGGATCTTCGACGTGGTCTTCCTGCTCGTCGTGGTGTTCACGCTCGTCCAGGGGCCGACGCTGCCGTGGGTCGCGCGCCGGCTCGGCGCCGCCGTCGAGCACCGGCCGCGGGCGGTCGCGATCGAGTCCGCGCCGCTGGAGGACGTCGACGCGGTGCTGCTCCAGTTCTCGGTCGCGCCGCAGTCGCGGCTGGCCGGGGTCGAGGTCGCCGAGCTGCGGCTGCCCCCGCGCGCCGCGATCGCACTGGTGCTGCGCGGCGGCGAGGTCTTCACGCCCGGCCCGGCGACCGTGCTGCGCGCCGGCGACCACGTCCTGGTCGCCGCCGCCCGGGACGACCGGGCCGCGATCGAACGGCGGCTCCAGGCCGTCAGCGAGGCCGGCCGCCTGGCCGGCTGGTACGCCCAGCTCCGGAAGGGAGCAGCATGAGCAGCACCGTCGTCCTCGCCGCCGTCGCGATCTTCGCCGTGACCTACGCCTTCATCGCCACGGAGAAGGTCCACCGGGTGGCCGCCGCCCTCGGCGGTGTCGCCGCGATGACCGCGATCGGGCTCGTGGACGCCGACAGCGCGTTCTTCTCCCCCGAGACCGGCATCGACTGGAACGTCATCTTCCTGCTCTTCGGGATGATGGTGATCGTCGGGATCCTCAAGCACACCGGGCTCTTCGAGTTCCTGGCGCTGTGGGCGGCGAAGACCTCGCGCGGCAACCCCACCCGGCTGATGACCCTGCTGATCCTCATCACCGCGTCGGTCTCGCCGATCCTCGACAACGTGACGACGGTGCTGCTCGTGGCGCCGGTGACGCTCTCGGTCTGCGCGCGGCTCGGCCTCTCCCCGGTGCCGTACCTGATCACCCTGGTCTTCGCCTCGAACATCGGCGGTACGGCGACGCTCATCGGCGACCCGCCCAACATCATCATCGCCAGCAGGGGCGGGCTGAGCTTCAACGACTTCCTGATCCACTCGCTGCCCATCACGGTCGTGCTGATCGCCGGGCTGGTGTTCCTCGTCCGGCTGCTCTTCCGCCGCGACCTCGCCGTCGAGCCCCTCAACGACATCGCCGACATCCGCCCGGCCGACGCGATCACCGACGTCCGCCGGCTGGTGCGCTGCCTGGTCGTGCTGGCGATCGTGATGGCGGCGTTCGGGCTGCACACGGTGCTGGACCTGGACCCCTCCATCGTGGCGATGCTCGGCGCCGGGGCGATGGTGGTCGTCGGGCGGGCGACCCCGGAGGAGTTCCTCGCCGAGATCGAGTGGACCACGCTGGCGTTCTTCATGGCGCTCTTCGTGCTCGTCGGGGGGCTGGTCGAGGTCGGCATCATCGGCGACGTCGGCCGCTGGGCCGCGGACACCATGGGGGAGCGCGAGCTGCTCGCGTCGACGACCCTGCTCTTCGGCTCCGGCATCATCGGCGGGCTGGTGGACAACATCCCCTACACCGCCGCGATGGTGCCGATCGTCGACCAGATGGTCGCGGCCTCGCCGAACGCCGGCTCCGGCAGCCCGCTGTGGTGGGCGTTCGTGCTCGGCGCCGACCTCGGCGGCAACACCACCGCGGTCGCCGCGGCCGCCAACGTCGTCGTGCTCGGCATCGCCGCCAAGGCCGGTCACCACATCAGCTTCTGGAAGTTCACCAAGTACGGCCTCGTGGTGACCGCCGCGTCGCTGGTCGTGGCCTGGCTCTACGTGTGGCTCCGGTACTTCGTGCTCGCCTGAGCCCGACTCTGTTGGCAACTCCTGCCGAAGCACCGGGCCGGCCGGGTCACTAGGTTCGTGGGCATGAGGGTCCTGCTCGCGCTCGGTGGCAACGCCATGACGAACGCCGACGGCCGGGCCCGCCCCGAGGACCAGATCGCCGCCGCCGGGGTCGCGATGGCCGCGGTCGCCGACCTGCTCCGGCGCGACGTCGAGGTGGTCGTCACCCATGGCAACGGCCCTCAGGTCGGCAACCTGCTGGTCAAGAACGAGCTCGCCGCCTCCGTCGTCCCGCCGGTCCCGCTGGACTGGTGCGGCGCCCAGACGCAGGCGACGCTCGGCTTCGTGCTCATGAACGCGCTCGACGCCGCGCTCGCCGCGCGAGGGGTCGAGCGGCGTACCGCCGCCGTCGTGACGCGCGCGCTCGTGGACGCGGCCGACGCCGGCTTCACGCGGCCCACCAAGCCGATCGGGCGCTACCTGTCCGCCGAGGAGGCCGCGGTGCTGATCGAGCACGGCGAGACCTGGGAGGACCGCGGCGAGAGGGGGTGGCGGCGCGTGGTCGCCTCGCCCGAGCCGCTGGAGATCCTGGACGCGCCGGCGGTGCGGACCCTGGTCGAGGCGGGCTTCGTGGTCGTCGCGAACGGCGGCGGCGGGATCCCGACCGTCCGCGACCCCGACGGCTCGCTGCGCGGCGTCGAGGCCGTCATCGACAAGGACCTCGGCGCGGCGCTCCTCGCCCGGACCGTCTCGGCGGACGTCCTGGTGATCGGCACCGACGTGCCCCACGCGGTCCTGCGCTACGGCACGTCGTCCGCGGAGCCCCTGGGCACTGTCACAACGGCGCAATTGCGCCGTTATGGCAGCGAGGGGCACTTCGCGAGTGGCTCGATGGGCCCCAAGGTCGAGGCCGCCTGCCGGTTCGTCGAGCAGGGCGGCGCGCGGGCCGTCATCACCGACCTCGACCACATCACCTCCGCGATCTCCGGCGACGGCGGGACCGTCGTCGTACCGAACTGAAAGGAAGCCCATGCCCAGCGCCATCGAAGTACGCAAGGTGCCGATCCACTCCGTCGCCGACGCCAGCGAGCTCGCGAAGCTGATCGACGACGGGGTGATGGAGGCCGCGCGCGTCATCGCGATCATCGGCAAGACCGAGGGCAACGGCGGGGTGAACGACTACACGCGGATCATCGCCGACCGGGCGTTCCGGGAGGTGCTCGTGGAGAAGGGCGCCGACCCGGACGCGGTCCGGCAGGTCCCGATCGTGTGGTCCGGCGGCACCGACGGCGTGATCAGCCCGCACGCGACGATCTTCGCGACCGTCCCCGACGGCGCCTACGAGCCGACCGAGGAGTCGCGGCTGACGGTGGGGTTCGCGATGAGCGAGCGGCTGCTGCCCGAGGACATCGGCCGGGTCGCGATGGTGTCCAAGGTCGCCGACGCGGTTCGCGTGGCCATGCAGCGGGCCGGGATCACCGACCCGGCGGACGTGCACTACGTGCAGACCAAGACCCCGCTGCTGACCGTGCACACCATCCGCGACGCCAAGTCGCGCGGCAAGACCGTGTGGACCGAGCACACCCACGAGTCGATGGACCTCTCCAACGGCTGCACCGCGCTCGGCATCGCGGTCGCCCTCGGCGAGATCGAGATGCCGACCGACGCGGACGTCATGCACGACCGGTCGCTCTACTCCTCGGTCGCCTCGTGCTCCTCGGGCGTCGAGCTCGACCAGGCGCAGGTCGTCGTGGTCGGCAACGCGACCGGTGTCGGCGGCCGCTACCGGATCGGTCACTCGGTGATGAACGACGCCCTGGACGCCGACGGCATCTGGGAGGCGATCCGCTCCGCGGGCCTCGACCTGCCCGAGCGCCCGCACAGCTCGGACCTGGACGGCCGGCTGGTGAACGTGTTCCTCAAGTGCGAGGTCTCCCAGGACGGCATCGTCCGCGGCCGCCGCAACGCGATGCTCGACGACTCCGACGTGCACTGGCACCGCCAGATCAAGTCCTGCGTCGGCGGCGTCACCGCGGCCGTCACCGGCGACCCGGCCGTCTTCGTCTCGGTCTCCGCCGCCCACCAGGGCCCCGACGGGGGCGGCCCGGTGGCGGCGATCGTCGACCTGGGGTGAGCGGTTGTCGGGATGGATCCCCGGTCAGCCGGGGATCCCTGACGTTGTCAGGGGTTGCAACGCCTGACAACGTCAGGAAGCCCCTGACAACCAGCGCGCCCTGAGGCTGTCGGGGGCCTGAGTCGGTCCCGGGGGCGCCCTGGCATCGACCGAGAGCCGTGGGGAAGCGTCGAGGTCCTGGCGTCAGACGAAGTCGAACAGCCGCTGGCCCGGCTCCGGCACACCCGCAGGCCCCGGCCAGCGGTGCACGCCGACGCGGAACCCCGCGTCGGAGGGGCGGACGAACGACACCTCCTCGAAGCCAGCCTCGGCGAAGAGACCGCGCACCAGGTCGGCGGGGTCGCCGCCGTACGTCGTCGGGTCCTGCGGCACCGCACGGCCGCGCGTCCAGATCACCTGACCACCCGACGCCAGCAGCGACGGCAGTGCCGCGACCGTGCGCGCGATGTCCTCGTCGGTGACGTTGCCGAACACCCCGCACGCCAAGAAGACGTCGGCCGGACAGGCGTCGGCGTACGACGCCGTGGTGCCCGCGTCCGCCGTCCGGACCTCGATCCCGGCGGGGGCGACGGCACGAGCCCGCGCGGCGAGCGAGGGATCCAGCTCCACCAGCACGCCGGTGACCTCGACAGAGAGGCTGTCCAGCACCGGCAGCGTGTCCCGCCCGTCGCCCGCGCAGATGCTGACCAGCCGCAGCGGCCCGTCGGCCCCGTCGGACCCGTCAGCCCCGGCCAGCAGCGACCGCAGGCACGACCGCACCGTCGCGAGCCGCCGCGAGAGCGACGACGCCGGGTCGTCGTACCCCCGGTGCCACTCGTGCCAGTCGCGGGTCACGGGCGCCGCCGCGACGGGAGGGTCCTGCCCAGCACCGCGCCGAGGCAGGCGGGGACCGCGACCCACAGCGTCCAGAACGGATCGACGAGGTCGACCACCCGGAGGTCGAGCTCGCCGTCGAGCAGTTGAGGGGTCACGACCAGCATCGCGCCCCCGAGCAGCGAGGCCAGGCACCACACGAGCAGCGCCCGGGGGAGCCCGGACCGCCAGCCGTCCCAGGCGGCGATCAGGCCCGCGGCGCCGGCGATCAGCAGCATCACCAGGATGCCGCCGCCGATGTCGGCGTCCTCGGCGTCGCTGATCACGTCGAGGACCAGCCAGCCGAAGAACAGGTCGACCGCGAGCAGGGCGGCGACCCGGACGACGACGTCCAGCGCGATCCGCAGGCCGGCCCTCATGAGTCGACCGAGTCGACCGAGCCCGGCGAGTCCAGCCACGCCCGGATCGACTCGTTGTGCTGGCCCAGCGTAGGTGGTGCCGCGTGCAAGGACCGCCCCCCGGAGTAGGCGTTGTCGTCGAAGCGGAGCGGCGACCCCGGCAGCGTCAGCTCGCCCTGGGTCGCATGAGAGACCGAGAGCAGCAGGCCCTGCGACAGCGTCTGGTCCCACGTGTAGACGTCGTCCATCGAGCGCACCTTGCCCGACGGCACGCCGGCGTCCGAGAGCAGGGAGAGCCAGTGCTCGGCGGGCTCGCCGGCGAAGAGAGCCTCCATCCGCGACGTCAGCGCCGGCCGGTTCGCGACCCGCAGCGCATTGGTGGCAAAGGAGGACTCGGCCGGGTCCCACCCGAACGCCGCGCACAGCGCGCGCCACAGGCTCTCCGAGCCGCACGCGATCTGGATCGGCGCGGACGCCGTCGCGAACATGCCGTACGGCGAGATCGACGGGTGGTGGTCGCCCGCGAGACCGGGCACCTCGCCCCCGACGGTCCAGCGGGTGCCCTGGTACGCATGCACGCCGACCATCCCGGCCAGCAGCGACGTGCGGACGACGCGCCCCCGGCCGGTCGCCGAGCGCTCGTGCAGCGCCGCGAGGACGCCGTACGCGCCGTACATCCCCGCCACCAGGTCGGCGATCGGCACGCCCACCTTGGTCGGCTGCTCGGTGCCGGTGATCGACATCAGCCCGCCCTCGCCCTGCGCGATCTGGTCGTAGCCGGCGCGCTGCGCCTCGGGGCCGTCGTGCCCGAAGCCGGTGATCGACAGCACCACCAGGCCGGGGTTCAGCTCGTGCAGCCGCGAGACCGGGAAGCCGAGCCGGTCGAGCACCCCGACCCGGAAGTTCTCCATCAGCACGTCGGCCCGCTCGACCAGTTTCGCGAGGACATCGCGATCCTCGTCGGACTTGAGGTCGAGGACCAGCGACTCCTTGTTGCGGTTGGCCGACATGAAGTACGTCGACTCGCGGTCCTCGCCCTCGCCGAGGAACGGCGGCCCCCACCCCCGCGAGTCGTCGCCGGCCGGCGACTCGATCTTGATCACGCGCGCGCCCAGGTCGCCGAGCATCATCGCGGCGTGCGGGCCGGCGAGAGCACGGGTCAGGTCGAGCACGAGCAGGTCGGAGAGCGGTCCCTCGGTCATGCCAGCACGCTACCGACCGACCCATCCCACCGGGCCATTGCCGTGCGATGTCGGCGCGGAGTGGTCGAATGGCCGCATGACGGCCACCCCGACGACGTACCGCCTCGTGCGGCCGCACGTCGCCACGGTCGTCCCCGAGCTCGACGAGCTCGACGAGCACCAGCGCCGGGTCGTCGACCACCCCGGCGGGCCGCTGCTGGTGCTCGCCGGGCCTGGCACCGGCAAGACCACGACGCTGGTCGAGGCGATCGTCGACCGCATCGACCGCCGTGGCGCGCGGCCCGACGAGGTCCTCGCGCTGACGTTCTCCCGCAAGGCCGCCGAGCAGCTCCGCGACCGCGTGACCGCGCGCCTGGGCCGCACCATGTCGACCCCGCCGAGCTCGACGTTCCACTCCTTCGCCTACGCCCTGATCCGCCGCTACTCGCCGGCCGAGCTCTACGAGGCGCCGCTGCGGCTGCTCTCCGCGCCCGAGCAGGACGTCGTGCTCCGCGAGCTGCTCACCGACCACCCCGAGTCGGTCGCCTGGCCCGAGTCGCTGGCCCGCGCGCTCGGCACCCGCGGCTTCGCGCGCGAGGTCCACGCCGTCTTGTCCCGCGCGCGCGAGAAGGGCCTCGACGGCGCCGGGTTGACGGCGCTCGGCGAGGCCGAGGGCCTGCCGGAGTACGTCGCCGCGGGGCTCTTCCTCGACCAGTACCTCACCAACCTCGACTCCCAGGGCGCCACCGACTACGCCGACCTGATCCGCCGCGCCACGATCGAGGCCGAGGCCCACCGCGACGAGCTGCGGGCGCGGATCAGGGCCGTGTTCGTCGACGAGTACCAGGACACCGACCCCGGCCAGGTCGCGCTGCTCCGGGCGCTCGCCGGCGACGGCCGCGACCTGGTCGTCGTGGGCGACCCGCACCAGTCGATCTACGGGTTCCGGGGGGCCGAGGTGCGCGGCATCCTCGAGTTCCCCACCGCGTTCCCGCGGGCGGACGGCGCCCCGGCCGGCGTGGTCGCGCTGCGCACCACGCGCCGCTTCGGGCCGCGGCTGCTGGTCGCCGCGCAACGGGTGGCCGGCCGGCTGGGGCTGCCGGGCAGCATCCCGGAGGAGGCGCGCTCGGCGTTCCTCGCGCCCGAGGCCGAGCCGGGCGACCTCGGCGAGGGCCGCGTGCTGGTGCGCACCTTCGACACCGAGCGAGCCGAGGCCGAGCACCTCGCCGACCTGCTGCGCCGGGCCCACCTCGAGGACGGCGTCCCGTGGGACCAGATGGCGGTCCTGGTGCGCTCCGGCCGCACCTCGATCCCGCCGCTGCGCCGCGCGCTCGGCGCCGCCGGGGTGCCGGTCGAGGTGGCCAGCGACGAGGTGCCGCTGGTCCGCGACCCGGCCGTGCTCCCGCTGCTCGACGCGCTGCGCGCCGTCGTGGAGATCGACGACGTCGACCACGCCCGTGCCGAGGCGCTGCTGCTCGGGCCGCTCGGCGGCCTCGACGCCGGCGACCTGCGCCGCCTCGCCCGGCGGCTGCGCGCCCGCGAGAGGGAGCAGAGCCGGGCCGAGGGGCGCACCCCGCGCGCCTCGCGCGCACTGGTCCGCGCCACGATCGCCACCCCCGGGTTCCTCGACGGGCTCGACGGTCCGGAGGTGGTCCGCGCGCGGGCGCTCGCCCAGCTGCTGCTCGACGCCGGGGAGGAGATGCGCGCCGGCGCCTCGGCCGAGGAGCTGCTCTGGACGCTCTGGTCGCGCACCGGCTGGCCGGCCCGGCTGCGCCGGTCGGTCGATCTCGGCGGCGCCGCCGCCCGGCGGGCGCACCGCGACCTCGACTCGGTCTGCGCACTGTTCGACGTCGCCGCGCGCGCCGAGGAGCAGCGCGACCACGTCGGGGTCCGGGCCCTCCTCGCGACGCTCGTGCAGCAGCAGATCCCCGCCGACACGCTCGCCGAGCGGGGCGCCCGCGGCGCCGCCGTACGCCTCCTGACCGCGCACCGCTCGAAGGGGCTCGAGTGGCGGCTGGTCGTCGTCGCCCACGTCCAGCAGGACGGCTGGCCCGACCTTCGCCGCCGCTCGACGCTGCTCCGGGCCGACCGGATCGGCGAGCACGGCATCGTCTCGCCGGTGACCGCGCGCGAGCTGCTGATGGAGGAGCGGCGGCTGTTCTACGTCGCCTGCACCCGCGCCCGGCAGCGGCTGGTCGTCACCGCGGTGGCCTCGCCCGACGACGAGGGCGAGCAGCCGTCCCGGTTCCTCGACGAGCTCGGCGTCCCCGTCGAGCGCGTGGTCGGGCGCCCGCCCCGGCCGCTGTCGCTGGCGGGCCTGGTCGCCGAGCTGCGGCGCACGGTCGCCGACCCCGACGCCTCCGAGCCGCTCCGCGAGGCCGCCGCCCGGCGGCTCGCCCGGCTGGCGCCCGAGGTCCGGACGGCCGACCCGTCGAGCTGGTGGGGCACCCGCGCGGCCACCCGGTCGGTCGAGCCGATCCGCGACCCGGACCAGCCGGTGCCGGTCTCGGCGAGCGTGCTCGACGCGGTCGCGGTCTGCCCGACCCGGTGGTTCCTCGAGCGCGAGGCCGGCGGCGTCGCGCGCGCCCACCAGTCCGCCAACCTCGGCGAGCTGCTCCACGCGCTCGCCCAGCGCGTCGCCGTCGGCGAGCTCGAGCCGGCCGTCGACGTCCTCATGGAGCACGTCGACGCGGTCTGGGACCGCCTCGACTTCCGCACGCCGTGGTCCAAGGCGCGCGAGCACGACCGCGTGCGCGCGGCCATCGGCCGCTTCCTCCGGTGGCACCTCGCCAACCCGCGCGAGCTGCTCGCCACCGAGGCGCCGTTCACGACCGTCGTCGCGCTCGAGGACGGGGACCAGGTGAGGATCAGCGGGTACGCCGACCGGATCGAGCTCGACGCCGACGGCCACGTCGTCGTGGTCGACCTCAAGACCGGCCGCACCAAGCCCACCAACAGGTCCGTCGAGGGCCATGTCCAGCTCGGGCTCTACCAGTACGCCGTCGACCACGGCGCCGTCGCCGAGCTCGCCCCCGGCGCCCGCGCCGGTGGCGCGGAGCTGGTCCAGCTCGGGCTCACCGACGGGGGAGAGACCGCGGTCGTCCAGGCCCAGGACGCCCAGCCCGAGGACGGCCCGGCCCGCGACGACCTCCGCCTCCGGCTCGGCCACGCCGCCGCGCTGCTGCGCGCGGAGACGTTCCCGGCGGTCGCCGGCCAGCACTGCCGCGACTGCGGCTTCGTCGCGGTCTGCCCGATCAGGAGCGCCGGGTCGGTGACCAGCCGGTGAGCCGCCGCATCGACACCCCCGAGGCCCTCGCGGAGGTGATGCGCACGCCGTACGCCCCCAGCGACCAGCAGTGGGCGGCGATCTCGGCGCCGCTCGCGCCCGCGGTCGTCATCGCCGGCGCCGGGTCCGGCAAGACCACGCTGATGGCCGCCCGTGTCGTCTACCTCGTCGTCACCGGCCAGGCCCGCCCCGACGAGGTGCTCGGGCTGACGTTCACCACCAAGGCCGCCAGCGAGCTGCGCCAGCGGATCCGGCAGGCGCTCGAGGCGGCGGGCGCCCTCGACGAGCCGGGAGAAGGCGAGGACGTCCTCGAGCCCACCGTCGCCACCTACCACGCGTACGCCGCCGGCCTGCTCGCCGACCACGGCCTGCGCATCGGCCACGAGCCCGACACCCGCGTCATCACCGACGCCGCCCGCTACCAGCTCGGCGCCCGCGCGGTCGACCGCCACACCGGCGACGTCCGGCTCCTCTCCGACCATCCCGAGACCGTGATCCAGAACCTCCTCGCCCTCGACAGCGCGATGAGCGAGCACCTCGTCGGCCCCGAGGCGGTGCGCGCCCTCGACGCCGAGGCGCGGACCGGGTTCGAGCGCGCGCTGGCCGACGAGGTCGCCGGCAAGGACCGGGTGACCTACCGCGACGCCCTCGAGCGGGCGATCTCCGCGATCGACCGCCGCGCCGAGCTGCTCGGCCTGGTCGAGTCCTACCGCCGGCTCAAGCGCGACCTGGGCCTGATGGACTTCTCCGACCAGATCGAGCTCGGCGCGCGGCTGGCCGGCGAGCAGCCGGAGGTCGGCGAGCTGGAGCGCTCGCGGTTCAAGGTGGTGCTGCTCGACGAGTACCAGGACACCTCGGTCGCCCAGGCCGCGATGCTCTCCCGGCTGTTCTCCGGCGGCCATCCGGTCACCGCGGTCGGCGACCCCAACCAGGCCATCTACGGCTGGCGCGGCGCCTCGGTCTCCAACATCCTCGACTTCGCGGACACCTTCCCGGCCGCGGGCGGCCGCCCCGTCCCGACGTACCCGCTCACCGTCAACCGCCGCTCCGACGCCCGCATCCTCGAGGTCGCCAACCGGCTCGCGGCGCCGCTGCACGAGAGATACGGGCAGGTCGAGCCGCTGGTCGCGGCGCCCGAGGCGGAGACCGGCACGGTGACGACGCGGGTCTTCGAGACCCATGCCGACGAGCTCGCCTGGCTGGCCGGCGCGGTGCGGGAGGCGCACGAGGCTCGACCGGGTCAGGGGGGCTGGGCGAGGATCGGCGTCCTCACCCGCGACAACGCGCACGCCGAGGACGTCTTCGACGCGCTCACCGGCGCGGGCATCCCGGTCGAGATCGTCGGCCTCTCCGGACTGCTCCGGCTGCCCGAGGTCGCCGAGATCGTCGCGACCCTCCACCTGCTGCACGACGTCACCGCGAACGCCGCCCTCCTGACGCTGCTCACCGGGCCGCGCTGGGCGATCGGGCCGCGCGACCTCCGACTGCTCAGCCGGCGCGCGGTCGAGATCTCCGGCCACCGGGGCCGCGGGGCGACGGCCGCCTCGGTCGCCGACCAGCTCCTCGAGATCGCCGACGGCATCGACCCGGCCGAGCTCCCGTCGCTCGACGACGCCCTCGCCGACCCGGGGAGGCACCCGTACTCGGCGGAGGCCCTGGAGCGGTTCGCCCTGCTCTCCGCCGAGCTCCGCGCGCTGCGCACGCACGTCGGCGAGCCCCTGCTCGACGTCGTCCGCCGGATCGTCGACGCCAGCGGCACCGACGTCGAGCTCGCGTCCGCGGTCAGCCCGGCCGCGTCGGCCCGCCGCGACAACCTCGACCTGTTCGTGAAGGCGGTCGCCGACTTCCAGGCCGTCGACGGCGACGTCACGCTGCCCGCGCTGCTCGCCTACCTCACCGCCGAGGACGACCAGGGCAACGGCCTCGACGTCGCCACCCCGACCGAGGCCGACTCGGTCAAGCTGCTCACCGTCCACCGCGCCAAGGGCCTGGAGTGGGACTCGGTGTTCCTCGTGGGCGTCTGCGAGACCCGCTTCCCGTCCAACCGGTCCCGCACGCTGTGGACCTCCTCGCCCGCGATCCTCCCGGCGCCGCTGCGCGGCGACGCCGGCGACCTGCCGCAGCTCGCCGGCCACGACAAGGCGGCGCTCGACGCCTACCGCGCCGCCACCCGCGACCACGACGCCGAGGAGGAGCTGCGGCTCGGGTACGTCGCCTTCACCCGTGCCGCCCGCCGCCTGTCCGTCACCTCCTACCTGTGGAGCCCGCGGGCCACCCCGTTCGGCCCGTCGGCCTATCAGCAGGTGGTCCGCGACCGGCTCGAGGCCTGGGGCGAGCCGGCCGGCTGGCTGGAGCGACCGGCGAGGGGCGACCCCAACCCCTACGACGCCGTCGACCCGTCCCGCCCGTGGCCCGCGACCGGCACCGGGCGCGAGGCGGCGCTGCGGATCGAGGCCGCGCGCCGGGTCCGCGCGGCCGACCCGGCCGCCGCCGACGCCGGGCTGGACGTGGTCGAGGCCGCCCGGGTCGCGGAGTGGGACGCCGAGCTCGAGCGGCTGGTGGCCGAGGCCCGTCGCGACCGCGGCACCGACCTCGCCGTACCCCTGCCGTCGAGCCTGTCCGCCACCGCGCTCGGCCGCCTGCGCGAGGACCCCGAGACGTTCGCCCGCGAGCTGGCCCGGCCGATGCCGCGGCCGCCGTCGTCGGCCGCCCGGTTCGGCACCCGCTTCCACGCGTGGGTGGAGGCGCGGTTCGGCCAGCAGGACCTCTTCGACTACGGCGACCTGCCCGGCCGCGCCGACGCCGGCATCGACGACGGCGCCGACCTCGAGGAGCTGATCGCGACCTTCGAGGCCGGCCCGTTCGCGACCCGCACGCCGCACCAGGTCGAGGCGCCGTTCGCGCTCGTGCTCCGGCATCCGGGCGGGGCCGGCCAGGTCGTCCGCGGCCGCATCGACGCGGTCTACGCCGAGTCCACCCCGGAAGGCGACGGCTACCTGGTCGTCGACTGGAAGACCAACCGCGCGGCCACCGCCGACCCGCTCCAGCTCGCGCTCTACCGGCTCGCCTGGGCCGAGCTGCACGGCGTACCCCTGGACCGCGTGCGCGCGGCGTTCTACTACGTGCGCACCGGCGAGGTCGTCGAGCCCGCCGACCTGCCGGACCGTCAGGCGCTCGAGGCGATGCTCTCGGTCTGATCGAGCCAGGCGGCGACGCCGCGGGCGGCCACCCGGCCGGCCCGGTTCGCGCCGATGGTGCTCGCCGACGGGCCGTACCCGACCAGCTGCACCCGCCGGTCCGCGACCGCGGTCGTGCCGTCGAGCCGGATGCCGCCGTGCGCCGAGCGCAGGTGCAGCGGCGCGAGGTGGGCGACCGCGGGCCGGAACCCGGTCGCCCACACGATCACGTCGGCCACCCACCGCGACCCGTCCGGCAGGAGTACGCCGCCCGGCTCGATGCGCTCGAACATCGGCCGCCGCTCGTACGCCCCGAGCCGCGCGGCCGCCTGCTCCTGCTCGCGCAGCGCCAGCCCGGTCACGCTGACCACGCTGGCGGGCGGGAGCCCGCGGCGTACCCGCTCCTCGACCAGCGCCACCGCCGCGCGGCCGGCCTCCGGCGTGAACTCCTCGCTCCGCCACACCGGCGGTCGCCGGGTCACCCAGAGCGTGTCGGCGGCGACCGGCGCGATCTCGCCGAGCAGCTGGACGGCGGAGGCGCCGCCGCCGACCACGACCACCCGCCTGCCACGGAAGTGCTCCGGCCCGGGGTAGCGCCGGGTGTGCAGCTGCTCGCCGCCGAAGGTCTCGATGCCGGGGTAGTACGGCACGTACGGCTGCGACCAGGTCCCGGTGGCGTTCACCACCGTGCGCGTGGTCCAGCCGCGGTCGCCGGCGCGCACGACGAGCAGGTCGCCGTCGCCGGTGACCGTGTCGACCCGCACCGGCCGCAGCACCGGCAGGTCGTGCTCGCGCTCGTAGGCGCCGAAGTACGCCGGCACCACGACGCTCGCCCGCCCAGCCTCGTCCGCGGGCGCCGCCGAGTCCGGCAGCGCCGCGACGCCGTGCACGTCGCGCATGCTCAGCGAGTCCCAGCGGTGCCGCCACGCTCCACCGGGCGCGGCGTCCGCGTCCAGCACGACGTGCGCGATCCCGCGCCGCTTCAGGTGGTACGACGCCGACAGGCCCGCCTGGCCGGCCCCGATGACGACGGCGTCGAGGATCTCCACGCCGGGTCAACGCCCGCCGGCCGGTGGTTAGTCCTCGCCGGCCGTCCCGGCCGCCAGCGCGATCTCGACCATGTCGCCGAACGTCTGCTCCCGCTCGTGCGACGACGTCTCCTCGCCGGTGACGAGGTGGTCGGAGACGGTGCAGATCGCGAGCGCACGGCGGTCGTGCCTGGCGGCGAGGGTGTAGAGGGCGCTGGCCTCCATCTCGACGGCCAGCACCCCGTGGTCCACGAGGCGGGCCGTGAGCTCGGGCCGCGCCGGGTAGAACGAGTCGGTGCTGTAGATCAGCCCGACGTGCACGCCGGCGCGGTCGCCGGCGGCCGCGTGGGCCCGGCGCAGCAGGTCGAAGTCGGCGACCGGGGCGTAGTCGAGGCCCTCGAACGCGATCCGGTTCATCGAGGAGTCGGTGCACGCCCCGGAGGCGATGACGAGGTCGCGGAGGGCGACCTTCTCGCTCATCCCGCCGCAGGAGCCGACCCGGACGACCGCCTGCACGTCGTACTCGCGGAACAGTTCGGTGACGTAGATCGCCAGCGACGGCTGGCCCATGCCGGAGCCCTGCACGGAGACCCGGTGGCCCCGCCAGGTGCCGGTGTAGCCGTACATGCCGCGCACCTCGGTGTAGAGCCGCGCGTCCTCGAGGTACGTCTCCGCGATCCACCTCGCGCGCAGCGGGTCGCCGGGGAGGAGGACGAGCGGGGCGATGTCGCCGGGCCGGGCGCCGATGTGCGTGCTCACGCGTCCCGACCCTACGGCTAGGGTCCGAGGAGTGACGTATCCGCACGAGCGGCTGGCCGCGAACCCCCACGACCGCACCGCCCAGCGGCGCGCGGACGACGCCTGGCTCGAGGGGCGCTGGGCCGATCCGGAGACCCGGGTGCTCGTCGTGTCCGGCACCCGGATCCGGCCGCGCGACGGCGCGATCGACTGGGTCCCGCCCCAGGACGCCCCCGACGGGCTGCGGGTGCTGCTCGGCGAGCACGACGGCCGCGCCTGGTTCGCGGTGATCGTCGGCGCGGAGGTCTCGACGGCCGCGGCGAACGGGGAGTGGACACCGCTGCGCGGGCTGCTGCCCCACCTCGCCGACGACGCGCTCGCCAGCGCGCCGCTGGTCTTCCACGCACTGGGCCTCGCCGAGTGGCTGTTCGCCACCCGCTACTGCCCGCGCTGCGGGGAGCCGCTGAGCCCGGGTCGGTCGGGCCACGAGCTGGCCTGCGCGAACGGGCACACCCAGTTCCCGCGCACCGACCCGGCGGTGATCATGGTCGTCGCCTCCGGCGAGCCCGGCTCCGCCGACGAGCGCTGCCTGCTCGGCCGCCAGTCGGTGTGGCCGGAGGGCCGCTACTCCACGCTGGCGGGCTTCTGCGAGCCCGGCGAGACGCTGGAGGACGCCGTACGCCGCGAGGTGCTCGAGGAGGTCGGCGTGGTCGTCGGGGACGTGGAGTACTTCGGCAACCAGCCCTGGCCGCTGCCGGCCAGCCTGATGGTCGGGTTCGTCGCCCGCGCGGTGACCACGGACGTCACCGTCGACCGGCACGAGATCGAGGACGCGCGCTGGTTCACCCGCGCCGAGATGCGCGAGCTCGCCGAGGCGGGCACGCTCGTCCTGCCCGGCGGCGTCTCGATCAGCCGCTCACTCGTCGAGCACTGGTACGGCGGGCCGCTGCCCGGCCGGTGGTGACCCGCAACCTCAACCCGCCAGCGCGGCGAGCTTCTCCTTGACCTGCGCGAGCGACGGGTTCGTCTGCGCGGTGCCGTCGGCGTAGACCAGCGTCGGCACCGTCTGGCTTCCGTTGTTGGCCGACTCCACGATCTCGGCCGCGCTCGGGTCCTGCTCGATGTCGACGACGTCGTAGGCGATGCCCTCTCGGTCCAGCTGGCTCTTCAGCCGGTGGCAGTAGCCGCACCAGGGGGTCGTGTACATGACAAAGCGCACTGCACGATCGTTCGATTCACTCACGACGATGCAGTTTACGTCGCTCCTGCGGCACTCAGCGCTGAGCGACCAGCAGAGCAGGGCGGGAGGCTCCCGGATCAAAGCCTCCTGCCCGCCCCCGGTTTCGCGGGCATTCCTACGTGAGGCACTACGGATGATGGTCGCGGCGGATCTGTGGCGCGGATGTGAAGTTGTTGGAGGGTTGGCCTTCTTGAGGATGTCGTCTGCGGTGTTGGTCCAGATGAATGGGTGGGCGCGTTTGTTCCAGCCCTCGATGCAGTCACGGAGCTTGGCGTTGGGGAACTTGGCGTCGAGGTCCTTGACCGACTCGAACACCCCGACCCCGCCGGCCTCGGTCGACCACGGTTCACCCCGGCCGGCGGGGCCATGCCGTGCGCCGAGGCGTAAACCGTTCGACACCGCCTCCGCGCGTGGGTCACGGTCGGTCCATGGTCAGCAGCGACGTATGGGACCGGGAGACGGCGGAGCGGTACGACGCCGACTCCGTGGAGATGTTCGGACCCGAGGTGCTGGATCCGACGGTCGACTTCCTGGCGGAGGTGGCCGACGGCGGTCCGGCCCTCGAGTTCGCCGTCGGGACGGGTCGGGTCGCCGTACCGCTGGCCGCACGGGGTGTGCCGGTGTCCGGCATCGAGCTCTCCGAGCCCATGGTCGAGCGGCTGCGGGCGAAGGCGGGGCCGGGGGAGATCCCGGTCGTCGTCGGCGACATGGCGACGAGCACGGTTCCGGGGGAGTTCTCGCTCGTCTACCTCGTGTGGAACAGCATCTCGAACCTCCGCACCCAGGACGAGCAGGTCCAGTGCTTCCGCAACGCGGCCCGGCACCTGGTGCCCGGCGGGCGCTTCGTCGTCGAGCTGTGGGTGCCCCAGCTGCGGAGGCTGCCGGAGGGGCAGTCGGTCGCCGTCGGCTCGGTGGGCTCGTCGCACCTCGTCTTCGACGAGCTCGACCTCGCCACCCAGGGGTGCGTGTCGCACCACTACCGCCACGAGCCGGACGGCACCGTGCGGTACGGCGCGGGCCGGTTCCGGTACGCCTGGCCCGCCGAGCTCGACCTGATGGCCCGACTGGCCGGGATGCGGCTCGAGGCGCGGCACGCCGACTGGCGGCGTACGCCGTTCGGCTCGGAGAGCACCGGCCACGTCTCCGTCTGGGTGCGGGACTGACGGCTACGCGGCGCGTCGTCGCTCCCACCGCCCGACGCCGACCATCACGAGCAGCGCGAGCGCGGCGCCGGCGATCGCGTCGACGACGTAGTGCTCGGCGAAGTAGGTGAGGGCGAGCGTCATGGCGAGCGGGTAGAGGAGCAGCAGCCAGCGCAGGGGTGAGCGCAGCCGGGTGATGAGCCAGAACGCCACGAGGAAGGCGATGCCGGCGTGGAGGGAGGGCATCGCGGCGACCTTGTTGCCCATCCCGAACATCACCATCGTCTGCCGGTGCAGGTCGATCTCGGACCACCCACGGCTGGTGATCCGGACGACCGGGTCGAGGTAGCCGTCGCGCGCGGCCATCCAGGGCGGGGCCATCGGATAGACGAGGTAGACCGCGAGCCCGCAGAACAGCAGCGTGACGTAGCGGCGCAGCCAGCGCGCCCACTCGAGCCGGTCACGGACCCAGAGGACACCGGCGAGCGTCAGCGCTACGAGGAAGTGCGAGGCGTAGACGGTGGTGAGCAGGGCGTCGTACCAGCGCGGCGGCAGCGTCTTCGAGCACGGCTCGCCGCACCACGCCTCCTGGAGCGCGACCGTCGGCACCCGCCCGAACAGCCACTCGTCGACCCGGATCGGCATCGAGTAGTGCGGCGCGATGCCGATCTCGTCGGCCAGGCCGCGCACCAGCCAGTAGACGACGAGCAGGAGCAGCGGCCGCCACCAGTCCCGCCAGAACTCCCACGGGTCGTCGAGCCCGTTCCACGCGAGCGTGCCGAGCCAGATCCAGACGATCACCCCGGCAGGGTCGTTCGGGATGCCGACGAGCCAGCTCCACGCCGCCAGCGCCAGGGCGTACGCCGCCACGGCCGGCGCGCGCCGGCTCACGAGGCGCCGCTCCGGTAGATGGTCCACTCGCCCGCCGTGGCCGCGAGGGAGTAGTGCTCCGCGAGCACCCGGTCGGCCGCGGTCGCGTCCACCCCCCAGGTGTCCAGGGAGGCGCCGGCCACGACCACCCACGTCGGGCGCGCGTCGGACTCGAGCAGGGCGCCGAACCCGGCCAGGTCGGGGTCGTGCACGCGCACCGGCAGGCTCCACAGGTCGGGGTAGGGGCTGACCAGCCCGGTCGCGCGCAGGATGTTCGCGCCGCCGAAGGCGACGACCCCGGTGTCGCCGGATCGCGCATGGGCGCTCAACCAGGCGATCGCGGGCTCCTCGGGCCGCTCGATCGGCCGCACCAGCACCCAGGCGAGCGCGACGGCGGTGGCGGCCGCGCACACGACGTACGCGGTGCGCAGCAGGCGGTCGGTGCCGGCCGCCGCAGCGGTGAGCAGGACGAGTCCGGGGATCAACCCCATCAGGTAGTGCAGCCAGTAGCTGCCGCCGGAGAGGACGACCACCAGCTCCCAGGCGAGCATCGCGAGCGCCGGCCACAGCAGCGTGGAGCCGCGGACCCGGCGGAGCAGGGCGACGAACAGCAGCGGCGCACCGGTGGCGAGCAGGGCGAGCAGCAGCCCGCCGAGCCGACCGGTGGTCGAGCCGGTCGCCGAGGCGGCGATGACCGACGCGGCCTCGCGGCGGAACACCACGACGGCCTCCCACAGCTCGCCGGCCGAGGTGCCGCGCCAGGACGCGAGGAGCACCGCGAGGCAGACGGCACCGGCCGCGCCGAGGGCGACGCCGCCCAGCGCGCGCCACCGGCGCCGCAGCACCAGCAGCACGAGGGCGAGCACGAACACGTCCAGCAGGCTCTGCTTCACCAGCGCCGCGGAGGCCGCGAGCGCACCGCCGAGCAGCGCCCAGCCCAGCCACCGCTCCGAGCGGGCGGCCGCGAGCACTGCGGCGATCCCGCCGACGAGGAACGGCAGCCCCAGCAGCTCCCCGTTGACCACCGTGGCGCCGAACAGCGGCGTCGCGACGAGCACCGCCGCGGTCAGCGCCGGCAGCACCGGTGAGACGGACGCCGCCCGCCCGACCGTGCCGGCGAGCAGCACGGTCGCGACCACGGCGGCGACGCCCAGCAGGCGCAGCGCCCACGGCGTACCGCCGAGCGCGTCGGCCAGCGCGAACAGCGCGACCAGCAGCGGCGGCCGGTCCACGAAGTAGTCGCCGTACAGCGACGACCCGCCCGACCACTGGCCCGCGACGATCAGCAGCCCGCCCTCGTCAGGGCTCAGCAACCGCCCCGCGAACGGCAGCCAGACGGCTCCGGCCAGCACCGCCAGGGCGGCGACCCGCTCCCAGGGTGACCGCAGCACGCGGCGACCCTATCGGGGACCTACCCGTAGAGGCGGTCCACTCCACCGGCAGCAGCTCGAAGGCCTTGATCTGCTCGGGCCGTGAGAGCCGCTCGTTCGCGGCGTCGACCGCCTGCTGCGCCATCGCCAGGATCTGCGGGTGCCGGGCCAGCTCGGCCAGGTCGGCGGCCTCGACCCCCAGCTGCTGGGCGATCAGCGGGGCGATCTCGCCGTCGAGGGTGAGTACGGGAGGACCTCGTCAGGGCCCCAGCACTCCGAGCGGGACGACGGGGACGCGGCCCGTCCCATCCGCTTGGAAAGCAGTCGTGCGACAAGTAATCTTGTCACATGGAAGGCGGGACAGGATGCCCGGCGATGACCCTGACGAGCCGATCATCTTGGCATCGGCCCACCGTCACGGTGTGGCCGGCCAGGACATGGTCCACGCGCTACGGTTCGCTGCCCATCACGTCCGCCAAGACGACGACATGGTCATGTTCATCGGCCCCGATCGGGCGGGCACGCTCGTCGAGGTCGGCGTGGTGATCTGGTGGGGTGGCGAGCTCGCCATCGCCCACGCCCTCCGTCCGGCCCGAGCCAAGTGCCTGCGGTGATCCCCATGCGACGTTCCCTGACCGACCTCATCGCCAACGCCGACAAGCTGGCCGATGCCTTCGAGGGCCACGACCCCACCGCCGAGGACTTCGCCGCTCCGCTGCCGCCACTGATGGCGGTCAAGCTCGCGGCGTTCCGCCGTGCCGCCGCCGAGAAGGAGCTCGCGGATGCCATCGCCACGGCCCGCGAGGCGCACCTGTCCTGGCGCGAGCTCGGCGAGGCGATCGGCACCACCGGCGAAGCCGTACGCCAGCGCTACGCCGCCCGCTGACCCAGCGAAGCCAGCCGTCGGGCGCCCTCAGATCCCCAGGCTGCGCCCGATGATCTCCTTCTGGATCTCGGTCGTGCCGCCGTAGATCGTCTGGATCCGGCCGTCGGTGAACGCCTTCGCGATCGGGTACTCCGTCATGTAGCCGTAGCCGCCGTGCAGCTGGACGCCGGCGTCGGTGACCTGCTTCTGCAGCTCGGTGGTCCACCACTTGGCCATCGAGGCCAGCGCGGTGTCGACCCGGCCGGCGTTGAGCCGGAGGATGCAGTCGTTGACGAAGACCCGCGCCACATGGGCGTGGGTCGCCATCTCGGCGAGCACGAAGCGGTTGTGCTGGAAGGAGCCGATCGGCTTGCCGAACGCCTGGCGCTCCTTGGCGTAGGCGAGCGAGAGGTCCAGCACCTGCTCGATTGCGGCGACCGCCATCGCGGCGATCGAGATCCGCTCCTGGGGCAGGTTCGTCATCAGCGAGACGAAGCCGGAGCCCTCTGCGCCGAGGAGGTTCTCCTTCGGGACCTCGACGTTGTCGAAGAACAGCTCGGCGGTGTCCTGGGCCTTCATGCCGACCTTGTCGAGGTTGCGGCCGCGCTCGAAGCCCCTCATGCCGCGCTCGACCACGAGCAGCGAGATGCCCTGGTGGCCGGCGTCGGGATCGGTGCGGCAGACCACGATCACCAGATCGGAGAGGATGCCGTTGCTGATGAAGGTCTTGGAGCCGTTCAGGACATAGCAGCCCGTGTCAGGCCGGTAGGAGGCGTGCGTGCGGATGCCCTGCAGGTCGCTGCCCGCGCCGGGCTCGGTCATCGCGATCGCGGAGACGATCTCGCCGCCGACCAGCCCGGGCAGCCAGCGCCGCTTCTGCTCCGGCGTCCCGAGCTGGGAGATGTAGGGGACGATGATGTCGCTGTGCACCGGGAAGCCCGGGCCGCTCGCGCCGACCCGGGCCAGCTCCTCGGCCACGATGGCGTTGTAGCGGAAGTCCCTGACCCCGGCGCCGCCGTACTCCTCCTCGACGTCGAAGCAGAGCAGCCCGGCCGCGCCGGCCTTCGTCCAGACCTCGCGGCTGACCTGGCCGTCGCGCTCCCACTGGTCGTGGTGGGGGACGACCTCCTTCTCGCAGAACGCGCGCACGGTGGCGCGGAAGTCCTCGTGCTCCTGCTCGTAGATGCTGGGGCGGTCGGTCATGTCAGGACACCCACTCCTTGACCTGCGCGATGGTGGCGGCCGGGTCGGCGGTGGCGGGTACGACGGACAGCGTGGTCACGCCCGCCTCCGCGAAGGCGGCGAGGCGCTCCCTGACGTAGGACTCCGGGCCGACCAGGTTGCCGGCCTCGAGCCACTCGGTCGGGACCAGCGCCTCGGCCTCCTTCTTCTTGCCGTCGAGGTAGAGGTCCTGGATCTGCCTGGCCTCGGCCTCGTAGCCGTACTGGCAGGCGAGGTCGTTGTAGAAGTTCTTGCCGCGGGCGCCCATGCCGCCGACGTAGAGCGCGTAGGTCGGGCGCACGAGGTCGAGCAGCGCCTTGGTGTCCGGGCCCTCGCCGATCGCGACCATGCCGCCGGCACTGATCTCGAGCGGGCCGAGGTCCGCCGAGCGCTTCGCGGTGCCCGCGGCGAGCGCGTCACCCCAGACGCCCTGGGCCTTCTCGGGGTGGAAGAGGTGCGGCAGCCAGCCGTCGGCGACCTCGGCGGTCATCGCGACGTTCCTGTCGCCGAGGGCGGCGACCCAGAGCGGGACGCGCTCGCGCTCGGGGCGGGTGAGCAGCTTGAGCGGCTTGCCCAAACCCAGGCCCTGGCCCTGGGGGAGCGGGAGGTCGATGATGCCCCGATGCGTCAGCGGCTCGCGGCGCAGGCCCATCCGGATGATCTCGATGACCTCGCGGGTGCGGCCCAGCGGCTTGTCGTAAGGGAGTCCGTGGAAGCCCTCGATCACCTGCGGGCCGGAGGCGCCGAGGCCGATGACGGCGCGGCCGCCCGAGACGTTGTCGAGGCCGGCCGCGGTCTGCAGCAGCGCGCCCGGGGTGCGGGAGTAGACGTTGAGGATGCCGGCGCCGATCTCGATGGTCTCGGTCTTGGCGGCGAGGTAGCCCATCAGCGTGGGGGAGTCGAACCCGTACGCCTCGGCGACCCAGACCAGGTCGAGCCCGGCCTTCTCCAGCCCGACGATCTGGTCGGCGGCCTGACGGGGGTTCCCGTCGTACATCAGCGGCATCGAGAGCTTCATCGTGACAGCATAACTGTCACGGTCGTGGCGGGGTCAACGTCGTCCGGTGAGTGATGGCAGGTGATATCGTGTAGAGGATATCGGAGGTGTCATGGAGCAGATCCTGATCCGCAACCTTCCCGCCGGGACCAAGGCTGCGCTGCGCGTTCGCGCCGAGCGCCATCGCCGGTCGGTCGAGGCCGAGGCACGCGCGATCCTCGCCGGGGCGCTCGAGCGCGAGCCCGTCACGATCGTCGAGCTGTTGAGCACGGACGAGGGCGCCGACCTCGAGTTCGAGCCCGAGCGTCTGGGCCTCGCCGGCCGCACTCCCGAGCTGTGAGGTACCTCCTCGACACCAACGTGGTCTCCGCGCTCCGGGTCCGCGGACGCCATCGGACGGTCGAGGCCTGGGCCGCCTCCGTCCCCGTGGGCGACCAGTTCGTCGCGGCCACGACCGTCGCCGAGATCGAGCGGAGCGTCGTCGCCAAGGAGTGGTCCGATCCGGCGCAGGGCGAGGTCCTGCGCCGGTGGTTCGACGAGCGTGTCCTGCCTGCCTTCGCCGGCCGGGTGCTGCCGTTCGACCTACCGGCCGCACGGATCCTCGCCGGCTACCGGGTCCCCGAGCACGCACCGCTCGACGACGCCCTCCTCGCCGCCGTCGCACAGGCGGCCGAGATGGTGGTCGCGACGCGGAACACCAAGCACTTCAGGCCTCTCGGCGTCCGGTGCCTCAACCCGTGGCAGGCCGATGCCCGGGTCAGCGGCCCGTCGCGACCGCCTCGCCGACCTTGATCTCCCGGATCCGGTAGCCGCCACGTTCCAGGACGAGCCGGAACGTGGCCCGTCGGTACGGCGTGTACGCGTCGCGCACCTGCTCGCGGTAGAGGGCGACGACCTCGGCCACCACCTGGCCCGGCGCGGTGGTGCGGATGAAGCGCATCCGCTCCTCCTTGTAGCCGATCTCGGAGTAGAGCTCGGGAAGATCCGCCGGCCCGCTCCACAGCGCCGCCGCGCCCGTCCGATCGCCCACGTCGAGCAGGTCGACGTACGCCGCCACCACCTCGCTCGGGCTCGACGACTCGTCCACCGTCGGCCGGGGCGTCCCGGCCTCCGCGACGAGCCGGTCGAGGATCCGCCGCGCGTCCGGGCCGGGACCGAGGCGTCCGGGGTCGCTCATGATGCGGTAGACCCGGTCGCCCCAGGCCGTCTCGCCGACGAGCAGCAGCGTCGGTGCGTCGGGGTTGTACGGCCCGTTCGGGGGAGCCGGCACCCGGTCGGTCAGCAGCACGCGCAGGTCATCCGGGGAGACCGGCACCGGGAGCGGATCCAGCTCGCTCACGGTCTGATAGCGCACGCACAAGACGGCGGTGGTCATCTCGCCGGGGCGCGCCACGGGCGAGGTGCCGCCGAGCTCGCAGCTCGGCGTCGTGCCCGGGGTGTCCGGCGGGTCGAGCGTGGCCCGCTGGGCCCGGAGCAGCCGGACGAACAGGCGGTACGGCGCCTCCGGGTTCGTGCGGGTCACCGAGCCCACCTGGAGGTCGCGGCAGCCGTAGAGCCTGCCGGCGACGGTGCGGGTCTCCCCGCCCTCGTAGGCGAACGCGAGCTGGTAGCCGGTGCCGAAGTCCAACTCGCATCCGGTCCCGCGCTCGAGCTCCGGCTGTGCGTTCACCAGCTCGACCACTCGGTCGACGTCGGTCGTGAGCGCGTCGGCGGGTGCGTCGAACGGCGTCCCGGGGCCCTGGCAGAGCCGGACCGCGGTGGCTCCGGCGGGCAGCGTGCCCGGCCCGGTCGGTCGCTGGTCGGTGGGCGGGCAGGTCAGCTCGGACGCCTGCGTGGTCGGGGTGGTGGCGACCGGGTCGGCGTCTCCGTCGGCGCCTGAGAGCGCGGCGGGCACGGCGACCGCGGCCCCGACCACGGCCCCGACCACGACAGCCGCCACGGCGACAGTCGTGGCGGCGGTGCGCCGGCGGTGGCGGCGTACCCGCTCCGCGACGGCGGTACGGCGCTCGGGCCGGTCGGGCGGGGTCGGCACGATCCGGTGCAGGGTCTCGCTCAGTCGCCGCTCGTCGGTCATCGGTCCTCCTCGGTGCGCAGGGCGGGGGAGGAGCGCAGCGCGGCCAGCGCGCGCGAGGCCTGGCTCTTGACGGTGCCGACGCCGCAGCCGAGGACGGCCGCGGTCTCGCGCTCGGACAGGTCCTCGAACCAGCGCAGCACGACCACCGCCCGCTGCCCGCGGGGCAGCGTCGCGAGTGCGGCGAGCAGGTCGCGCCGCAGCTCGAGATCCGGGCCGGGCTCGGTGGCCTCGGGCAGCCGCTCGGTCGGCCGCTCGCCGTTCCAGCGCCGCCGCCACCAGGACACGTACGTCGTGTACATGGTGCGCCGCACGTACGCCTCGAACCCGCCGGCGTCGCCGATCCGGTCCCAGGCGGCGTACGACTTGGCCAGCGCCGCTTGCACGAGGTCCTCGGCGAGGTGACCGTCGCCGGTGAGCAGCCAGGCCGAGCGCCACAGCGCGTCGCCGCGGGCCGCGACGAACGCGTCGAACGTCGTCACCTGTGCCGTCTCCACCGCCGGGTCCATCGCGCTCCTTCCGACGACCAGAACGCGCGAGGGGTTCCGAGAGGTTGTCAGCCGAGACCGTCCGTTCTTCCGCGGCCTGCGTGGGGCTCGGCCGGTCACCCCCGCCCGTGCCAGCTCTCCCAGAGGGCGGCGTAGGAGCCGCCGGCCGCGACCAGTTCGTCGTGGGAGCCGAGCTCGGCGATCCTGCCGTCCTCGACGACCGCGACCCGGTCGGCGTCGTGGGCGGAGAAGAGCCGGTGGGCGATCGCGACGACCGTCCGGCCCTCGAGTACGGCGGCCAGCGACCGCTCCAGGTGGCGGGCCGCGCGGGGGTCGATGAGGGAGGTGGCCTCGTCGAGCACGAGGGTGTGCGGGTCGGCGAGCACCAGCCGGGCGAGCGCGACCTGCTGGGCCTGGGCGGCGCTCAGCGCGCGGCCGCCGGAGCCGACCTCGGTGTCGAGGCCCTCGGGCAGCGCGTCGACCCAGTCGAGGGCGTCGACGGCCGCGAGCGCGCCGCGGATGTCGGCGTCGGCCGAGCCCGGCCGGGCCAGGGCGAGGTTGTCGCGCAGGGTGCCGGCGAAGACGTGGTGCTCCTGGGTGACCAGCGCGACGTGGCCGCGCAGGTCGTCGAGCGGCAGCTCGGTGAGGCCGACGCCGCCGACGGTGACCGAGCCGGTGCGCGGTGGGTGGATGCCGGCGAGCAGCCGGCCGAGGGTGGACTTGCCGGCGCCGGACGGGCCGACCATCGCGATCCGCTCGCCGACCCCGATCGACAGGTCGACGCCGTGCAGGACGTCGCGGCCCTCGACGTACGAGAAGCGCACGTCCGCGGCCTCGATCCGCTCCCCGTCCGGCTCGCGGCCGGTGACCTCGCGGTCGTCGGGCACCTGGGCGACGCCGAGCAGCCGCGCGAGCGAGGCCGCGCCGAGCTGGAGCTCGTCGAGGATCGACACCACCCGGTCGACCGGGTCGATCAGCATCTGCACGTACAGCGTGGCGGTCGTGACCGCGCCGAGGCTGACCTCGCCCTGCGTGTAGAGGTAGCCGCCGAACAGCAGCGTGGCGACCGTCGGGATCAGGTAGGAGAACTCCATGCTCGGGAAGAACACGGTGCGCAGGAACAGCGTGTAGCGCTCGGCCCGGTACGACCCCGCGATGTCCTCGTCGATCGCGCGGACCCGCTCCTCGCCGACGCCGAGCGCCTCGACGGTGCGCGCGCCCTCGACGGTCTCGGTCAGCGTGGCGTTGATCTGGGAGTACGTCGCGCTCTCGCGCAGGTAGCCGTCCTTGGCGCGGCGGAGGTACCACCGCAGGCCGAGCACCAGCGGCGGCACGCCGAGCAGGCAGGGGAGCGCGACCCACCAGCCGACCGAGATCGCGGCGACGAGCGTGACGATCGCGGTGATCACCGCGATCGTCCACTCGGGCAGCGCCATCCGCACCGACCAGCCGAGCTGGTCGACGTCGCGGCTGGTGCGGGTCAGCAGGTCGCCGGAGCCGGCGGCCTCGACGGTGCCGACCGGCAGCGCGAGCGTGTTGTCGACGAAGTCCTCGCGCAGCTCGGCCAGCACCTGCTCGCCGAGCACCTGGCTGACGTAGCGGGCGAACCGGGTCAGCACGGTCTGCACGAGCAGGAAGCCGGCGAGCAGCGCGATGATCCGGTCGACGCGGCCGACGGTCGTGCCGTCCTGCACGGCCTGCACCAGGTCGCCGATCAGCCGCGGCGCGGCCAGCGCGGCCAGGGCGGCGGCGACGTGCAGCGCGACCGCGCCCCAGAGCATCCTCGGGTGCCGCCGGGCCAGCTGGACGGCGTACCGCCGCACGGCGCGGCCGTCCGCGACGGGGAGGTGGGTGCTCACGGCGACGCCACCTCGCTCAGGGACAGCTCGGTCTCGCGGGTGACGACGCGGCGGTAGTCGGCGTTCGTGTTCAGGAGTACGGCGTGCGTGCCGGTCGCGACCACGCGACCGTCGCGCAGGAACGCCACCTCGTCGGCGGAGTCGAGCATCAGCGGGCTCGTGGTGGTCACGACGGTCGTGCGGCCGGCGCGGTGCCGGCGCAGCCGGGCGGCGATGCGGGCCTCGGTGTGGGCGTCGACGGCGGAGGTCGGCTCGACGAGGACCAGGACCTCCGGCTCGGCCGCGAGGGCGCGCGCCAGCACCAGCCGCTGGCGCTGGCCGCCGGAGAAGCTGCGGCCGCGCTCGGCGACCACCGTGTCCAGGCCGTCGGGGAGCGCGTCGAGGATGTCCGCGGCCGAGGCCGTGTCGAGGGCGCGCCCGACGTCGCCGCGGCCGGTCACGTCGAGCCGGTCGCCGAGCCGGCCGGAGAAGAGCATCGCGGCGGTGTCGGAGACGACGACGCGGCTGCGCACCTCCAGCGGCGACAGCGCGGTCAGCGGCACCCCGCCGAGGGTGACCTTGTCGTCGACCGGCGCATGGGTCATGCCGAGCCGGTCGGCGAGCTCGGCCGAGTCGTCGGGCTGCTCGCTCGCGATCGCGGTGAGCACGCCGGAGCGCACCCGCAGTCCGCTGCGGGCGTCCGCGAGCTCGGCACCCGGCGCGGGCGAGGCGGCAGGCGACTCGGGCTCCGCCACGTCGGGGTCGAGGGCGAGCACCCGGCACACGCGGGAGGCGGCGACCCGGGCCCGGATGAGCTTGTTGGCGTACTCGGTCGCGGTCCGCAACGGGATCATCAGGAACGCCGAGTAGCCGTAGAACGCGACCAGCTCGCCGGGGCTGATCTCGCCCCGCACGGCGTACCGCGCGCCGATCCACACCACGATCACCACGAACAGCCCGGGCAGGAACACTTCCAGCGCATCGAGCACCGACTGCAGGCTCGCCACGCGGACGCCGGCGCGGCGGGTCGTCTGCGACTGCTCGGCGTAGCGGTCGTGGAAGATCTGCTCGCCGCCGATGCCGCGCAGCACCCGCAGGCCGCCGACGATGTCGCTGGCGGTGTTCGACAGCCGGCCCGTCAGGTGCCGCTGGTGCGCCGCGCGCCGCTGCAGCGGGCCGAGGATCGGCGCGAGGCCCAGCATCAGCAGGGGTACGCCGACCAGCACGACCAGCCCCAGCGTGACCGAGGTCTGCAGCAGGATCACGGACACGAGGACGAACGAGACGATCGCGCCGGCGAACCGGGCGGACACGTCCATCACCTGGCCGAGGTGGGACAGGTCGCTGGTGCCGATCGCGACGACCTCGCCGGTGGAGACCCTGCGGGGCAGGGTGCCGCCGAGGCGCGTGGTCTGGCGGGCGACCAGCTGGACGGTGCGGTAGGCCGCGATCAGCCAGTTCGTCACCGCGAACCGGTGCCGCATGATGCCGCTGGCGGCCTGCACCAGGCCGATGCCGAACAGCACGAGCCCCCACCGCAGCAGCTCGCCGGTGTCCCTCGCGGCGACGCCGAGGTCGATCGCGCGGCCGATCACGGCCGGGACGACCGCCTGCGCGCCCATCCAGACGATGCCGAAGAGCATGCCGCCGAGCAGCGTCCGCCACTGGCCCCGGGCCAGCCACCAGAGGAACCGGCCGGGCGACCGGTGGTCGGCGGTGCCGGGATGGTCGAGAGGAAGGTGCCGCACCCCCCTACGCTACGGAGTGGCCCCGGCCGCGGGCGAATCGATTTCGCGGCGAGCCCCCGTCACCTCCGCTCGAGGCGGTGGGGGAGCGCGAGCAGCAGCAGCGCGAGGACGCCGGCGATCGCGCCGGCGGCGACCGCGGCCCAGGTCCGGGCGACGACCACGTCGAAGATCAGCAGCACCATCCCGGCCACGAGCAGCGCGATGCAGGCGATCACGCCGTAGACCAGCCGGTGCGCCGACGCCACCACCCGCTCCTTGACGTGCCGCCCGCTGAGGCGGCGGTGGATCGCCACCGGCGTCATCACCAGCGCCGTGGTGAGCGCGGAGAGGAGCACCAGGGCCAGGTACAGCCCGACCTGGAACCGGTCGAGATCCGCGAAGCGGTCCTGGAAGGGCAGCGTGAGCAGGAAGCCGGCCGTGAGCTGCGCCCCGGTCTGCATCACCCGGAGCTCCTGGAGCAGGTCGTCGAACTTGCGGTCGAGCCGCTCCTCCTCGCTCTCGTCGCGTCCGCTGCTCATGAGGCCGGTCCGTTCATGAGGCCAGTCCCTCCACCACCTCGGCCCCGGGCAGCTCGCCGGCCAGGGCGCCGGGGATCAGCAGCTTGGACCGGCGGACGCCGGAGCCGATCACCGCCACCTCGATGTCGAGCACGCGGGTGTCGACCAGCAGCCGCCAGCCGCCCGGCAGCCCGACCGGCGTGATCCCGCCGTACTCCATGCCGGACTCCTCGACCGCGCGCTCCATGGAGAGGAACGACGCCTTGCGGACGTCGAGGGTGCGCTTGACCAGGCTGTTGACATCGGCGCGGGTGTCGGCGCGGACCAGGCAGGCGGCGACCCGCTCGGCGCCGTCGCGCCTCCCCGCCACCACGACGCAGTTCGCGCCGGTGTCCAGGCCGAGGCCGTAGGCCGCCGACATCGTGGCGGTGTCGGCGATCGCCGGGTCGATCTCGACCACGCCGACCCGCTCGGCGTACCGCCAGTCCCGCAGCGCGGCCAGCACCGGCGCGGCGAGCAGGTCGGGGCGCTCCAGGGCGGGGACGGTCGTGATCCGGCCGAGGGTCGGGCTGCTCATGGCCGTCATCCTGTCACCCGCCGTTCATGTCGCTCCCGCACGCGGGTCACCGTCCCCGCCTGTGCTGGAGGCATGCGCGAGACGATCGTGATCGCCCACCGCGGGGCGTCCGGCTACCGGCCCGAGCACACGCTCGCGTCGTACCGCCTGGCCGTCGCCCTCGGTGCCGACTACGTCGAGCCCGACCTGGTCTCGACCCGCGACGGGGTCCTCGTCGCCCGCCACGAGAACGAGATCGGCCACACCACCGACATCGCGCGGCGCCCGGAGTTCGCCGACCGGATGACCACCAAGGAGGTCGAGGGCCGCGAGATCACCGGCTGGTTCACCGAGGACCTCACGCTCGCCGAGCTCAAGACGCTGCGCGCGGTCGAGCGGATGCCGCAGACCCGGCCGCGCAACACCCGGTACGACGGGCGCTACGACGTGCCGACGTTCGAGGAGATCCTCGCGCTGGTCGAGGAGGAGTCGCGGCGGCTGGGCCGGCGGATCGGGGTCTACCCGGAGACCAAGCACCCGGCGTACTTCGCCGAGTGCGGCCTGGCCCTCGAGGAGCCGCTGCTGGCGGCGCTGGCCGGTCGGGACCTGCCGGTCTTCGTCCAGTCCTTCGACCCCGGCAACCTGCAGTGGCTGCGGCCGCGCACCTCGCTCCCGCTGGTGCAGCTGGTCGGCGGCAGTGGCCGCGTGGACCTGGTGACCGAGCCGGGGCTGCGCCGCGTCGCGCGGTACGCCGATGCGGTCGGTGTCGACAAGGAGCTGGTCACGCCGCGGGTGGTCGCCGACGCGCACGCCGCGGGGCTGGGCCTGCATGTGTGGACGCTGCGCGACGAGACCGACTCGATCGAGGACACCTGGGCGCTCCTGGACGCCGGGGTGGACGGCCTGTTCACCGACCACCCCGACACCACGCTGGAGGCCTGTCGCCTGCACACCTCCCGCATCAGGGTCCAGGCGGCGACGTAGCCGATCCGTCCTCGTCGGCCTGGCGGTCGGCCTGGTGGTCGGCCTGGCGGGTGGTCCACCTCCGGCTGCCGGACAGGGCCAGGGCGAGCAGGCCGCCGAGGCCGGCCAGCACCCACGGCACCGGCAGCAGCCAGCGGACGTCGCCGTCGCCGACCAGGTCGGCCTGGACCAGGGCCCACACGCCGACGATGGCGAGGAACGCGATGCCCATCACCAGGTGGCCGACGTTGACCGGATGCCGGCCGGACTGCCGTTCCGGCGCATTTGCGCTCATCGGTAGCTCACCTCGATCCGGCCGACGCCGAGCTGGGCGTCGATGGTGATCTCGGGGTCACGGGAGCCTCCTTGGGACACGGTCTTGCTGACGTCGATGCCGCCGACCTCCTCGCCGAACAGGTCGATGTCGCCCGGGCCGTCGACGTCCGCCGAGACGGTCGCGGCGAGGCCCTCGGGGAGGATCACCTCGATCCGGCCGGCGCCGCCCTCGACCCGGACGACGCGGTCGTCGAGGTTCGCGAGGTCGGTGACCTCGGTCAGGTCGATGACCTGCCGGCCGGCGCCGAGCCAGTAGCGACCGTCGACCTGGGACGCGCTGGTCGGCGTCACGGTGACCCGGTCGCCGTCCAGGCTGGTCGCGGCGGTGGCGCCGGCGAGCCCGGCAGCCGCGACCAGGCCGACGGCGATGACGCCGCCGGCGCGGCCGAAGAACGCGCCGACCAGCAGCATCGCGCCGCAGATGGCGACCGCGAGGGCGGGGTACGCCGGGGTGGCGACCCGAGCCCCGGCGATGTCGACGATCCCGAGGACCCCCACGGCCAGCGCGATCAGCGCGACCGTGAACCCGAACAGGATCGGGCCGCGCCGGCGCGGGTTCGGGGGCCGCACGTAGGACTGGAACGGCCGGACCGGCTCGGTGTGGTAGGGCTGCGGCGTGGGTGCGGCGGCCTGGGCGTCCGTCTGGGTGTAGGGCGGGGTGTACGCCGGCGGGGGCGGCGGCGCGGGCCGCTGGTTGTTGCGGGTGAGCACCCACAGCGCGACCAGTGCCACGATCGCCACTGGCCACGGGAACCAGAAGGCGCCCCAGGAGTCGCCGACCAGCGCGAGCGCGGCGAGCACGCCGACGATCACCAGCGCCACCGTGCGGGACCGCTCGTCGAGGTGGAACGGCGCGCGCCGGGCGCCGTCCTCGGGGACGAGCAGCCAGCAGGCGCCGTACACGATCAGGCCGGCACCGCCGAAGAACGCTAGGACGACGAACGCCACCCGCAGGATCAGCGGGTCCACGTCGAGGTGCCGCGCGAGCCCGCCGGCGACGCCGGCGACCTTGCGGTCGGTGCGGGAGCGGCGCAGCCGGCCCAGGTCGCGGGCCTGGTCGCCGCTCACCCGCGGGCCGGGGTCGCCGGCGGCGGGCGGGGGCGGCGCCGGGGGTGGTGACGGTGCCTCTGGCGGCGTACTGGTCATGGCACCAACCTTGACGCCGCCGACGCCGCCGGACCATCGGGGACGCCCCTGATCCCGGGCCGGGGAAGGCGGCTTCCGGCCAGGGTGCGCTCGGGGTCAGCCCTCACCCGTCGCGGGAGGCGTTGCAGCCGCCGGTCAGTGCCCGAGCTGCGCGGGGGAGCGCTTCGTGCCGTGCCGAGCCGGCGAGGATGAACTGCCCGGGGCGACCGGACCTGTTGAGCCGCGCCTTGATCGCGTCCAGGACGACCGGCGCGCGCTGGTACTCGTCGACCAACACGGGCGCGTTTCGTCGATCATCGTGGCGGGATCGCTCGCCACCGCCGCACGGGTGTCGAGATCGTCGAGATCGAGCACGGCCGCATCGAGTCGGTCCGCCAACTGGCGTAGCAAGGTGGACTTGCCCACCGTGCGCGGCCCTTCCATGAGCAGCACCGGGCTCTCCTGGTGCCGCTCGAGCGCCACCTCCTGGATCCTGCGCGTGACCAGTCCGCCGAGGCCCGTCATGGGCGGGATCCCACCGTCTTCTCCGGAACTGCCGGACTTCTAACTCCGGAACTGCCGACCCATAAGTTCCGGAACTGCCGGGGAACGCGGACTGCCGTGCAGGGCCGAGTGGGGATCGACCGCCGCGGCCAGCCCTGCACGGTCTCGGAAATCGCCGCCAATCAACGCGAGGTGGTGTGGAACCTTCCACTGACGATCCACACGACATATACAGCCATGAACCCGGCGAATCCTGCCCAGAACGCCGGCCGGCCCTCGAATCCCCGGAGCACCGAGGCCACAAAGAGCACCCAGCAGGCGAGAAGACCCAACGGAACCGCCAGACGCAGCCACTCCCTGCCTGGCCGGAGCTTCCCATAGAGCCACCAACCGAGGGCGCCGATGCCGGCACCCAGGACTGCTGAGGCGACAGACGCCAGTGCAGACATGGCGTGAGCCTAGCAATCCCAGATCCACAGGACGGTCGGCCCGATCTTCGGATCGTTCAAGGTGACGCACCTGCCGTAGCTGAGCGCTGTGTTTGCCCATGCCGAGGGGCGCCGCATCCGACGGCGACCGCCCTGGAGAAGGTCTCGGGGACGCCCCTGATCCCGGGCCGGGGAAGGCGGTCTCCGGCCAGGGTGCGCTCGGGGTCGGCCCTCATGGTGAGGGGGTCCGCGCTGTGTGACGATGGAGCCACGATGAGCAGCACCCACCCCACCGCGGCGGCCGCGGTCCCGCTCGGCGCGCGGCGCGCCACCCGCGACACCCAGGAGCCGATCTTCGGCGGCGTGGCCTCCGGCCTCGCGAGGCACCTCGCCGCCCCGGTGCTCTGGGTGCGCGCGGGCTTCGTGCTGGGCACCTTCCTCGGCGGCGCCGGCGTGGTGCTCTACGCCGCGTTGTGGGCGATGCTGCCGTCGGACTCGAGGTTCGAGACCAGCACGCCGGGCCTCGAGAGCGCGTCGCGCGGCGGCCGCCGCCCGGGCCGGATCCGGCGGCTCACCGACGTCGGGCCCGCGGTCGCGCTGGCCGCGCTCGGCTTCGGCGCGATCCTGCTGCTCGAGGCGGTCTTCGGCCGGGGCGCGGTCTTCTGGCCGCTGCTCATCGCGCTGGTCGGGGTGGGCCTGCTGTGGCGGCAGGCCGACGAGGCGCAGCGGGAGCGCTGGCTCGACCAGGGCGGCCGGATCGACCCGGTGCGGGTCGTGTTCGGCCGCGGCGGCTGGGCGTCGTACGCCCGGGTCGGCGCCGGCGTCGCCCTGATCGTCCTCGCCGTCGTGCTGTGGTCGATCCGCGGCGGCTCGCTGGGCCTGGCGCGCGACGTGTTCACCGCGTCGGTGCTCGCGATCGTCGGGCTCGCCATCGTGATCGGCCCGTGGATCTACCGGCTCGCCTCCGACCTCAGCGACGAGCGCGCCGAGCGGGTGCGCACCCAGGAGCGCGCCGACGTCGCCGCGCACCTGCACGACTCCGTGCTCCAGACGCTCGCGCTGATCCAGAAGAACGCCGGCGACAGCGCCACGGTCGCGCGCCTCGCCCGCGCCCAGGAGCGCGACCTGCGCGCCTGGCTCTACTCCGGCGAGTCGACCGACGAGCGCTCGATCGCGAGCGCGCTGCGCGGCGTGGCGGCCCGGGTCGAGGACGAGTACGGCGTATCCGTCGACGTCGTCACCGTCGGCGACTGCGACTTCGACGAGCGGCTGCGGGCGCTCGTCAACGCGACCGGCGAGGCGGTCACGAACGCCGCCAAGCACGCGGGGACCGGCCGCGTGGACGTCTACGCCGAGATCACCGACGCCGTCGTCGACGTGTTCGTCCGGGACCGGGGCCGCGGCTTCGACCCGGCCTCGGTGCCGGCCGACCGGTACGGCGTACGCCACAGCATCGTGGACCGGATGGCCCGGCACGGCGGCACCGCCGAGGTGCGGTCCGCGGCCGGGGAGGGGACCGAGGTGCGGCTGCACCTGGCGCGAGTTCAGGAGGAGAGCCATGAGTGAGGCCGGGAGTCCGGTGACGGTCGTCGTCGTCGACGACCACGCGATGTTCCGCCGCGGCGTGCGCGCGGAGCTGGAGTCCGCCGGCGAGGGAGCGGTCGAGGTGCTCGCCGAGGCCGCCGACGTGGACGAGGCCGTCGCCGCGGTCGAGGCGCACCGGCCCGCCGTCGTACTGCTGGACGTGCACCTGCCCGGGGGCGGTGGCGTCGAGGTGATGCGGCGGGCCCAGGCCGCGACGCCGGACACCCGCTACCTCGCGCTCAGCGTCTCCGACGCCGCCGAGGACGTGATCGGCACCATCCGCGGCGGCGCCCGCGGCTACGTCACCAAGACCATCACCGGCCCCGAGCTGGTCTCCGCGATCCGGCGGGTCGCCGAGGGCGACGCGGTGTTCTCCCCGCGGTTGGCCGGCTTCGTGCTCGACGCGTTCTCCGGCACGATCGAGGTCGCCGCCGTCGACGAGGACCTCGACCGCCTCACCGAGCGCGAGCGCGAGGTGATGCGGCTGATCGCCCGCGGCTACGCCTACAAGGAGGTCGCCAAGGAGCTGTTCATCTCCATCAAGACCGTCGAGACCCATATGTCCAGCGTGCTCCGCAAGCTCCAGCTCTCCTCGCGCCACGAGCTCACCCGCTGGGCCTCCGACCGCCGCCTGCTCTGACCGGGTCGTCCGCCTCTCGCGGGTGAATACGCCGCCCTCAGGCGGACGACCCACGCGCCGAGGAGGACGTCGCGCCGCCGAGGATAGGCTTCGGGCATGGACCTCCTGCGCCAGATCCTGCTCGTCCTCCACCTCCTCGGCTTCGCGGCCCTGTTCGGCGGCCTGCTCGTCCAGGTGCGCAGCCCGGAGAAGTCGGTGAACTCGCTGATGCGCGACGGGGCCGGTACGGCGTTCCTCGCCGGCCTGCTGCTCGTCGGGGTCCTGGAGGCGGGTGACGCCGAGGTCAACAACGCCAAGATCGCGGTCAAGGGCGTGATCGGCCTGGCCCTGCTGGTGCTGGTGATGGCCAACGTGCGCAAGCCGAGCATCGCCAAGGGCCTCTGGGCGCTGCTGCTCGGGCTGACCGTCGCCAACGTCGGCGTCGCGGTCCTCTGGTCCTCCGCCCACGCCTGACACTCGGGCGGACCTGTCGGCGCCCGGCCGTAGGCTGGGCACCGAGATGAGCAGCTCGATCCCGCTTCCCGGCCTGGAGTCCGTCGCACCCGAGGAGCCGCGTACGACGCGGCGCGGCCCGACCCCCGACGAGCTCCTCGACGGGCTCAACGAGCCGCAGCGCGCGGCCGTCGTCCACGCGGGCGCCCCGCTGCTGGTCGTGGCCGGGGCCGGGTCCGGCAAGACCCGGGTGCTCACCCGCCGGATCGCCTGGCTGATCTCCGAGCGCAAGGCGCACCCGGGGTCGATCCTGGCGATCACCTTCACCAACAAGGCCGCGGCCGAGATGAGGGAGCGGGTCGAGGACCTCGTCGGGAAGCGCGCCCGGATCATGTGGGTCTCGACGTTCCACTCCGCGTGCGTGCGGATCCTGCGCAAGGAGATCACGGCGCTGGACGTCGGCGGCTCGGGCTACAGGTCCAACTTCTCCATCTACGACGCCGCCGACCAGAAGCGGCTGATGACGCTGGTCTGCAACGACCTCGACCTCGACCCGCGCCGCTACCAGCCTGGCGCGCTGCTGCACTGGGTCTCGAACCACAAGAACGAGCTGCGCGACGCCGAGGAGGCGACCAAGGACGCGCACAACCGGCTGGAGGAGACCTACGCGGCGGCGTACACCCTCTATCAGCGCCGGCTGCGCGAGGCCAACGCGCTCGACTTCGACGACCTGATCATGCTGACCGTGCACCTGTTCCAGCAGCTCCCGGAGGTGCGCGAGACCTACCGGCGCCGGTTCCGGCATGTGCTCGTCGACGAGTACCAGGACACCAACCACGCGCAGTACGCGCTGATCCACCAGCTCTGCGCCGACGATCCGGAGCAGGTGGACGCCGAGCGGGTCGGGCCCGCCGAGCTGATGGTGGTCGGCGACGCGGACCAGTCGATCTACGCCTTCCGCGGGGCGAGCATCCGCAACATCCTCGACTTCGAGCAGGACTTCCCGAACGCCACGTCGATCCTGCTGGAGCAGAACTACCGCTCCACGCAGACGATCCTCACCGCGGCCAACTCCGTGATCAGCCGTAACAAGGGCCGCAAGGAGAAGCGGCTGTGGTCCGACGCCGGCGACGGCGAGCGGATCGTGGGGTACGTCGCCGACGACGAGCGCGACGAGGCCCGGTTCGTCACCGACGAGATCGACCGGCTCACCGACGAGGGCAGGTACCGCCCCGGCGACGTCGCGGTGTTCTACCGGACCAATGCGCAGTCCCGGGTCTTCGAGGAGGTCTTCATCCGCCTCGGGCTGCCCTACAAGGTCGTCGGCGGCGTCCGGTTCTACGAGCGGCGCGAGGTGCGCGACGCGCTCGCCTACCTGCGGCTGCTGGTCAACCCGGCCGACCAGGTCTCGCTGCGCCGCGTCCTGAACACCCCCAGGCGCGGCATCGGCGACCGGGCGGTGGAGTGCGTGAACGCGCTGGCCGAGCGCGACGGGCTCACCTTCTGGGAGGCGCTGCGCCGGGCCGCGGACGCACCCGGCCTCGCGACCCGGTCGCTGACCGCGATCCAGGGGTTCGTCGCGCTGGTCGAGGAGCTCCAGTCGATGGTCGACGGGGGAGAGCGGCCCGACGTCGTCCTGGAGACGGTGCTGGCGCGCTCGGGCTACCTCACCTCGCTGGAGGAGAGCGACGACCCGCAGGACGAGACCCGGCTGGAGAACCTCGCCGAGCTGGTCGCGGTCGCCCGCGAGTTCGCCGAGACGCCGCCGGATTTCGGGGAGGTCGCCGGGCCGTCCGCCGACCCGGCCGACGTCGACGCCGGCATCGTCGTGCCCGGCCTGGCCGACTTCCTGGAGCGGGTCGCGCTGGTCGCCGACACCGACCAGCTCCCCGACGACGACCCCGAGGACCCCGACAACACGGGCGTGGTCACGCTGATGACGCTGCACACCGCCAAGGGGCTGGAGTTCCCGGTGGTGTTCCTCTCCGGTCTCGAGGACGGCGTCTTCCCGCACGCCCGCGCGCTGGGCGACCAGCCCGAGCTCGAGGAGGAGCGCCGGCTCGCGTACGTCGGCGTCACCCGTGCCCGCGAGCGGCTCTACCTCTCCCGGGCGGTGGTGCGCTCGGCCTGGGGCGCGCCCTCGCACAACCCCGGCAGCCGCTTCCTCGACGAGCTGCCGGTCGACCTGGTCGACTGGCGGCGTACCGAGGCGGCGCAGACGCGCTGGGGCCGGCCCGACCTCTCCGGGGGCCAGCGCTTCGGCGAGCCGACGGCGGCGGGGCGCCGCCACTTCTCGTCGGCCGCGGTGCGTGCCGACGCGGCCGCGCGGTCCAAGCCAGCCCGGGAGATCCCCAGTCTGGAGCCGGGCGACCGGGTGCTGCACGACTCGTTCGGCCTGGGCACGGTCGTCGCGCTCGAGGGTGTCGGCGAGAAGGCCGTGGCGTCGATCGACTTCGGGTCCGAGGGCGTGAAGCGGCTGCTGCTGCGCTACGCGCCGGTGGAGAAGCTGTAGCGCTACGGCGTGACGCCGTTGGCGACCATCGCCTGGAACGGGTCGACCGGGTCGCCCGCTCCGGGCCGGACCTCGAGGTGGAGGTGCGGACCGGTCACGTTGCCGGTCGCGCCGACGGTGCCGATCACCTGGCCGGCGCGGACCTCCTCGCCGGCGCTGACCAGGAACGAGGTCTGGTGGCAGAACCACAGCTCGGTGCCGTCGTCGAGGGTGATCACGGTCTTGTTGCCGTAGGGACCGTCCCACTGCGCCGAGGTGATCACGCCGTTGGCGACCGCGCGGATCGGGGTGCCCGGAGGCGCCGCGAAGTCGAGGCCGGTGTGGTAGCTCGACCAGAGGCCGTACTCGCCGTACCGGGCGGTCAGCTGGTAGCTGTCCAGGGGCAGCACCCACTGGTTGAGCGCGAGCTTGGCCGACCACTTCTCGGAGCTCTGGTCGAGCTTGGCGAGCGCGACGTCGCGCTGCTTGGCCTGGTCCTCCGCGGCGGCCACCAGCTCCTTGTCGGCCGAGCTCTCGAGGGCGTCGCGGCGGGAGTCGCGGGAGACGGTGTCGCGGTCGAGCAGGCTGACCCGGGAGACGTCGCTGGCGCCGGAGAGGGCGCTGGCCTGGTTGAACTTGGTGGCGTCGTCACCGATGGCGCCGCTCGCGGCGGTCAGCGCGCCGCCCGCGGAGATCGCGAGGGCGGCGACGCCGAGCAGGATCGGCGGGGAGGGGAGTCCGCGGAAGAGCGGGCCGCGGCTGGCGGCGCGTCTGCCGGCGGAGCGCCTCGCGGGTGCGCGCTTCTCGGTCGGACGGGGGTTCTTCTCGGACGCACGGGGTACGGGGACCTCGGTGCTGCGCTCGGCGACGGTGGTCGCGACGGCTCGATCGGCCTTGGTGGGCCTGGTGGCCCTGCGCTTCCCGGCCGAGGTCGCGGTCGCGACGCGGGTCGGGAGGTCCGAGGGACCGCGGCCGTGGCCGCGGCGATCCGCTCGGTGGTTGCCCATGAATAAGTTCTCCGCTGCTCGGGGTTCAGACGGCGAGGCAAGACTGTAACGGACTGGTCACGGCCGCGGGCAACCAACTCCCGATCCTGTGGATTTCTTGCGGCCCGGCCGCCCTGCTCCGTGGCGGCTCCGTGGCGGGTCCCTGGCCAGCCTCACGCGTGGGCTAGCCTGCGCCCATGACCGCAGCGACCCCCGTACGGCGCATCCGGATCGTGGTCGGCAAGCCCGGCCTCGACGGGCACGACCGGGGCGCCAAGATCGTCGCCCGCGCGCTCCGCGACGCCGGGCACGAGGTGGTCTATACCGGTCTGCACCAGACGCCCGAGCAGATCGTGGAGACCGCGATCCAGGAGGACGCCGACCTGATCGGCCTCTCCGTGCTCTCGGGCGCGCACATGACGCTGTTCCGCCGCCTGGTCGAGCTGCTCGCCGAGCGCGACGCCGCCGACATCGTCGTCTTCGGCGGGGGGATCATCCCGGACGAGGACATCTCGCTCCTCGAGGAGATCGGCGTCGCCAAGGTGTTCACCCCCGGTGCGCCGACCACCGAGATCACCGACTGGGTGGCGGCGCACTTCTCCGAGTGACCCCACCTGCAGACCTCCGGGGACCGTGCCCCACGTCACGTCGGCCCGGCCTCGTCGTACGCCGGAGCCCGGGACTAGGGTGCGACGGACACCCCCTGAGCGCGAGGCCGCGTCTCGATGCGCGCCCGCTCCGACCGATGAGGACTTGGTGGATCAGTGGACCTGATGGAGTACCAGGCGAAGGAGCTCTTCGCCAAGCACGGTGTGACCACGACGCTGGGCGTCGTCGTCGAGTCGGCGCAGGCGGCCCGCGAGGCCGCCGAGCAGCTCGGGGGCGTGACGGTCATCAAGGCGCAGGTCAAGGCGGGTGGTCGCGGCAAGGCCGGCGGCGTCAAGCTCGCGAAGACCGCCGACGAGGCGTTCGAGCACGCGTCGAACATCCTCGGCATGGAGATCAAGGGCCTCACCGTCAACCGGGTCCTGGTCACCCCCGCCACCCCGCCGGAGGAGGAGTACTACTTCTCCTTCCTGCTCGACCGCGCGAACCGGCGCTACCTGTGCATCGCGTCGGTCGAGGGCGGCGTCGAGATCGAGGAGGTCGCCAAGACCAACCCCGACGCCGTCAAGCAGATCCCGGTCGACCCGGGCACCGGCGTCGACGAGGCCAGGGCCCGCGAGATCGCCATGGAGGCGAAGTTCCCCGAGGCCGTCTTCGAGCAGGCCGTGGAGATGATCCAGGCGCTCTACACGACCTTCGTCGAGGAGGACGCCACGCTGGTCGAGGTCAACCCGCTCGCGCGGCTGGCCGGCGACCGGCTCGAGGCGCTCGACGGCAAGGTCTCGCTCGACGACAACGCCTCCGAGGTCCGCCACCCCGACCACGAGGCGTTCGAGATCCGCGAGGAGGCCGACCCGCTCGAGGCGAAGGCCAAGGACAAGGGCCTCAACTACGTCAAGCTCGACGGTGCTGTCGGCATCATCGGCAACGGCGCCGGCCTGGTCATGTCGACCCTCGACGTCGTCGCGTACGCCGGCGAGGCGCACGGCGGCGTCAAGCCCGCGAACTTCCTCGACATCGGCGGCGGCGCGAACGCCCAGGTGATGGCCGACGGCCTCGACGTGATCCTGCACGACCCGCAGGTCAGGAGCGTGTTCGTGAACGTGTTCGGCGGCATCACCGCCTGCGACGAGGTCGCCAACGGCATCAGGGGCGCGCTGGAGATCCTCGGCGGCGAGGCGACCAAGCCGATCGTCGTACGCCTCGACGGCAACAACGTGGCGGAGGGCCGCCGGATCCTGGACGAGCTGAGCCATCCGCTGGTCACCCAGGTCGACACCATGGACGGCGCCGCCGACAAGGCCGCCGAGCTCGCGAACGCGTAAGGACGAAGAAGCAGATGTCTATCTACCTCAACAAGGACTCCAGGATCATCGTCCAGGGCATGACCGGCGGGATGGGCTCCAAGCACACCACGCTCATGCTCGACGCCGGGTCGAACATCGTCGGCGGCGTGAACGCCCGCAAGGCCGGTACGTCGGTCGAGCTGGGCGGCAGGGAGCTGCCGGTGTTCGGCAGCGTCAAGGAGGCGATGGCCGAGACCGGCGCCGACGTGTCGGTCGTCTTCGTGCCGCCGGCGTTCACCAAGGACGCCTGCGTCGAGGCCATCGACGCCGGCATCGGCCTGCTCGTGGTCATCACCGAGGGCGTGCCGGTGCAGGACACCGCCGAGGTGTGGTCCTACCTGGCGGGCAAGGACACCCGGATGATCGGCCCGAACTGCCCGGGCATCATCACCCCGGAGGAGTCGCTGGCCGGCATCACCCCGCACACCATCGCGGGCAGGGGCCCGGTCGGCCTCGTGTCGAAATCCGGCACGCTGACCTATCAGATGATGTACGAGCTGCGCGACTACGGCTTCTCGACCGCCATCGGCATCGGCGGCGACCCGATCATCGGCACCACGCACATCGACGCGCTCGAGGCGTTCGAGAACGACCCCGAGACCTTGGCGATCGTGATGATCGGCGAGATCGGCGGCGACGCCGAGGAGCGTGCGGCGGCGTACATCAAGGAGCATGTGACCAAGCCGGTCGTCGGCTACGTCGCGGGCTTCACCGCGCCCGAGGGCAAGACCATGGGCCACGCCGGCGCCATCGTCTCCGGCTCCTCCGGCACCGCGCAGGCCAAGAAGGAGGCCCTCGAGGCCGTCGGGGTGAAGGTCGGCAAGACGCCGTCCGAGACCGCCGCCCTCATGCGCGAGGTCCTGCAGGGCCTCTGATCCGAAGGCGCGAGTCGGCGCGTCTTGCCCGGGCAAGACGCGCCGACTCGGCGTTGCGGAGGCTCAGCGGGCCTTCGGCGGCGGCATGGCGCCGAGCCGGGCCAGCGCCCGCTGGACGACGAACAGGAAGTCGCCCGGCGCGAAGTCGACCTTGGAAGCGGGCACGAACCCGACCTGGGCGACCGACGTGCCGTCGCGCACCACGCCCATCAGGTAGTCGACGGAGGCGTTGTCGCCGATCTCGGTCCGCACACGCCACGCCGCGAGATCCTGGCCCTTGGCGTCCATCTGGCGCACCGGCGTCACGTCGGTGCCCATCCGCTTCGCCGAGCAGCGGGCCAGCTCGGTGCGGATGGTCTGGACGAACGCCTCCGCCTGCTTGGCCGTCGGCAGCGAGCCGACGGTCTGGGTGAGCCCGAACTGGGCGGGCAGCTTCGCGTCCGGGATGAGGAACGTGCGGGTGATGTTGTTGGTCACCGACCCCTTCGAGAAGTCGGTGGTGTCGCAGCCGGTCGCGGCGGTGTTCGTCCTCGCCACCCGCGGCTCGGTGCCGACCCACGGCCGGGACACGCCGGTCACCGGCGGGAGGTCGACCTCGTCGAGCATGGCGGGGACCGGCGCGGCCGGTCGCAGGGCGGTCTCGCCGACCCGGGGCGTGACGGCGCACGCGCCGGCGTCCTCGAGCGAGCAGAGCCCGCTGACGGCGTCGCCGAGCAGGCGCGCGGACCTCGCCAGGGGGGGCTGCCCGCCGGCGGGGAAGCGGGTGAACGTCGTGGTCGTGTAGACGCCGGTCCGGGCCACGCCGACAACCAGGGTGGAGCCGTCGCCCGCGAACGTCCGCACGGTGAAGAGGGTCGCGTCGTCGCCGAGGCCCGCGACGGGTCGGGTGTCGATCAGCAGCGCCTGCTCGTCGTCGCACGCGGCGAACCAGCCCAGCGCGGTCTCGTATCCGCGCCGGGCGCCCCGCTCGGTCGCGGACGCCTGGGCGGTCTGTACGACCTCGGTGGTGTCCGCCCGCTTGCGCCGCGTCGGCTCGAAGTTGCGGACCAGCGCGGCGGTGCCCCGGGCGTCCGCGAACCGCGCGTCCTGGCAGGCCATCACCAGGCCGTCGCCGCCGGTGTTGTCGTGGGTGCGCACCGTGATCCACTCGGTGCCCGGCGTCGACCTCGCGACCTGGCTCGTCTGCAGCAGGGCGGTCTCGGGCAGGTCCGGGGGCTCGGGCGTCGGCTTGCCCGAGGGCCCGGCGGCGTTCACGCGGTCGCCCGCCAGCGTGGGGCGTACGCCGGTGGCGTCGCTCACGAGGGTCCCGGTGACCACCAGTGCGGCGACCGTGCCGACCACGCCGACGAGCGTGTGGGTGCGGCGGCGGGCGGCGCCGGCGCGGCGGACGATCGTCGCGCGCGGCCAGCGGCCGGTCTCGAGGTGGGCGGCGACCGACTCGACGACGGCACGGATGCTCGTCGTCGGCACCTCGCGGGCGACCGCGAACTGCGCCGCGGCGGTCTGCAGCTCGCGCTCGGTGTCGGCGCGGGGGAGGCCGACCTCGCGGGCGATCTCGGCGAGCGAGGCGCGGGTCAGGTGCGTGAGCAGGAGCACCCGCCGCTGGGTCATCGACAGCTTGCCGAGCGCCTCCAGCGTCGCGCGGACCTCGGGGTCGAGGTCCCTCTCCCGGTGCCACAGCTTGGCGGTGTGCCGGCGCTGGGCGCGGGCGCAGGCGCGGACCCGCGTCCACGCCTCGGGGTCCTCGAGCCGGGCGACCTTGCGCCAGTGGTGCCAGGTGGCGACGAAGCCGTCGCGGACCGCGTTCCGGGAGGCCGGGAGGTCGCCGGTGAGGCAGTACGTCAGCAGCAGCAGCCGGCCGCGGACGTCCTTGTAGAACTGGTCGAACTCGTCGGGGTCCCTCATGGCGTCCTCCACCGTAGCCCGATCGAGTCGAGAGGGCCGAACCGGCGTGTGCGCCCGGATCCGGGCCCGGCATCGGGTGATGATGGCCGGGCCATGACTTCCCTGCTGCCCGGATCGGCCCCCACCCTGGCGGGAGACCGGGCCGACGCGCGCCACCGCCGCCCCCTCGTGCTCGTCGCGCTGCTCGGCGGCGCCGGGGCCGCGCTGGCGACGCTCCTGGTCTGCCTGGCGGCCGGAGTCGTGGGCTGGTTCCTCGCCGACGCGGGCGTCCACGGAACCCCACGCGACGGACTGCGTGTGGGTGCGCTCGGGTGGCTGCTGGCCCACGGCTCCGGGATCCGGGTCGACGGCGTCGCGATCACGGTGGTGCCGCTCGGCCTCACCGCGCTCGCCGCCTGGGCGGTCTGGCGGCTCGGGCACCGGGTCGGGGACTCGATCTCGGGGCACGGCCCCGACGCCGAGCGGATCGCCGACGGCGAGCGGGACTGGACCGTGGCGATCGCCGTGGCCGCCTTCACCGCCGGGTACGCCGCCGTGGCGGTCGTCACCCTCCGGCTGGCCGCCACCCCGGAGACCGCGCCCTCGCTGGGCCGGGTGCTGCTCTGGTCACTGCTGCTCTGCCTCACCGTCGGCCTCGCGGCGATCGCGACCGGCTCCGGACGGGCCGCGATCTGGGCCGCGACGCTGCCGCCCTCGCTCCGCACGTCCGCCGCGACCTGCCTGCGGGTGCTGGGCGCCTACCTGGCCGTCTCCGCGCTGTTCTTCCTCGGCGCGCTGGTTGTCGACTTCGACACGGCGGTCAACGTGATGTCGCGGCTGCACACCGACGCCGGCGACGCGACCGTCTACACCGTGCTCAGCGCCACCGTGGTCCCGAACGCCACCGTCCTCTCCGCGAGCTACCTGCTCGGCCCCGGCTTTGCGGTCGGCGTCGACACGCTCGTCTCGCCGACGCTGGTCTCGCTCGGCCCGCTGCCGATGTTCCCGCTGCTGGCCGCGCTGCCCGATGCCGGGCCGACGCCGGCCTGGACGGCGTACGTCATCGGCCTCGCCCCGATCGTGGCCGCCCTGGCCGCGGCCCGGTCGCAGCGGCGCAGCCCGACCCTGCGCTGGGACGAGGGCGCCCTGCGCGGCTGCGCCGGCGGCGTCCTGGCCGGCGTGCTGCTCGGCGTGCTCGCCGCGGTCTCCGGTGGAGCGGTCGGCCCGGGCCGGATGGCCGAGGTGGGCCCGGCCGCGCTGGACGTGACGGTGAACGCGATCACCGCGCTCGGCATCGGCGGGCTGCTCGGCGGCGTTCTCATGACCTGGTGGCAGCGGCGGATCGCCCGGAGGGCGGCCCTAGACTCCGCTGCGTGACCTCCCGCCCCGCCCGACTCGTCGTCCTGGTGTCGGGCTCGGGGACCAACCTGCAGGCCCTGCTCGACGCGTCCGCCGATCCGTCGTACGGCGCCCGCGTGGTCGCCGTCGGCGCCGACCGCGACGGCATCGAGGGCCTCGCCCGCGCCGACCGGGCCGGCGTGCCGACCTTCGTGAGGAGGGTCGGCGACTTCACCTCCCGCGAGCACTGGGACCGGGCGCTGGCCGACACGGTCGCGAGCTTCGAGCCCGACCTGGTGGTGCTGGCCGGCTTCATGAAGCTGGTCGGCGCGGAGCTCCTCGACCGCCTCGGCGGGCGGGTCGTCAACACCCACCCGGCGCTGTCGCCGGCGTTCCCCGGGATGCGCGGGCCCGCCGACGCGCTGGACTACGGGGTCAAGGTCACCGGCTGCACCCTCTTCGTCGTCGACACGGGCGTCGACACCGGCCCGATCGTCGCGCAGCGGGCGGTCCCGGTCGAGGACGGCGACACCGTCGCGACGCTGCACGAGCGGATCAAGGTCGCCGAGCGCCGGATGCTCGTCGACGCCGTGGGCCGGCTGGCTCGCGAGGGCTTCACGATCAACGACAGGAAGGTCCGGTTCGGACGATGACCTCAGCTATCGACCAGGTTCCGATCAGGCGCGCGCTCGTGTCGGTCTACGACAAGAGCGGCCTGGAGGGGCTGGTCCGCGGCCTGCACGGGGCCGGGGTCGCCCTGGTGTCCACCGGCGGCTCCGCGGCCCTCATCGAGGGGCTGGGCCTGCCGGTCACCCGGGTCGAGGACCTCACCGGCTTCCCCGAGTGCCTCGACGGCCGCGTGAAGACGCTGCACCCGCGGGTGCACGCCGGCATCCTCGCCGACCGCCGCCTCGACTCCCACGTCGAGCAGCTCGCCGACCTCGGCGTGGAGCCGTTCGACCTGGTCGTCTCGAACCTCTACCCGTTCGTCCAGACCGTCGGCTCCGGCGCGAGCCCGGACGAGTGCGTCGAGCAGATCGACATCGGCGGCCCCTCGATGGTCCGCGCCGCCGCCAAGAACCACCCCTCGGTCGCGATCGTGACCTCCCCGGCCAGGTACGACGAGGTGCTGGCCGCCGTCGCGGCCGGCGGGTTCACCCTCGAGCAGCGCCGGGCACTCGCCGCCGAGGCGTTCACCCACACCGCGTCGTACGACGTTGCGGTGGCGTCCTGGATGGGCAGCGTGCTCACCGACAGCACCGACGGGACCGGGTTCCCGGCCTGGGCCGGCGCGACGTGGGAGCGGAAGGCGGTGCTGCGCTACGGCGAGAACCCGCACCAGCCCGCGGCGCTCTACGCCGGCGCGCTCGGCGGCGGTCTCGCGGCGGCCGAGCAGCTGCACGGCAAGGAGATGTCCTACAACAACTACGTCGACACCGACGCCGCCCGCCGCGCGGCCAACGACTTCGCCGAGCCTGCGGTGGCGATCATCAAGCACGCCAACCCGTGCGGCATCGCGGTCGGCGCGGACGTCGCCGAGGCGCACCGCAAGGCCCACGAGTGCGACCCGGTCTCGGCGTTCGGCGGCGTGATCGCCGTGAACCGGCCGGTGTCGGTGGCACTGGCCGAGCAGGTGGCCGAGGTCTTCACCGAGGTGATCGTGGCGCCGGCGTACGACGACGGCGCGGTCGAGGTGCTGCAGGGCAAGAGGAACCTCCGGATCCTGGTCTGCCCCGTCGACGCCGGCGCAGCCGCCGAGATCCGGCCGGTGAGCGGCGGTCTGCTGATGCAGCGCGTCGACCACGTCGACGCCGAGGGCGACGACCCGTCGACCTGGACCCTCGCCGTCGGCGAGGCCGCCTCGCCCGAGCTGCTCGCCGACCTGGCCTTCGCCTGGCGGGCCTGCCGCGCGGTGAAGTCCAACGCGATCCTGCTCGCCAGGGACGGCGCCTCCGTCGGCGTCGGCATGGGTCAGGTCAACCGGGTCGACTCCTGCCGGCTCGCCGTCGAGCGGGCGGGGGAGCGGGCGGCCGGATCGGTCGCGGCCTCGGACGCCTTCTTCCCGTTCGAGGACGGCCCGCAGCTCCTCATCGACGCCGGCGTGGCGGCCATCGTGCAGCCCGGCGGCTCGGTCCGCGACGAGCTGACCATCGAGGCGGCGAAGGCCGCGGGCGTCACGATGTACTTCACCGACACTCGGCATTTCTTCCACTGACAGGATGACCCCGTGACTGCACAGAAGCTGGACGGCACCGCGACCCTCACCGCGATCAAGGCCGACCTCACCGAGCGGGTGGCGAAGCTGCGCGAGCGCGGTGTCGTGCCCGGCCTCGGCACGGTGCTGGTCGGCGACGACCCGGGCTCGCACTGGTACGTCGGGGCCAAGCACAAGGACTGCGCCGAGATCGGCATCGCGTCGATCCGGGTCGACCTGCCGGCGACCGCGACTCAGGCCGAGGCGGAGGCGGAGATCGACCGCCTCAACGACGACCCGGCGTGCACCGGCTTCATCGTGCAGCAGCCGACCGGGCTCGACGAGTTCCGGCTCCTCTCCCGGGTCGCCCCGGACAAGGACGTCGACGGCCTGCACCCGGTCAACCTCGGCAAGCTGGTGCTCGGCGAGGCCGGACCGCTTCCGTGCACGCCGATCGGCTGCATCGAGCTGCTGCGCCGCCACGGCGTCGAGCTGAACGGCGCCGAGGTCGTCGTCGTGGGCCGCGGACTCACCGTCGGCCGGCCGATGGGCCTGCTGCTCACCCGCCGGTCGGAGAACTCCACCGTGACGCTCTGCCACACCGGCACCCGCGACCTCGCCGCGCACACGCGGAACGCCGACGTGATCGTCGCCGCCGCGGGCGTGCCCGACATCATCCGTGGCGACATGGTCAAGCCCGGCGCGGCCGTGCTCGACGTCGGCGTCTCGCGCGTCGACGGCAAGATCGCCGGCGACGTCGCCGCCGATGTCTGGGACGTCGCCGGCTGGGTGTCGCCGAACCCCGGCGGAGTCGGCCCGATGACCCGCGCGATGCTGCTCTCCAACATCGTGACCGCGGCCGAGCAGTCGGTGGCGTGAGCGAGGAGGAGCAGGAGCCCGTCTCGGCCGAGCCACCGGTCGAGGACGGGGACGGCCGTCGCTACCCGTCGACCATCGGGGGCGCGTTCTACCTCGTCGTCATCGCGATCGTCGCGATCGGCATCGGCATCGTCACGACCGGCAGGTGGCGCCTGGGCGTCCAGTGGTTCGGCGGCGCGCTCGGGCTCGCGGCGGTCGTCCGGGCGGCGCTGCCCGCGAAGGACGCCGGCATGCTCGCCGTACGCACGCGCTGGTGGGACTGCCTGCTGCTGGCCGGGACCGGTGCGGCGCTGGTCTTCCTCGCCGTCTCGATCCCCGACCAACCCCTCTAGAGACGCCGAGTCGGCGCAGTCTCAGCTGAGACTGCGCCGACTCGGCGTCAGATGAGGCCGAGGTCGGTGACGGCCTGGCGCTCCTCGGCGAGCTCCGCGGTGGAGGCGTCGATCCTCGCGCGGGAGAAGTCGTCGATGTCGAGGCCCGAGACGATCTCCCAGTTCCCGTCCTTCGTGGTGACGGGGAACGACGAGATCAGGCCGTCGGGGACGCCGTAGGAGCCGTCGGAGACGACCGCCATCGACACCCAGTCGCCCTCGGGGCTGCCGAGCAGCCAGTCGCGGGCGGCGTCGACGGTGGCCGACGCGGCCGAGGCTGCGGAGGAGGAGCCGCGGGCCTCGATGATCGCGGCGCCGCGCTTGGCGACGGTCGGGATGAAGGTGTCCTCCAGCCAGGCCTGGTCGTCCACGACCTCTGCGGCGTTCTTCCCGCCGACCTCGGCATGGAAGATGTCGGGGTACTGGGTCGCGGAGTGGTTGCCCCAGATGGTCATCCTCTTGATGTCGGTGACCGCGGCGCCGGTCTTCGCGGCGAGCTGCGAGATCGCGCGGTTGTGGTCGAGGCGGGTGAGCGCCGAGAACCGCTCCTGCGGGATGTCGGGGGCGTTGGTCATCGCGATCAGCGCGTTGGTGTTGGCCGGGTTGCCGGTCACGCCGATGCGGATGTCGTCGGCGGCCACCTTGTTCAGCGCCTGGCCCTGCGCGGTGAAGATCGCCCCGTTGGCGGAGAGCAGGTCGCCGCGCTCCATGCCGGCGGTGCGCGGGCGGGCGCCGACGAGCAGGGCCAGGTTGGCACCGTCGAAGATCGTCTCGGCGTCGTCGCCGATCTCGACGCCGGCGAGGTTCGGGAAGGCGCAGTCGTCGAGCTCCATCACGACGCCCTCGAGCGCCTTGAGCGCCGGCGTGATCTCCAGCAGCCGCAGCTCGATCGGGCGGTCGCCCAGCAGCGAGCCGCTCGCCAGGCGGAACAGCAGGCTGTAGCCGATCTGGCCGGCGGCGCCGGTGACGGCCACCTTCAACGGGGTAGAGCTCACGACGACTCCTCGATCACGGTCTGGTCTGGTCGGCTCCCGACGCTAGCAGCGCCGGGAGCCTCCGCGATCCCAGGGTCCACCCCTCGCCCGCCTACTGCGGCGGGCGGATCCGGGTCTGCTCGCCCGGGTCCTCGTCCTCCGGGGCGGCCGGGGCGGCCGGGGCCGGCTCGACCGCCGCCTGCTCCTGGGCCGCCTGCTGCGCCCGCCACTGCTCCGGGGTCTGGCCGACCGGGTGCCAGGACTGGCCGACCGGGTCCCACTGCCAGCCGTCCTGCACGATCGGCGCGATGCCGTAGGTCGCGGTGGTGGCGGCCGTCTCCTGGTTCCACTGCTGCTGGTAGGCGTCCGGGCCGACCACGACCGCGGGGCGCTGCGGGAGCGACCAGCCGGAGCCGGGGATCGGGTCGGAGGCCCGGCCGAACAGCAGTGGGTAGGCGATGCCCGCGAGCGCGGCACCGATCAGCGGGGCGAGGATGAACAGCCAGAGCTGCACGATCGCGTCCGGTCCGGCGAACAGCGCCGGGCCGATCGAGCGGGCCGGGTTGACCGAGGTGCCGGTCGCCGGGATCGCCACGAAGTGGATCGCGGCCAGCGTGAGCCCGATCGCCAGCGGCGCCAGCGCCGGGTGCTCGAACCGCTCGTCGGTGACGGCGAGGATCACCATCACGAAGACGGCCGTGAGCAGCAGCTCGAGGAGGAACGCCGCCCAGGCGGCGTACCCGCTGCCCTGGTCGCCGAAGGAGTTCTGCCCCATGTTGCCGGTGGCGTCGAAGCCGTCGTAGCCGTTCAGCAGCAGGAAGAGCGCGAGCGCGCCCAGGAAGGCGCCGACGAGCTGGGCGACGGCGTAGAACGCGGCGTGGAGCCAGGAGAGCCGGCCGCCGATCGCCGCGCCGAGGGAGACCGCGGGGTTGAAGTGCGCGCCGGAGACCCGGCCGAACGCGTAGGCCATCACCATGACGGCGAGACCGAAGGTCAGGCCGATCGCGGTGATCGTCGTCGGTACGCCGGCCGCGCCGGCGAACACCACGGAGCCACAGCCGAAGAGCACCAGGACGAACGTCCCGAGGACCTCGGCGGTGAGCTTCTGCTGGAGGCCCGGGAGGGCGGTTTGCTCTGCCATGGGACGACTCTAGGCTGAGTGGGCCGGCCCCGTCGCGGGTCGGCCCGTCAGGTATCTTGACGTCAAGGTATTTCCGAGCCCCCAGGAGTGGCGCAGCATGGCCAAGATCATCTACACGCACACCGACGAGGCGCCGCTGTTGGCGACCTACTCGCTCCTGCCGATCGTTCAGGCGTACGCCGCCAGGGCGGGCGTGGAGGTGGAGACCCGCGACATCTCCGTGGCGGCGCGGATCCTCAGCGCGTTCGGGCTGGCCGACGACGCGCTCGGGGAGCTGGGCGAGCTCGCGAAGACCCCCGAGGCCAACATCGTCAAGCTGCCCAACATCTCCGCCTCGCTCCCGCAACTCAAGGCCGCGGTCAAGGAGCTCCAGGAGCAGGGCTTCGACCTGCCGGCGTACCCGGAGAGCCCCGCGACCGACGAGGAGAGGGAGATCCGGGCCAGGTACGACAAGGTCAAGGGCTCCGCGGTGAACCCGGTCCTGCGCGAGGGCAACTCCGACCGTCGCGCGCCGGCGTCGGTCAAGAACTACGCCAAGGCGCACCCGCACCGCATGGGCGTGTGGGCCCCCGACTCCAGGACCAACGTCGCGACCATGGGCGAGCGCGACTTCTTCGCCAACGAGAGGTCCGTCGTCATCCCCGCCGACGACACCCTGACCATCAGGCACGTCGCCGCCGACGGCACCGAGACCGTCCTGAAGGACGGCCTGACGGTGCTGGCCGGCGAGGTCGTGGACGGCACCTTCCTGGACGTCGCCGCGCTGCGCCGCTTCCTCGCCGAGCAGATCGCCCGCGCCAAGGCCGAGGACGTGCTGTTCTCGGTGCACCTGAAGGCCACGATGATGAAGGTCTCCGACCCGATCATCTTCGGCCACGTCGTGCAGGCGTTCTTCCCGGCCCTCTTCGAGCAGTACGGCGAGCAGCTGGGTGCCGCGGGGATCTCCCCGAACGACGGCCTCGGCGCCCTGCTCGGCGCCGCCGCCGACCTGCCCGAGGGCGACGCGATCCGGGCCGCGGTCGACGCCGGGCTGGCCGAGGGCCCGCGGATGGCGATGGTCGACTCCGACAAGGGCATCACCAACCTGCATGTGCCCTCCGACGTCATCATCGACGCCTCCATGCCCGCGATGATCCGCATCGGCGGCCACATGTGGGGCCCCGACGGCGCCGAGGGCGACACGCTCGCGGTGATCCCGGACTCCTCCTACGCGGGCGTCTACCAGGCCGTCATCGACGACTGCCGCGCGCACGGCGCCCTCGACCCGGCCACGATGGGCTCGGTCCCGAACGTCGGCCTGATGGCCCAGGCGGCCGAGGAGTACGGCTCCCACGACAAGACCTTCGAGATCCCCGCGGCGGGCGCGGTCCAGGTCGTCGACCGCGCCGGCGACGTGCTCATCGAGCACGACGTGCAGCCCGGCGACATCTGGCGCGCCTGCCAGACCAAGGACGCCCCGATCCGCGACTGGGTCAAGCTCGCCGTCACCCGCGCCCGCGCCACGGGCGTCCCGGCGGTGTTCTGGCTCGACGAGGCCCGCGCCCACGACGCGAACCTGATCGCGAAGGTGAAGGAGTACCTCCCCGAGCACGACACCCGGGGCCTGACCATCGAGATCCTCGCGCCGGCCGAGGCGACGGCGTACTCCCTGGAGCGGATCCGCCGCGGCGAGGACACCATCTCGGTCACCGGCAACGTGCTCCGCGACTACAACACCGACCTGTTCCCGATCCTCGAGCTCGGCACCTCGGCGAAGATGCTCTCGGTCGTCCCGTTGATGAACGGCGGCGGCCTGTTCGAGACCGGCGCCGGCGGCTCGGCGCCCAAGCACGTGCAGCAGCTGGTCAAGGAGAACTACCTGCGCTGGGACAGCCTCGGCGAGTTCTTCGCGCTGGTGCCCTCGCTCGAGCTGTACGCCGAGCAGGCCGACGACCCGGCGGCGAAGGTGCTCGCGGGCGCGCTCGACCGGGCCACCGAGACCTTCCTCAACGAGGACAGGTCGCCGACCCGCCGTCTCGGCGGCATCGACAACCGCGGCTCGCACTTCTACCTGGCGCTCTACTGGGCCCAGGAACTGGCCGGCCAGTCCGAGGACGCCGAGCTCGCCGCGGCGTTCAAGCCGCTCGCCGACACCCTCGCCGCGAACGAGCAGAAGATCGTGGACGAGCTGATCGCGGTCCAGGGCTCGCCGGCCGACATCGGTGGCTACTACCGCCCGGACGACGCCAAGGCGGCGGCCGTGATGCGCCCGTCGGCGACGCTGAACGAGGCGGTGGCGTCCCTTGTCTGACACCCGGCAGGACCAGGAGCAGCAGTACGACCGCTGGTCGCGCCCCGACGCGCTGAGCAGGCGGGGCTACGTGATCGTGGCGCTGGTGCCGTTCGTGATCGCCGCGATCGGCTTCGGCATCGTCTCGCTCGTCTCGGCCGGCGACGAGACCGGGAGCGGGACCTCGGTCCGGCTCCCGGTCTCCGGCTGGGCGGGCGACATCGCCGACGGGGCCGCCCTCGAGGGCGTGCTGCAGGTCGACGACCGGCAGTGCGTCTACCTCGACACCGGCGGGAGCCAGGTGTTCCTCGTCTGGCCCGCGGGCTACTCGGCCACCCTCGACCAGGGCCGGCTGGCCCTCCGCGACTCCAACGGCAATCTGGTCGCCCAGGACGGCAACCAGGTCCGGGTCGGCGGCGGCTCGATCCCGGCCGGCACGTTCTCCTCCGAGCCGTGCCTGCCCGACTCGGGCGACGTGTTCGCCGTGCAGTCGAAGGTCACCGTCCTGCAGTAGCACCCGTCGCGGAATAGGTCCTCGACGCGGCCGGGTTGGAGACTGTGTCCTCCGCCCCAGCGACTCCGGAAGGCCTCTCCCGCTCCATGACGACGACCGCCCCCGGCCCGACGACGGCCGCGCCGACCCGGGCGAGCCACTTCGCGCTCGCGGTCCTCGCGCTGGCGCTCGGGGGGTTCGCGATCGGTACGACGGAGTTCGTCACGATGGGGCTGCTGCCGCGGATCGCGGACGGCGTCGACGTCACGATCCCCCAGGCGGGCAGCGTGATCTCGGCGTACGCGCTGGGCGTGGTGGTCGGTGCGCCGGTGATCGCGGTCTTCGGGGCGAGGCTGCCGCGGCGGGCGCTGCTGATCTGGCTGATGGTGGCTTACGGCGCCTTCAACGTGCTCAGCGCGCTCGCGACGGGCTACGGGGTGCTGTTCGCGGCGCGGTTCCTCGACGGCCTGCCGCACGGCGCCTACTTCGGCGTCGCGAGCCTGGTCGCCGCCAGCCTGGCCCCGGCGGGCCGGCAGGGCCGGGCCGTCGCCAGCGTGATGCTCGGCCTCTCGGTCGCCAACGTGGTCGGCGTCCCGGCCGCGACCTGGCTCGGCCAGCAGGCCGGGTGGCGCTCGGCGTACGTCGCCGCCGGCGCGATCGCCGTGGTCGCCGCGGCGATGATCCTCGCGTTCGTGCCGTCCTGCCCGGGCAACCCGGAGGCGACCGGCCGCAAGGAGCTGCTGTTCTTCCGCAACGGCCAGGCGATGCTGACGCTGCTCGCCGGTGCGGTCGGCTTCGGCGGCCTGTTCGCGGTCTACTCCTACATCGCGCCGACCGTCACCGACGTCGGCGGCCTGCCGGAGGGCGCGGTGCCGGTCTTCACGGCGTCGTTCGGCCTCGGCATGGTGGCCGGCACCTGGCTGGCCGGCCGGCTCGCCGAGTGGTCGGTGTTCCGCACGCTGATCCTGTCCGGCATCGCCTCCGGCCTGGTGATGCTGCTGGTGTGGGCGGTCGCGCCGTTCGGCTGGGCGCTGCTGCCGGTGATCTTCCTGGTCACCGCGACCGGCTCGGTGCTGGTGGTCAACCTCCAGCTCCGGCTGATGACCGTCTCCGGCGAGGCGCAGACCCTCGGCGCCGCGATGAACCACGCGTCCCTCAACCTGGCCAACGCCCTCGGCGCCTGGCTCGGCGGCGTGGTGATCGCCGCCGGCTACGGCTACCGGTCGCCCGCGCTGGTCGGCGCGCTGCTCTCGGCGGCCGGCATCGGCGTGCTGCTCTGGTCGGCCCACTCGGCCGCCAGGAGGTCGTAGCCGACCAGGTCGACCGCGGCTACGTCGGAGGGCCGGTGCGCGCGCAGCGTGACCACGCCGTCGGTCAGAGTGGGGACCACGGACACGCCAGGATCAGGCGGGTATCGGCTCGACGGCCTTCGGCGAGATCAGCAGCGTGCCGGGATCGTCTCGCTCAGCGTCGTCGACGAACCGGATCCGGACCTGGGTCGGACTCTCGGAGGGGCCCCACACCTCGACGATCACGGCGAGGCGCTCCTCGCCGAGGCCCCACGGCACGCGCACGCGCATGCCGGGCCTCAGCCTGCGTGCCATCGCGCCACCTTCGTCACGTCCATGGATCGGTGCCGATCACTACTGACAGATGGTCCCACACTGCGCGATCCAGAGCCTTCGCGACCCGGTTCAGCACGGGGAGTCGGTCACGGGCCCAGGTGACCGTGTCCTTGATGTCTCGTCTGCGGAGATCGTCGAGGTCCTTCTGATTGCCGTGTGCGAGCGCATTGCGGAGCTCGAACACCTTCGGGAACTCGACGCTGTCGCCGGAGCTCCACTGTGAGTCGTGGACACTCAGGTCGAGGGGGCTCAGACCCACCCGAGCGAAGTCGTTCTTGATGGTCGACAGCGTGGCGTTGCCCCGATCGATGCCGCGGCCCTTCGTGAACCCCTCCGTGAGGAGCGGTACGTAGGTGATGGTCGAAGTGGCGTTGGTGACGATCCGCTCGACCACGAGGTCGTGTAGGTCGCGGCAGAACCCTTGGAACTCGCTCACCATTCCGGTGAGGTAGGCGTGAGCCAACGGCTTGCTCACGTCCTTCGGCCGGCCCGGTCCTGCCACGTCGCCGATGGTTCGGTGAGCCTCGGCCAGGACGCCGATGACCTCTCGCCGGTTCGATGACCAACGGGTCAGCGGTACGGATGGCGAGTAGGCCATGCCGAGACAGTAGACGGGTCGATGGCCCGATGGTCGTCGGTCGGTACGACTCGTGGAGAATGACGCCCATGTCCACCACGACCGCACCCGAGGTCGCGACGTCGGCGGCGGGGACCGGGACGGCCCGCCCACGGGTGCTCTCCGGGATCCAGCCGACGGCCGACTCGTTCCACTTCGGCAACTACCTCGGCGCGCTGCGGCAGTGGGTGGACCTGCAGCAGGACTACCAGCCGTTCTTCTTCATCGCCGACCTGCACGCGATCACCGTCGAGCAGGATCCGAAGGTGCTCCGCGAGCGCACCCTGCGCGCGGCCGCGCAGCTGGTCGCGATGGGCATCGACCCGGCCCGGTCCGCGATCTTCGTGCAGAGCCAGGTGCCCGAGCACGCCCAGCTCGGCTGGGTGCTCCAGTGCCTGACCGGCTTCGGCGAGGCCCGCCGGATGACCCAGTTCAAGGACAAGTCCGCCAAGGGCGGCGAGGGCGCGGCCAGCGTCGGCCTGTTCACCTACCCGATCCTCCAGGCGGCCGACATCCTGCTCTACCGGCCCCACTACGTACCGGTGGGCGAGGACCAGCGCCAGCACCTCGAGCTGACCCGCGACCTCGCGCAGCGCTTCAACGGCCGCTACCAGAAGACGTTCCGCCTGCCCGAGCCCTACATCCTCAAGGCCACGGCCAAGATCGCCGACCTCCAGGAGCCGACCGCGAAGATGTCGAAGTCCGCGTCCTCGCCGTCCGGCATCGTCGAGATGCTCGACGACCCGTCGGCCTCGGCCAAGAAGATCCGCTCCGCGGTCACCGACTCCGGCTCGGAGATCCGGTTCGACCCCGACGCGAAGCCGGGCGTCAGCAACCTGCTCACGATCTACTCCGCCCTCACCGACCGCCCGATCGCCGACCTCGAGGCGGAGTACGGCGGCCGCGGCTACGGCGACCTCAAGAAGGACCTGGCCGAGGTCGTGGTCGAGTTCGTGACGCCGTTCCGCGAGCGCACGCTCGAGCTGCTCGACGACCAGGCGTACCTCACCGGCCTGCTCCGCCAGGGCGCCGAGCAGGCCGGCGCCGTCGCGCGGACGACCCTGCGGGACGTCTACCGGCGGGTCGGCTTCGTCGCGGCGGGTCAGTAGAGTCGACGGGTGGTCACGATCGGAGTCGCCGTCGCCATCCCCGAGCCCTGGGCGACCGAGCTGCAGGACTACCGGACCGCGGTGGGGGATACCACTGCCGCCATGATCCCCACGCACATCACCCTGGTCCCGCCGACCGAGATCGACGCCGTCCACGTGGCGGAGGTCGAGAAGCACCTCGAGGAGGCCGCGACCGAGGTCGCGAGCTTCTGCGTCCACCTGCGCGGCACCGGCACCTTCCGCCCGGTCTCGCCGGTGGTGTTCGTGACGCTGGTCGAGGGGATCTCCCAGTGCGAGCAGCTCGCGACCTCGCTGCGCCGCGGGCCGCTGGACATCGACCTGCAGTACCCGTACCACCCGCACGTCACCATCGCCCACCACCTCGGTGACGAGCAGCTCGACCGGGCCTTCGAGGAGCTCGCGGACTTCGAGTGCGAGTTCGACGTCGACGGCTTCCACCTCTACGTCCACGACGACGCCGCCGGCTGGCGACCGACCCGGGACTTCCCGCTCCAGGCGGCGACGGCCGACTGATGCCGCTCATCGAGCGGGCCCGGGAGCGCGTCGAGGAGGTACGCCGGCGGCGGCCCCTCGTCGACCACCTGGTGCGGATGCAGGAGCACTACGGCGCGGTGAAGGCCGGCCAGCAGGCCGGCGCGGTCACCTACTTCGCGTTCCTGTCGTTCTTCCCGGTCCTGGCGCTCGCGTTCTTCGCGGTCGGCTGGATCGTCCGGGTCTACCCCCGGGCCGACGACGACCTCGAGAAGGCGCTGAACGGCGTGATGCCGGGCCTGATCGGCAGCGGCGAGGACCAGGTGCAGCTGAGCGACATCCAGTCCGCCGCGGCCACGGTCGGGATCCTCGGCGCGGTCGTGCTGCTCTACTCGGGGCTCGGCTGGCTGGCGGCGATGCGCGACGCGCTCGTGGTCGTGTTCGAGGTCCCGGACAAGGAGCAGCCGGGCTTCGTGCTCGGCAAGCTTCGCGACCTGGTCACGCTGGTGCTGATCGGGCTGATCCTGCTCGTGGCGGTGGCGGTCGCCGGCCTGGTCGGCGGCTTCGCCGGCGTGCTGCTGGACTGGGTCGGCCTCGACTCCGAGCTCGGCTGGCTGGTCAGGCTGATCACCGTCGTCCTCGGCCTCGGCGCCAACATGCTGCTGTTCTTCGCGATGTTCAAGCTGCTGGCCGAGCCGCACACCCCGACCCGGTCGCTGTGGTCGGGCGCCCTCCTCGGCGCGATCGCGTTCGAGGTGCTCAAGCAGGTCTCCGGCCTCCTGATCTCCGCGACGCAGGGCAACCCGGCGTTCCAGGCGTTCGGCCTCGCGCTGATCGTGCTGGTCTGGATCAACTACTTCTCCCGGGTCGTGCTCTACGCCGCCGCGTTCGCCCACACCTCGCCCGCCGCCCGGGCCGCCCGCCCCGACCCCGGCGAGGCTCCCGTCCAGGGCCCGCCGTCCCCGCCGGTCCGGCGTCCGGAGCGGGAGGGTCCGGCCTGGGTGCCGCCGTACGTCGCCGGAGCGCTCAGCACGCTCGGGATCATGGCCGTGGCGAAGAGGCTGGCCGGACGACGGTGAGCCCGGGGCAACCGATCGCGCCCCTGAGGCGTCCCACGGCGTAGCATCCAGCAACGCCTGGGGGACGGAGAGGTACCTGACATGAGTCGTCGGCGTCGTACTGCTCGAGAGAAGGTCGTTCGGCTGCGCTCGGCGCGCGCGAAGGCGCTGCGGAGGCAGGCTCGCGTGGCCGGCCGCGCCGCCACCGCCGCGACCGCGGCCGCGGTGACCCTGACCGGCCTGGGCCAGGGGCAGGCGGTGGCCGCCGGGGTGCCGGTCTGCGATCCGCAGACCTCCTCGAGCTCGCCGAAGGACTTCGAGGCGGTCGGCGACCGGGTGTTCTTCACCGCCGACGACGGCGTCAACGGCGCCGAGCTCTGGGTGTCCGACGGCACGGCCGCCGGCACGGTGATGGTCAAGGACATCGATCCCGACGGCGGCTACTACAGCGGGCCGACGTCGCTGACGGCGGTGGGGGACACGCTGTTCTTCACCGCGGACGACGGCGTCAACGGCCGCGAGCTGTGGAAGTCCGACGGCACGGCCGCCGGCACGGTGATGGTCAAGGACATCGACCCCGACGACGGCTACTACAGCGGGCCGACGTCGCTGACGGCGGTGGGGGACACGCTGTTCTTCACCGCCGACGACGGTGTCCGCGGCCGGGAGCTGTGGCGGTCCGACGGCACGGCCGCCGGGACCGTCTTGGTGAGGAACATCTCCGCCGACGACGAGTACGACGCGATCTCCTCGCTGACCGCGGTGGGGGACACGCTGTTCTTCACCGCCGACGACGGTGTCCGCGGCCGGGAGCTGTGGAGGTCCGACGGCACCAGGGCCGGCACCGTCCTGGTCAAGGACGTCAACCCGGGCGCCTACGGCATCGGCTACACCGGCCTGACGGCCGTCGGCGAGACGGTGTACTTCGCGGCCCGCGACGGCGCCCGCGGCCGGGAGCTGTGGAAGTCCGACGGCACCGCGGCCGGCACGGCCCTGGTCGCCAACATCAACCCGGGAGCCCGCGACGCGAACCCCAGCTCGCTGACCGCGGTGGGGGACACCCTCTTCTTCACCGCCGACGACGGCACCCTCGGGCCCGAGCTGTGGAAGACCGACGGCAGCGCGGCCGGGACCGTCCTGGTCAAGGACGTCAACCCCGGCGACGACGGCGACTACTACGACACCCCGTCCGCGATGATCGGCGTCGGGGGCACGCTGTTCTTCACCGCCGACGACGGTGTCAACGGTCGCGAACTGTGGACGTCCGACGGCTCCGAGGCCGGCACGGTGATGGTCAAGGACATCAACCCCGACGTCTACAACAGCGACCCCGACGCCCTGGTCGCGGTCGGCGACACCCTCTTCTTCACCGCCCGGGACGGCGTCAACGGCCGGGAGCTGTGGACGTCCGACGGCACCGGGGCGGGGACCGCCCTGGTCAAGGACATCAACCCCGGGGATGCCTACTACAGCCCCTCCCAGCTCACCGAGGTGGGCGGGACGCTGTTCTTCGCGGCCGACGACGGCACCCACGGGCTCGAACTGTGGAAGTCCGACGGGAGCGAGGCCGGTACCGCCGAGGTCGAGGACATCAACCAGGCCGCCTTCACCGTCGGCCCGCAAGGGAGGCTCGACACCCGCAAGGGCACCCTGCGGCTGCCGGTATCCGTCGAGTCGGCCGGCCGGCTGGAGGTGCGGCCGGTCGGTGGCTCGAAGCTGAGGAGGGCCAGCCGGGCCTTCGTCGAGGCGGGCCGCACGAACATCGTCCTCGCGCCGACGAAGGCCGGCCTGCGGGAGCTCCGACAGACCGGGAAGCTCCGCGTGCGTGCCCGGTTCACGTTCATCACGTGCGCCGGCGGCGTCGGCAGCGTGGTGAACGGGTACACCCTGAGGCTGCGGTGACCGATCCGGCCGAGGCGCCGGGGACGGAGGTGCGGTTCCACCACAGTGACCGGTTCCCACGGGTGCTCGAGGAGGCGGCCTGCTCGCTCCTCGTCTCGACGTACCAGGCCGGACAGGTCGTCGCCGTCGGGGTCGCCGAGGGAGGGCTGAGCCTCTCGTTCCGGCGCTTCGACCGTGCGATGGGCGTCGCGGTCGGCCCGGACCGGGTGGCCGTCGGGGGCAAGACGCAGGTGTGGACGCTGCGCGACCACTCCGAGATCGCCCCGGCGATGGCACCGGTGGGCCGGTACGACCGGTGCTGGCTGCCGCGCTCCTCGGTGGTCACCGGCCCGATCTCGTGCCACGAGCTCGCGTGGGGCACGACCGGCGCCGGTGAGCCGGACCTGTGGGTGGTCAACACGGCCTTCTCGTGCCTGGCCGGGCTGGACGAGCGCCACAGCTTCGAGCCGCGGTGGCGGCCGCCGTTCGTCTCGGCGCTGGCGGCCCAGGACCGCTGCCACCTCAACGGCCTCGCGATGCGCGCGGGCCGGCCGGCCTTCGTCAGCCTGTTCGCGCCGAGCGACGAGCCCGGCGGCTGGCGGGCGACGCGCAACGACAGCGGCACCGTCCTCGACGTCGCCTCCGGCGAGGCGGTCACCACGGGCCTGGCGATGCCGCACTCGCCACGGTGGTACGCCGGTGCGCTGTTCGTGCTGAACTCCGGCCTCGGCCGGCTGGAGCGCGTCGACCTCGCGACGGGGAGCCGGGACGTGGTCGCCACGTTCCCGGGCTACGCCCGCGGCCTCGCCCTCCACCGCGGCCTCGCCTTCGTCGGCCTCTCCCGGATCCGCGAGACCAACGTCTTCGGGGGCGCCCCGATCGCGGCGTACCACGACCAGCTCAAGTGCGGCGTCGGCGTCGTCGACCTCCGCAGCGGCACGACCGTCGCGACCCTGCAGTTCGAGAACGGCGTCGAGGAGATCTTCGACGTGCAGGTCGTGCCCGGGGCGCGCTGCCCCACCTTCGGCGAGGACGACGTCTGGGTGCTGCCGGCCTGAACGCCGAGTCGGCGCAGTCTCAGCCTCAATGAGGCTGAGACTGCGCCGACTCGGCGTCAACTCATCAGTGCCCGTGGCGCAGGGCCTGGTGCAGGTCCCAGTTGAGCCGGGAGATCACGTCGAGCGGGATCTCCTTGGGGCAGGCGGCGGTGCACTCGCCGATGTTGGTGCAGCCACCGAAGCCCTCGGCGTCGTGCTGGGCGACCATGCCGACCACGCGGCTGTCGCGCTCGGGCTGGCCCTGCGGCAGCTCGCCGAGGTGGGTGACCTTGGCGCCCATGAACAGCGAGGCCGAGCCGTTCGGGCAGGCCGCGACGCAGGCGCCGCAGCCGATGCAGGTGGCCACGTTGAACGCGCGGGTGGCGTCGTCGCGGGGGACGGGCACCGAGTGGGCCTCGGGGGCCGAGCCGGTGTTGACCGAGATGTAGCCGCCGGACTGGATGATCCGGTCGAAGGCGCCGCGGTCGACGACCAGGTCCTTGATCACCGGGAACGCGTCGGCGCGCCACGGCTCGATGACGATCTCGTCGCCGTCCTGGAAGGAGCGCATGTGCAGCTGGCAGGTCGTGGTGACCTCGGGGCCGTGGGCCTGGCCGTTGATCATCAGCCCGCACATGCCGCAGATGCCCTCGCGGCAGTCGGAGTCGAAGGCGACCGGGTCCTCGCCCCGGGCGATGAGGTCCTCGTTGAGCACGTCGAGCATCTCGAGGAAGGACATGTCCTCCGAGACCCCGTCGAGCTGGTAGCCGTGCATCGCGCCCCTGGTCTGGGAGTCCGGCTGGCGCCAGATCTTGAGCGTGACCTTCACTTGTAGGACCTCTGCTTCATCTCGATGGACGTGTAGACCAGGTCTTCCTTGTGCAGGACCGGCGTGCCCATCCCGTGCGACTCCGGGTCGCCGGCGAACTCCCACGCGGCGACGTACGCGAACTGGTCGTCGTGGCGCAGCGCCTCGCCGTCCTCGGTCTGCGACTCGGCGCGGAAGTGGCCGCCGCAGGACTCGCGCCGGTTGAGCGCGTCGATGCACATCAGCTCGCCGAGCTCGAAGAAGTCGGCGACGCGGCCGGCCTTCTCCAGAGACTGGTTGAGGCCGTCGCCGGTGCCGAGGACCTTCACGTTGCGCCAGAAGTCGTCCTTGAGCGTGCGGATCAGGTCGATCGCCTTCTTCAGGCCGTCCTCGGTCCGCTCCATGCCGCAGTACTCCCACATGATGTTGCCGAGTTCGCGGTGGTAGGAGTCGACGCTGCGGGTGCCGCTGGTGCCGAGGAAGTGGGCGACCCGGCCCTCGACCGCCCGCCTGGCCTCGACCACGGCCGGGTGGCTCTCCTCGATCTTCTCGAACGGGCCGTCCGCGAGGTAGTCGCGGATGGTGTGCGGCAGCACGAAGTAGCCGTCGGCCAGACCCTGCATCAGCGCGGACGCGCCGAGGCGGTTGGCGCCGTGGTCGGAGAAGTTCGCCTCACCGGTCACGAACAGGCCGGGGATCGTGGACTGGAGGTCGTAGTCGACCCACAGCCCGCCCATCACGTAGTGGACCGCCGGGTAGATCCGCATCGGCGTCTCGTACGGGTTCTCGCCGGTGATCCGGGCGTACATGTCGAAGAGGTTGTCGTACTTCTCCTCGATGCCGTCGCGGCCCAGGCGCGCGATGGCGGCGCCGAAGTCGAGGTACACACCACGGCGTACGCCGTCGACCTCCGGGCCGACTCCGCGGCCCTCGTCGCACACGTTCTTCGCGGCGCGCGAGGCGATGTCGCGAGGGACCAGGTTGCCGAACGACGGGTAGATCCGCTCCAGGTAGTAGTCGCGGTCCTCCTCGGGGATGTCCCGAGGGTCCTTGTCGCAGTCGGCCTTCCGCTTCGGCACCCAGATCCGGCCGTCGTTGCGCAGCGACTCCGACATCAGCGTCAGCTTCGACTGGTGCGAGCCGGTGACCGGGATGCAGGTCGGGTGGATCTGTGTGTAGCAGGGGTTGGCCAGGTAGGCGCCCTTGCGGTGTGCGCGCCACGACGCGGTGACGTTGGAGCCCATCGCGTTGGTGGAGAGGAAGAAGACGTTGCCGTAGCCGCCGGTCGCGAGCACGACCACGTCGGCGAGGTGGGTCTCGATCTCGCCGGTGACCAGGTCGCGGGCGATGATCCCGCGCGCCCTGCCGTCCACGACGATCAGCTCGAGCATCTCGTGGCGGGTGAACTGCTGCACGGTGCCGGCCGCGACCTGGCGCTCCATCGCCTGGTAGGCGCCGATGAGCAGCTGCTGGCCGGTCTGCCCGCGGGCGTAGAACGTGCGCGACACCTGGACGCCGCCGAACGAGCGGTTGTCGAGCAGGCCGCCGTACTCGCGGGCGAACGGGACGCCCTGCGCGACGCACTGGTCGATGATGTTGGCGCTGACCTCGGCCAGGCGGTAGACGTTCGACTCGCGCGAGCGGTAGTCGCCGCCCTTGACGGTGTCGTAGAAGAGGCGGTGGACGGAGTCGCCGTCCTCCTTGTAGTTCTTCGCGGCGTTGATGCCGCCCTGCGCGGCGATCGAGTGCGCCCGGCGCGGGGAGTCCTGGTAGCAGAAGGACTTCACATTGTAGCCGGCCTCGCCGAGCGTGGCGGCCGCGGAGCCGCCGGCCAGGCCGGTGCCGACGATGATGACGTCGAGCTTGCGGCGGTTGGCCGGGTTGACCAGGCGGGCCTCGAACTTGCGGGTCTGCCAGCGCTCGTCGATCGGGCCGCCCGGAGCCTTGGCGTCGGCGATCGGGTCGCCCGGCGTGTAGTAGCCGGCGGCGTCGTCGCCGTGGGCGCCCGGTGCGTCGTGCGAGGGGTCGCCGGTGAGGGTGGTGTCGGGCATGTCGGTCATCGGGGGCCCTTACTTGGTGATGACGCCGGCGAGGACGAAGATCGGGACGAGGGAGAAGCCGCCGGCGATGACGACCGCCAGGATCCAGCCGAGGGCCTTGGCGTTGCGGCGGGCGCGGGCGTTGTTCGTCAGCCCCAGCGTCTGGGCGGCGCTCCAGGTGCCGTGGTGCAGGTGCATGCCGAGCGCGAGCATCGCGACCAGGTAGATCAGCGTCATCCACCAGGTGTCGAAGGTGTCGACCAGCAGGTTGTACGGGTCGTTGGTCTCGCCGCCGGCGACGTTGACCTTGACGACGGTGAAGTTGAGCAGGTGCCAGACCAGGAACAGCAGCAGGGTCAGGCCGCCCCAGCGCATCCAGCGCGAGGAGAACGACGACGCGAGGTTCTTCTTCACCACGTACTTCTGGCTGCGCGCGGAGTTGGCCCGGCGCCACAGCGTCGCGGCGGCGTACACATGGACGACCAGGGCCACGATCAGCGCCACGCGCATGATCCAGAGGAAGCCGGAGTAGGGGAGCATCGGCTCGCCGAGCCGGCGCAGGTGCTCCGCGTAGGCGTTGTAGGCGTCGTGGCCGGAGAATGCCTTGAGGTTGCCGTACATGTGCAGGAGCACGTACAGGATGAACAGGATGCCGCTCGCGGCCATCAGGAGCTTGAGCGCGATGGTCGAGCGCGACGCCCGGGCTCCGGTCACCAAGTTCGTCGTTGCCACGAGGGGCCACGCTACCGCTCGGGATCGGCCGTCACGCCCGCGGGCGGTGTGACTTACGTCCGGTTGCGCCAGGTCCCAGGCGGTCTCGCCGGGGACGCTGTTCCCGGAAAACCGGTGTGTGCCCTTTCACATCCGGCTCGGAGTGTGCAGACTCAGCCGGACATGCGGGAGAGCACCCGACCACGGAGGTGGCGATGGCGTCGACGGACGCACGCGAGACCAGGACGGCAGCAGGACACGGTGTGAACGGGGTGAACGGGGTGAACGGGCCCACCCGGGCCCGGATCGGGGCGAAGACCCTCCGCACCGACCGATGGTGGCTCTACCCGGCGGCGACGTTCGTGGTCTTCTCCGCCTTCGTCGTCTACGCCACCATCCGGGCGTTCCAGGGCGCGTACTACTACGCCTCGCCGTACCTCTCGCCGTTCTACTCGCCCTGCCTCGGCGACTGCGTCGAGGGCGCATCGGACTTCGGCCAGCCGTTCGCGGGCTTCCCGCTCTCGGCGGCGCTGATCATCCTGGTCTTCCCGCTGGGCTTCCGGATGACCTGCTACTACTACCGCAAGGCGTACTACCGCTCGTTCTGGCTCTCGCCGCCGGCCTGCGCGGTCGCCGAGCCGCACGGCAAGTACACCGGCGAGACCCGCTTCCCGCTGATCCTCCAGAACGTCCACCGCTGGTTCTGGTACGCCGCCGTGCTGGTCGCCTGCGTGCTCACCTTCGACACCGTGCTGGCGTTCCGCAACGAGCAGCGCGAATGGGGCCACATGGGCCTCGGCACGGTGCTGATGATCGTCAACATCGTCTTCATCTGGCTCTACACGCTGTCCTGCCACTCCTGTCGCCACATCACCGGCGGCCGGCTCAGACACTTCTCGAAGCACCCGGTCCGCTACCAGATGTGGACCTTCGTCTCGAGGCTGAACGCCAACCACGGCAGGTACGCGTGGTACTCCCTGTTCTCCGTCGCGATCGTCGACCTCTACGTCTTCCTCCTCGCGACCGGCACCATCACCGACCCGAGGTTCTTCTGATGGCCTCGACGAGCTCGACCACCGGCGGGCGACACCCCATGACCGGCAACGAGATGTCCGGTGCCAGCGAGGGCGGCATGGAGCGCCATCAGTACGACGTCGTCGTGGTCGGCGCCGGCGGCGCCGGTCTGCGGGCCGCCATCGCGGCGCACGAGGCGGGCGCGCGGACCGCCGTGGTCTGCAAGTCGCTGCTCGGCAAGGCGCACACGGTGATGGCCGAGGGCGGCATCGCGGCCGCGATGGGCAACCGCTGGCCCGAGGACAACTGGGAGGTGCACTTCCGCGACACCATGCGCGGCGGGAAGATGCTCAACAACTGGCGGATGGCCCAGCTGCACGCCCAGGAGGCGCCCGAGCGGGTGCAGGAGCTCGAGGACTGGGGGGCGCTGTTCGACCGCACCGAGGACGGGCTGATCTCGCAGCGCGACTTCGGCGGCCACAAGTACGCCCGGCTCGCCCACGTCGGCGACCGCACCGGGCTGGAGATGATCCGCACCCTCCAGCAGCGCACGGTGCAGCTCGGCATCGACGTGTTCATGGAGTGCACGATCACCGAGCTGCTGGTCTCGACAGGCTCGACCACCGCGGAGCGGGCGATCTCGGGGGCCTTCGGCTACTGGCGCGAGACCGGCCGGTTCGTCACCTTCGACGCCCCGACCGTGATCCTCGCGACCGGCGGCATCGGCAAGTCCTTCAAGGTCACGTCGAACTCGTGGGAGTACACCGGCGACGGCCACGCGCTCGCGCTCCGCGCGGGGGCGGCGCTCATCAACATGGAGTTCGTGCAGTTCCACCCCACCGGCATGGTCTGGCCGCCGTCGGTGAAGGGGCTGCTGGTCACGGAGTCGGTCCGCGGCGACGGCGGCATCCTCCGCAACTCCGACGGCAAGCGGTTCATGTTCGACTACATCCCGGAGTTCTTCAAGGCGGAGACGGCCGACACCGAGGAGGAGGCCGACCGCTGGTACGAGGACAAGTTGAACAACCGGCGGCCACCCGAGCTGCTGCCCCGGGACGAGGTCGCCCGCGCGATCAACTCCGAGATCAAGGCCGGGCGCGGGTCACCGCACGGCGGCGTCTTCCTCGACATCGCGTCCCGGCGGACGCCGGAGTTCATCCGCAAGCGGCTGCCGTCGATGTACCACCAGTTCAAGGAGCTGGCCGACGTCGACATCACCGCGGAGCCGATGGAGATCGGCCCGACCTGCCACTACGTGATGGGCGGCGTCGAGGTCGACGCGGACACCCAGGAGAGCGCGGTCACCGGGCTGTACGCCGTGGGCGAGTGCTCCGGCGGCATGCACGGCTCCAACCGGCTCGGCGGCAACTCGCTCGGCGACCTGCTGGTGTTCGGCAAGCGCGCGGGCGAGGCGGCATCGGCGTACGTAAGGCAGCTACGGGGTTCCGGCGGCAACGTTGTGGTTGCGGAGGCAGATATCCGCAAGGCCGCAGACAGCGCGCTGGCGCCGTTCGCGGTGGAGGGAGGGGAGAACCCCTACACGATCCAGCAGGACCTCCAGCAGTCGATGAACGACCTGGTCGGCATCATCCGCACCGGGGCCGAGCTGGAGCAGTCGCTGCGCGAGATCGAGCGGTTCAAGGAGCGGGCGAAGACGATGGCCGTGGAGGGGCACCGGCAGTACAACCCGGGCTGGCACCTCGCCATCGACCTGCGCAACATGCTGATCGTCTCCGAGGCGATCGCGAAGGCGGCGCTGGCGCGCGAGGAGTCGCGCGGCGGCCACACCCGCGACGACTACCCGGCCACCGACCACGAGGTGTGGGGCACCAAGAACCTCGTGGTCACCCTGAACGCCGGCGGCACCGGCGTGGACCTGTCCGAGAAGCCGCTCCCGGTGATGCCGGACGAGCTCACGAAGTACTTCGAGGAGAAGTGACATGGGCTACGACCTGAAGATGCGCGTCTGGCGCGGCGACACCGACGGCGGCTCGCTGGCGGACTACACGGTGGAGGTGTCCGAGGGCGAGGTGGTCCTCGACGCGCTGCACCGGCTCCAGGCCACCCAGGCCGGCGACCTCGCGATCCGCTGGAACTGCAAGGCCGGCAAGTGCGGCTCCTGCTCGGCGGAGATCAACGGCCGGCCCAAGCTGATGTGCATGACCCGGCTCTCCGACTTCGACCCGGCCGAGACCATCACGGTCACGCCGATGCGGACCTTCCCGGTCGTCCGCGACCTGGTCACCGACGTCTCGTACAACTACGAGTTGGCCAAGGAGCTGCCGTACGCCGAGCTCGGCCCGCGCGACGCCGACGGCAAGCGCCGGATGGCGCAGATCGACGTCGAGCGCGGGCAGGAGTTCCGCAAGTGCATCGAGTGCTTCCTGTGCCAGAACACCTGCCACGTCGTACGCGACCACGAGGACAACAAGCCCGCCTTCGCCGGCCCCCGCTTCTTCCTCCGGTACGCCGAGCTGGACATGCACCCGCTCGACACCCACGACCGGCGGGCCCTCGCGCAGGGCGCGGCCGGGCTCGGGATGTGCAACATCACCAAGTGCTGCACCGAGGTGTGCCCCGAGGGCATCAAGATCACCGACAACGCCATCATCCCGATGAAGGAGCGGGTCGTGGACCGCAAGTACGACCCGCTCGTGTGGCTCGGCAGCAAGATCGGGCTGCGGAACCGGGACAACGACGGGCGGACCGAGGTCTGAGCCGGGCGCCGGGTTTCGGCCGTCAGCAGCCGAAACCCGCGGACTCGGTCGGCTGCTAGGGAGCCGAGTCGGTCTCCGCAGTCGTCTCCCGCGCGCCTCCGGCTGATCCCGTCGTCCCGTCCGGGGGCTCACCTTCACGCGGAGGAGGGTACGTCGTGTCAGCTCATCAGCCCCACCAGGACGCGCGAGGCGGCGTACGCCGCCACCCCCGCTCCCGCCGCGACCACCGCGGTGACCAGCACCAGGGTCAGCACTGCCTTCAGGCACCTCATGGGCCCGAGCCCCCTTTCGATTCGCTCCTGCCGGTACGACGCGGGAGCGGGCGGCGGGGTTGTCGACGGTCGGGCATCGTGAGGTTGCAGCTTCATCACGGGATGCCGGCGAACCGGCACTTCCCACGGTGGGCACTTCGTGGGAAGTGCGGGTTCACCCACGGACCATGGTGAAGCGGCGGCAGCGGCAGCGGCCGAGCGAGCGCGAGGGTCGAAAAGGTCACAGTGCGTGGCACCGGCCCGGACGGGCTCCTATCGTTCGCTCCATGACCGAACCAGGGACCGTCGAGGGCGGGCTGGACGAGCCGCAGGAGCTGGAGCCGGCGCAGGGCTCGCTCGACCTGGCGTCCCCCGAGGACCGGTGGACCGTCGCCGACTGGGAGCGCGAGGCGGCCGCCGTCCTGGGCAAGAGCAGGCGGCTGAGCGACGAGGACCCCGACGCGAAGGTCTGGGACAAGCTGACCCGCACCACCCTGGACGGCATCGCCGTCACCCCGCTCGGCACGGCCGCGCTCCTCGAGGGGCTCGACACGAGCGGCCGGCCCACGCGCCAGGGCGCCTGGGACATCCGCGCCCGCGTCGACGCCCGCGACGCGAGGCTCGCCCAGGAGGAGTCGCTGGTCGACCTCGACGGCGGCGTCACCAGCCTCTGGCTCGCGGGCGATGCCGACTACCCGGTCGTGCTGAAGGACGTGCTCCTCGACCTCGCCCCGGTCGTGCTCGACGGCGGCGACCCGCGGGCGTTCCTGGAGTACGCCGAGGGTCGCGACCTCCACCCGGACACCAACCTCGGCATCCCGGCCGCCGACGCCGCCGCCGGGGTCGCGCGCCAGGCACAGGAGCGCGGCGTCCGCGCGTTCGTCGTCGACGCGACCGCCGTCCACGATCGCGGCGCCAGCGACGCGCAGGAGCTGGGCTGGTCGATGGCCGCCGGTGCGGCGTACCTCCGCCGGCTCACCGAGGGCGAGCTCTCCGTCGCCGAGGCCGCGGCGCTGGTCGAGTTCCGCTACGCCGCCACCGACGAGCAGTTCGCGACGATCGCCAAGCTGCGCGCGGCGCGCCGGCTCTGGGCGCGCGTGCTGGAGATGTCGGGGGTCTCGACAGGCTCGACCAACGGGACGCAGATGCGGCTGCACGCGGTCACCAGCCGGCCGATGATGAGCAGGTACGACCCGTGGGTGAACATGCTCCGCACCACGGTCGCGGCGTTCGCCGCCGGCGTCGGGGGAGCGGACAGCGTGACCGTGCTGCCGTTCGACGGTCCGCTCGGCCGCCCGGACGCGTTCGGGCGCCGGATCGCGCGCAACACCAGCCACCTGCTCATCGACGAGTCCCACGTCGCCCGCGTCGCCGACCCGGCGGGCGGGGCGTACGCCGTCGAGAGGCTGACCGACGACCTCGCCGGCGCCGCCTGGACGATCCTCGGCCGCCTCGACGACGGCGCGAGTCTGGACGAGGAGATCGCCCGGGTCGTGGAGAAGCGTGAACGCGAGATCGCCACCCGCAAGCGCCCGATCACCGGGCTGACCGAGTTCCCGAACCTCGGCGAGGCGCTGCCGGAGCGCGCCGGCGAGCCCGACCCGGTCCGCCGCTACGGCGCGAGCTTCGAGGCGCTGCGCGACGAGCCCGCCGTCGCCCCCGTCCACCTGGCCACGCTCGGGCCGGTCGCCCAGCACACCGCGCGGGCGACGTTCGCCACCAACCTGCTGGCCGCCGGTGGCATCGCCGTCACGCAGGACGCGGGGCGCGTCGTCTGTGTCGCCGGCACCGATGCCGCGTACGACGAGCAGGGCGCCGACGTCGCCGCCGAACTGCGCAGCAACGGCGCCGAGTGGGTGATCGTCGCCGGCAAGCCGCGGGATTGGGCCGACGACTCCTGCGCGCTGGGCGTCGACGCCCTCGACTTCCTGACCCGGACCCGGGAGAAGCTGGCATGACCATCCCGACGAGCTTCAGTGGCGAGCCCTGGCTCTCGCCGGAAGGCATCGAGATCAAGCCGGTGTACGGCCCCGAGGACCTCGCGGGCCTGGACGCGCTCGACACCTTGCCGGGCCTGAGCCCGTTCCTGCGCGGGCCCTACCCCACGATGTACACGACCCAGCCGTGGACGATCCGGCAGTACGCCGGCTTCTCGACCGCCGAGGAGTCCAACGCCTTCTACCGCCGCAACCTCGCGGCCGGGCAGAAGGGCCTGAGCGTCGCGTTCGACCTGGCCACCCACCGCGGCTACGACTCCGACCACCCGCGGGTGCGCGGCGACGTCGGCATGGCCGGCGTGGCGATCGACTCGATCTACGACGCGCGCACGCTCTTCGACGGCATCCCGCTCGACGAGATGTCGGTGTCGATGACCATGAACGGCGCCGTACTCCCCGTGATGGCGCTCTACATCGCCGCGGCCGAGGAGCAGGGGGTGCAGCCGGAACGGCTCGCGGGGACCATCCAGAACGACATCCTCAAGGAGTTCATGGTCCGCAACACCTACATCTACCCGCCCGGGCCGAGCATGCGGATCATCGGCGACATCTTCCGGTACACCGCCGAGCGGATGCCGCGCTTCAACTCGATCTCGATCTCCGGCTACCACATCCAGGAGGCCGGGGCGACCGCCGACCTGGAGCTCGCCTACACGCTTGCTGACGGCGTCGAGTACCTCCGAGCCGGCCTCGACGCGGGTCTCGACATCGACCGGTTCGCGCCGCGGCTGTCCTTCTTCTGGGCGATCGGCATGAACTTCTTCATGGAGATCGCCAAGATGCGCGCGGCGCGTGCGCTCTGGGCGCGACTGGTGCGCGAGTTCGACCCCAAGAACCCGAAGTCGTTGAGCCTGCGCACGCACTCGCAGACCTCCGGCTGGTCGCTCACCGCCCAGGACGTCTTCAACAACGTCCAGCGCACCTGCATCGAGGCGATGGCCGCCACCCAGGGCCACACCCAGTCGCTGCACACCAACGCGCTGGACGAGGCGATCGCGCTGCCGACCGACTTCTCGGCCCGGATCGCGCGCAACACCCAGCTGCTGCTGCAGCAGGAGAGCGGTACGACGGGCACGATCGACCCGTGGGCCGGCAGCTACTACGTCGAGCGGCTGACCCACGACCTCGCCGAGCGCGCGTGGGCGCACATCCTCGAGGCCGAGCGGGCCGGCGGCATGGCCGCCGCGATCGAGCAGGGCATCCCGAAGATGCGCATCGAGGAGGCAGCCGCCCGCACCCAGGCCCGGATCGACTCCGGCGCGCAGAAGGTGATCGGCGTCAACACCTTCCGGCTCGCCGCCGAGGACAAGTTGGAGGTGCTCAAGGTCGACAACGACGACGTCTACCGCCAGCAGCTCGCCAAGCTGGAGCGGCTCCGCGCCGAGCGGGACGACCAGGACGTGCGACGTACCCTCGAAGCGCTGACGAACGCCGCGGACGGCCGCTCCGGGAATCTCCTGGGGCTGGCCGTCGACGCGGCCCGGGCGAAGGCGACCGTCGGGGAGATCTCCGAGGCGCTGGAGAAGGTCTACGGGCGCCACCAGGCGGTGATCCGTACGATCAGCGGGGTGTTCAGGGAGACCTCCGACGAGGCGGGCGGCACGCTCGTGCGTCAGGTGCTCGACGCGACCGCGGAGTTCGAGGAGGCCGAGGGCCGCCGCCCGCGGATCCTGGTCGCCAAGATGGGCCAGGACGGCCACGACCGCGGCCAGAAGGTCGTGGTGAGCGCGTTCGCCGACATGGGCTTCGACGTCGACGTGGGCCCGCTCTTCTCCACGCCCGAGGAGGTCGCCCAGCAGGCGGTCGACGCGGACGTGCACATCGTCGGCGTCTCCTCGCTCGCGGCCGGCCACCTGACGCTGCTGCCCGCGCTGCGGAAGGCGCTGGAGGAGCAGGGCCGACCGGACATCATGGTCGTCATCGGCGGCGTGATCCCGCCCGACGACGTGCCCACGCTGACCGAGATGGGCGCGGCCGCGGTGTTCCTGCCCGGCACGGTGATCGCCGAGTCCGCGCTCGACCTCCTGGCCCGGCTGCGGGAGCAGCTGGCTAGCTGAACCCGAACACCGGCGGCACCACGACGGCGACGGCGACCGCCCAGAGCGCGTAGACGGGCAGGTACGACGTCTGCCACCGCTCGAGCACGACGAGTCCGCGCCGGTGGCCGAGGAAGCCCCAGGTGAGCCGGGCCGACCAGACGAGGTTGACCAGCAGGACCAGGTTGAGGCCGAGCGCGGTGACCTTGTTCGCCGACCAGCCCCACTCGGCGACCCGGCCGACCATGGCGATCGCGACCAGGGCGTCGACCAGCAGGGCCAGCACGATCAGGCCGAGTTGGAGCGCGTCGAACCACCCGGGCGGCTCGCCGCGGTCGCGGGCCGAGAGCGCGTAGAGGACCAGTCCGACGACCAGCACCAGGATCAGGTCCATCACCAGGAGCAGCTCCCGGTCGACGCGGAGGACACCCGGACTGGCGACGAACGCGCCCGCGACGGCGACCAGCATCACGACGGTCAGCGGCGTGAAGACCTTGGTCAGCACCGGCGCGATGTTCTCGATCACGCTCTGCTTGGCCTCGACCAGCCACGCGGCGATCAGGACCGCGCCCGCGGCGCCGCACGGCAGCACGGTCTGGACGACGACCTCGTCGATGTCGATGCCCGCGGCTGTGAACGCGCCCGCGCTGAGCCCCACGAGCACGCCGCCGCCCAGGGCGAGCAGGGCGTAGTAGACGGTGATCTCGCCGGTGAACCGGATGAAGTCCATCCGTCGGCGATCCGAGCGCCAGCGGCCTGCGACGTACGCGGTCCCGACGCCGAGCAGCCACAGCGCGACGGCGGAGTGCGCGGCGGCGAGCGGCCCGGTGGTCCCATCCACGTCGAACGGATAGAGGTTGAGCAGCAGCGCCGCTCCGGCGTACGACGTGGCCGCCGCCGCGATCGCCACGGGGGAGAGCCGCCGCTTCCAGGCGAAGTAGGCGGTGAGGAACGGCAGCACGAGCAGCGCGGCGTTCAGGGCGGCCCGCTCGGGGCTGAGGAGCGCGATGGCGAGGCGGACGACGAGCGCCGCGCCGACCGCGAGACCGATCGCGACCCCGAGGTCGGGGTTGGGCCGAGGGGTGGCCGCGGCGCTGGTGACGAGCTGCTTCCAGAGCCGCTCGGTGTGCTCCTGGGCGAACTCCCGGGAGACCGCGTCGAGGCTGCCGATCCGCTTGACCGCGACGAGGAACGCCTCGTCGTCGTCCAGTCCGACCGCCACCAGGTCGTCGACCTGCTCGCGCAGGTGCGCCTCCATCTCGTCCACGTCGTGCGCCGAGATCGCCCGGTGGCGCTCGACGTGGCCGCGCCATCGCCCGATCTGCTGGTCGAGCGTCATCGCGCACCCCCGAGGACGACGGACGGCGCCCGGCCGCCGCGCCAGAGCCGATCGAGGGTCTCGTTGACCACGGTCCACTGGCGCTGGTGCTCGCCGAGGGCGGCGCGGCCGGCACCGGTGATCGTGTAGTGCTTGCGTCGCCGGCCCTGCTCGGAGACCCGCCAGGCGGCGCTGACGTAGCCGAGCCGCTCCAGCCGGTGGAGGAGCGGGTAGAGCATGCCGTCGGTCCACGCGAGCCGACCCTGCGACAGCTCGTGGACGCGCTTGCCGATGGCGTAGCCGTAGGACTCGCCCTCGACCAGGATGCCGAGCACGAGCGGGGTGGCGGACGCCGCCACCAGGTCCTTGTCGATGCGCATGGTGCTCCCTCTCGATACCTAGAAGTACGAGGTAAGCATACCTAGCAGACCTAGGGATGGAGGGGTCACGCCCTAGACTCGCGCCCGTGGCGGACGTGAGCGCGCTCCTCGACGGCATCCGGAAGGGCCGCCGGGCCGCCGTCTCGCAGGCGATCACGCTCGTCGAGTCGACCAGCCCGCGGCACCGCGCCCAGGCGCGCGAGCTGCTGACCGAGCTGGGCGCCGGGGACTCCGTGCGGGTCGGCATCTCCGGCGTGCCGGGCGTCGGCAAGTCCACGTTCATCGAGGCGCTCGGCACCCGGCTCACGGCGTCCGGGCACCGGGTCGGGGTGCTCGCCGTCGACCCGTCCAGCGTGCGCACCGGCGGGTCCGTGCTCGGCGACAAGACCCGGATGGCACGGCTGGCCACCGACCCGCACGCGTTCGTCCGCCCCTCGCCGAGCGCCGGCACCCTCGGGGGAGTCGCCCGCGCGACGGTCCAGGCGATGGCGGTGCTCGAGGCGGCGGCGTACGACGTCGTGCTGGTCGAGACCGTCGGCGTCGGCCAGTCCGAGGTGACCGTCGCCGGGATGGTCGACACGTTCCTCTTCCTCACCCTCGCCCGCACCGGCGACCAGCTCCAGGGCATCAAGAAGGGCATCCTCGAGATCGCCGACGTGATCGCGGTGAACAAGGCCGACGGCGTCGGATCCGGGGGAGACCGGCGGCAGGAGGCCCGCGCGGCCGCCCGCGACCTGGCCGGCGCGCTGCGGCTGGTCCGCGGACGCGAGGAGTGGGCGCCGCCGGTGGTGACCTGCTCGGGACTCGAGGACGTCGGCGTGGACGACGTCTGGGACCGGGTGCTCGCGCACCGCGACCACCTCGGCACCGACGGGCTGGCGTCCAAGCGGGCCCGCCAGCAGCTCGACTTCGCCTGGGCGCTGGTGCGCGACGAGCTGGACCAGCGGCTCCGGCGCTCGGCCGGGGTGAAGGCGATCCGCGCCGAGGTGCGCGCCGCCGTGCTCTCCGGCGAGCTGCCGGCCACCGTCGCCGCCGACCGGATCCTCGCGGCGTACGACGCCGACTGACCCCTCGTCGTCGGCACGGCCGCGGCCCGCGGGTCCCGCGTCGTGAACTAATCTCGGGGGGATGCCCGAGCCAGATCTGGTCGACGCCGCCGTCGACGAGCACGAGGCGGAGCTCCTCGAGCTGCGCCGCGACCTGCACGCCCACCCCGAGCTGTCGTGGCACGAGGTCCGCACCACCGCCCTGGTGGCCGCGCGGGTACGCCGGGCCGGCTGGCGGGTCGCCGAGCTGCCGCGCACCGGGCTGATCGCCGAGATCGGCCCCGAGGAGGGGCCGGTCGTCGCGCTCCGGGCCGACCTCGACGCGCTGCCGGTCACCGACCTCACCGGCGACCCCTGGGCGAGCACCGTCGACGGCGTCACCCACGCCTGCGGGCACGACGTGCACACCGCCGCACTCGTGGGCGCGGCGATCGCGCTCGGCCGGGCGCACGAGGCCGGGCTGCTGCCCGGACGGGTCCGGCTGCTCTTCCAGCCGGCCGAGGAGGTGATGCCCGGGGGAGCGCTCTCGCTCATCGAGCTCGGGGCGCTCGAGGACGTCGAGCGGGTCTTCGGCCTGCACTGCGACCCGAGCCTGGACGTCGGCCGGGTCGGCCTCCGCGAGGGCCCGATCACCGGCGCCGCGGACCACCTCGAGGTCACGCTCACCGGCTCCGGCGGCCACACCTCGCGCCCGCACCTGACCGAGGACCTCACCTACGCGCTCGGCAAGGTCGTCACCGAGCTGCCCGCGATCCTCTCCCGCCGGCTCGACCCGCGCGCGGGCGTCAGCGTCGTGTGGGGCATCGTCCGCACCGGCTCGGCCCACAACGTGATCCCGGCGACCGGGACGGTCGGCGGCACCGTCCGGATGCTCGACGCGATCGCCTGGTCCGAGGCCGAGAAGCTGGTGCCGGTGCTGGTGGAGCAGATCGTGGCGCCGTACGGCGTGCACGCGCAGGTCGACTACCAGCGCGGTGTCCCGCCCGTGGTCAACGACGTCGAGTCGATCGTCCGGCTCGGGCACGCGGTCGAGCGGGTGCTCGGCGTCGCGGGCCATGTGCCGACCCAGCAGAGCCTCGGCGGCGAGGACTTCGGCTGGTACCTCGACCGGGTCCCCGGCGCGATGGGCCGGCTCGGCACGCGCGCACCGGGCGGTCCGACGTACGACCTGCACCAGGGCAACCTGCGCGTCGACGAGCGCGCCGTGGCCATCGGCGCGAAGGTGCTCGCGTGCGCAGCGCAGAACGGGTCGTGTGCCTGAGCACGCGCCATGGCGCGTGCTCAGGCACACGACCCGACAGCGAGTGAGCCCAGCTACCCCTTGCGGTAGGGGATGCCGTCGGCCGCCGGCGGTCGCGACCTCCCGACCAGCCCGGCGACGGCGAAGATCGTGACGACGTAGGGCAGCATCAGCATGAACTGGCTGGGCACCGGCGAGCCGATGACCGACAGCACGCCCTGCAGGTTCGACGCGAAGCCGAACAGCAGCGCCGCGAGCGTCGCGCGGATCGGGTCCCACTTGCCGAAGATGACCGCGGCGAGCGCGATGTAGCCGGCGCCGCCGGTCATCTCGCGGTTGAACTGCGTCACCGACACCAGCGTGTAGAACGCACCGCCCATCCCCGCGATCGCGCCGGCGAGCAGGATGGTGCGGTAGCGGGTCGCGTTGACCCTGATGCCGACCGTGTCGGCGGCCTTGGGGTGCTCGCCGACCGCGCGGACCCGTAGCCCCCACTTGGTGCGGTAGAGCGCCCAGGTCACCAGGGCCACGGTGACGTAGAGGAGGTAGACGATCGCGGTCTGCCGGAAGAAGATCGGGCCGATCAGCGGGATGTCGCCGAGCACCGGGATCGGCAGCGCGCGGAAGCGCGGGGGAGAGTTCAGCCTCGCCGCGTTGGGGGCGAGGACCTGGGTGAACATGAAGCTGGTCAGGCCGATCACCAGCACGTTGAGCACGACGCCGACGATCACCTGGTCGACGAAGTAGTTGATCGCGAAGAGCCCCAGCAGCAGGGCCACGAGCATGCCGGCCACCATCGAGGCGCCGACGCCGGCCCAGGTGCTGCCGGCGACCGACGCGACGACCGCGGCGGCGAACGCCCCGGCCAGGAGCTGGCCGTCGATCGCGATGTTGACCACGCCGGCGCGCTCGCCGAGGACGCCGCCGAGCGCGCCGAAGACGAGCGGTACGGCGAGCGCCAGCGACCCGGCGAGCAGGCCGACCACCGGGATCGTGGCGCCGGAGGCCGCCCAGGTCAGGAAGCCGACCATCCACAGCACCGCGAACCCGACGACCAGCCACAGGGGCGAGTTGCGCCCGCGCAGGTACCGGCGGACGGACCACGCGGTGCACAGCCCGCAGAGGACCACCAGCAGCCACGCGGTCGCGGCCGAGGGGACCGTGATCTCCGGGATCTCGACGAGGTCGGTGCGCGCCGCGAGGCGGAACGTCGTGTCGCCCGACTCGCCGGCGAGGAGCACGACGAGGAGCAGGCCGAGCGTGAGGACCCCGAGCATGACCGGGGCCTTGCGGTCGACCACCGCGGTCACCCCGGCCAGCGGGGTCTCGTGGATCGGGATGCTGGCCTCGCCGGTCTGGCTGCTCACTTCGCCTCCTTGGCGGGAAGTCGGAAGATCGCCCGGATCAGCGGCGGGGCCGCGATGAACAGCACGATCAGCGACTGCACCACGAGCACGATGTCGACGGGGATGTTCTGCGAGGCCTGCATCGCGAAGCCGCCGGCCTTGAACGCGCCGAAGAGCAGGCCCGCGGCCAGGATGCCGAGCGGGCGGGACCGGCCGAGGAGCGCGACGGTGATCGCGTCGAAGCCGATGCCGGCGTCGAGGTCGACGGTGATACCGCTGGTGACGGTGCCGAGGACCTGGTTGGCGCCGGCCAGGCCGACCAGCGCGCCCGCGATCAGCATGACCACGACGTAGGTCCGGCCGGCGTCGATGCCCGCCGCCCGCGCAGCCGAGGGGTTGATGCCCACGGCGCGGATCCGGAAGCCGAGCGAGGAGCGCTCCAGCAGCCACCACGTGAACGCCACCGCAACGAGCGCCAGCAGGAAGCCGAGGTGGAGGTTGAACTGGTCGCCGAAGAGCCTCGGCATCGTCGCGGAGTCCTTCATCGGCAGCGACTTGGGGTTGAACGAGTCCGGGGCCTGCAACAGGCTCTGCCGCGACAGCGCGAAGAACACCAGGTACAGGCCGACGTAGTTGAGCATGATCGTCACGATCACCTCGTGCGCCCCGGTGCGCGCCTTGAGGACGCCGGCGATGCCGGCCCACAGGGCGCCGGCGGCCATGCCGACGGCGACCGCGAGGGTCAGGTGCAGCACCCACGGCAGCTCGAACTGGTAGCCGACCCAGCCCGCGGCGGCGCCGGCGAGCAGCATCTGCCCCCGGCCGCCGATGTTGAACAGGCCGGCGCGGAACGCGAGGCCGACGCCGAGGCCGGCCGCGATCAGCGGCGCCGCGAACGTGCCGGTCTCGGTGAGCGGCCGGATCGCCACCTCGAAGGTGTCGGCGCGGGTGTTGTAGACCGCCCCGCGGAACAGCGCGGTGTAGGCGCCCCAGATCGCGTCCCAGAGCGCCTGGAGGAAGTCGCTGGGCCGGGCGAAGACATAGCCCGCGGTGCTGCGGACCTCCTCGTCGGTGAACGCGATCAGGACCGAGCCGAGCGCGATCGCGAGCAGCACGGAGAGCACGGCCACCAGCGCGCCGCTCGACGTGATCTCGCGCAGCACGCCGTGCCAGCGACTCGGCTCCTGCCGCTCCCCCTCGGGCTCGCCCGACGGACGCTCCTCGGTCCCCACCCTGCGCTCGCTGCGCGCGCTCATGCGGTCATCCCCTCCGGGCGCTCACCGGTCATCATCAGGCCGAGCACCTCGCGGGGGGTGTCGGCGGGCACGATGCCGACGACCCGGCCGCGGTAGAGGACCATGATCCGGTCGGCCAGCGCCACGACCTCGTCCAGCTCGGTCGAGACGACCAGCACCGGTACGCCGGCGTCGCGCCCGGCGACGATCTGCTTGTGGATGAACTCGATGGAGCCGACGTCGACGCCGCGCGTCGGCTGGGCGGCCACCAGGAGCTTGAGGTCCCGGGAGAGCTCGCGCGCCACGACCACCTTCTGCTGGTTGCCGCCCGACAGCTGCCCGGCCAGCGTCGTGATGCCGGGCGCGCGGATGTCGTACTCCTCGAGCTTCTCCTGCGCGAAGGTCGCGAGCCTCTCCAGCTGCAGCGACCCGCGCCGGACGAACGGCTCGCCGTGGCTGCGGTTGAGCATCAGGTTCTCGGCGATCGTGAAGTCGCCGACCAGGCCCTCGGCCTGGCGGTCCTCGGGGATGAACCCCACCCCGGCCGCGAGGATGTGGCGCACCGAACGGCCGACGAGCTCCTCGCCGTCCAGCCTGATCGAGCCACGGACGTGGTCCTGGAGGCCGAGGATCGCCTCGGTGAGCTCGGTCTGCCCGTTGCCCTGGACGCCGGCGACGGCCAGGACCTCGCCGGACCGGATCGTGAAGCTGACGCGGTCGACGTGCACGCGCCCGAGGTCGTCGACCACGCGCAGGTCCTCGACCACGAAGGCGTCCTCGCCGAGCCTCGGCGGGTCCTTGTGCACGGTCAGCTCGACCGGGCGGCCGACCATGAGGGCCGCGAGCTCGGCGTTGCTCGCCGTCGGACTGGCCTCCCCGACGACCCTGCCGAGGCGGATGACCGTGATCTTGTCCGCGACCGCGCGGACCTCGCGGAGCTTGTGGGTGATGAAGACGATCGCCTTCCCGGCCGCCCGCAGCTGACGCATGATCTCCATCAGCTCGTCGGTCTCCTGCGGCGTCAGGACGGCGGTGGGCTCGTCGAGGACGAGCACCTGCGCGTCGCGCGAGAGGGCCTTGATGATCTCGACCCGCTGCTGGACGCCGACCGGCAGGTCCTCGACCACGGCGTCGGGGTTCACGTCGAAGCCGAACCGGGCGGAGATCTCGCGCACGCGCTCGCGCGCGGCGTCGAGGTCGAGCGCGCCGGCGAAGCCGGTCGCCTCGTTGCCGAGCATGACGTTCTCGGCGACGGTGAAGACGGGGATCAGCATGAAGTGCTGGTGCACCATGCCGATGCCGGCCGCGATGGCGTCGCCGGGTCCGGAGAAGCTCCGCACCGTGCCGTCGAGCTCGATCTCGCCCTCGTCGGCGCGGTAGAGGCCGTAGAGCACGTTCATCAGCGTCGACTTGCCGGCGCCGTTCTCCCCGAGCAGGCCGTGGATCTCGCCGGGCTCGACGGTCAGCGAGATCCGGTCGTTCGCGACGAAGGTCCCGAAGCGCTTGGTGATGTCTCGCAGGACGAGCTTCATGTCACGGCATCCTAGTGTCGGGGACGGGCCGGTTCCGGGCATTCCGAGCAGGACAGGGGGAGGCCGGCTGGGCCGGCCTCCCCCTGCCCGGTGCCGCGGTCGTCAGAGCGCTCCGCCCGTGGCCGGGCTCACGGGTTCAGGTACGAGTTGACCTTGATCGAGCCGTCGATGATCCCGGCCTTGATCTTGTCCAGCTCGCCCTTGAGCGTGTCGGAGACCTTGTCCTCGAAGTTGTGGAACGGCGCGATGCCGACGCCGCCGTTCTCCAGCGTGCCGACGTACGGCGTGAAGTCGAACTCGTCGTTGCCGGCGGCCATGATCGCCTCGTAGGTCGAGACCTTCATGTTCTTCAGGATCGAGGTGAGCACGACGTCCTGCGTCTTCGGGTCGGTCTGGTAGAAGTCCGCGTCCACGCCGAGCATCGCGACGTCCCTGCCGGAGTCGGCGATCGCGGTCAGCGCGCCCTGGTAGATCGGGCCACCGACCGGGAGGATCACGTCGACGTCCTGGTCGAGGAGCTGACGCGCGGTGTTGGTCGCGGTCTCGTTGGCCTCGAAGCCACCGGTGAAGGAGCCGTTCTTGCCGTTCCAGCCGACGACCTTGACGTCCTTGCCCTTCTGCTGGGCGTAGTACTCGGCGCCCTGCTTGAAGCCGTCCATGAAGATGGTCACCGTCGGGAAGGGCTGGCCGCCGTAGGTCCCGATGACACCGGTCTTGGTGTAGTCGGCGGCCGCGTAGCCGGCGAGGAACGCCGCCTGGGCGGTGTCGTAGAGCAGCGGCTTGATGTTCGCGACGTCGGGCTTGCCGTCGAAGGTCTGGCCGTCGTCGCCACCGTCGGCGGCGTCGTCGATGAGGACGTACTCGATGTCGGGGTTCGCGGCCGCGGACTCCTTGGTCGCGGCGGCGAGCGCGAAGCCGACGGTCACGATGACGTCGCAGCCCTCGGCGACCAGGTTCTCGAGGTTGGGCGCGTAGTCGTTCTCGCTGTTGGACTCGACGGCCTTGAAGTCGGTGCCGAGCTCGTCGGCGGCCTGCTTCACGCCCTCGTAGCTGAGCTGGTTGAACGACTTGTCGTCGAAGCCGCCCGCGTCGGAGACGATGCAGGGCAGGAAGTCCGAGGCCGCCGGGGTGCTGCCGGTGTTGTCGGTGGACTTCTCTGGCGCGTCGCCGCAGGCCGTCAGGGCGGATGCCGCGAGGAGCGCGACGAAGCCGCTCGCCGCGGCCTTCCTCATCTTGTTCACAGTTGCCTCCATGTTCCGGCCGTCCGGTACGGCGCGACAAGCGGTCACCGTACCGAATGTTCTCCGCCCGTCAGGGCCATCCGAGAGCAAGATTGGGTAACGGTTACGCTGACCCGCGTGACTGCTCCGGTCGCGGCCGCCGAGGCCGATTGGGCGGTGCTCCGCGCCGCCGCCGCCGAGGCGGCGGGCCACGCCTACGCGCCGTACTCCGGGTACCGCGTCGGTGCCGCGGCGCTCGCCGACGACGGACGGCTGCTGACGGGGTGCAACGTCGAGAACGCGGCGTACGGCGTCGTGCTGTGCGCCGAGTGCGGGCTGGTCAGCCAGCTGCACCTGACCGGGGGCGGGCGGCTCACGCACTTCGTCTGCGTGAACGGCGCGGGCGAGGTGATCATGCCGTGCGGGCGCTGCCGGCAGCTGCTGCACGAGAACGGCGGCCCGGACCTGCTGCTGATGACCGGCTCCGGTCTCCGGACGATGGCGCAGGTGCTGCCCGACGCGTTCGGGCCGGAGGACCTCGCGTGAGCCAGCCCCATGACGCCGTCGAGGTGATCGGCGCCAAGCGGGACCGGATCGAGCTGAGCGACGGCCAGATCGACTGGGTGGTCGACGCGTACACGCGCGGGGACGTCGCGGACGAGCAGATGTCCGCGCTGGCGATGGCGATCCTGCTCAACGGGATGAGCCGCCGCGAGATCTCCCGCTGGACGCGGGCGATGATCGCGTCGGGGGAGCGGATGGACTTCTCCTCGCTCTCGCGGCCGACCGCCGACAAGCACTCGACCGGGGGCGTCGGCGACAAGATCACGCTGCCGCTCGCGCCGCTGGTCGCCGCGTGCGGGGTCGCGGTGCCGCAGCTGTCTGGCCGCGGCCTCGGCCACACCGGCGGCACCCTCGACAAGCTGGAGTCGATCCCGGGCTGGCGGGCCGCGCTGTCGAACGAGGAGCTGCTCGCGCAGCTGGAGTCGGTCGGCGCGGTGGTCTGCGCGGCCGGCGACGGGCTGGCCCCGGCGGACAAGAAGCTCTACGCGCTGCGCGACGTCACCGGCACCGTGGAGGCGATCCCGCTGATCGCGTCCTCGATCATGTCCAAGAAGATCGCCGAGGGCACCGGCGCGCTGGTGCTCGACGTCAAGGTCGGCACCGGCGCCTTCATGAAGTCGCTCGACGAGGCGCGCGAGCTGGCCGAGACGATGGTCGCGCTCGGGCAGGACGCCGGCGTGCACACGGTCGCGCTGCTCACCGACATGTCGACGCCGCTCGGTCTCAGCGCGGGCAACGCGATCGAGGTCGCCGAGTCGGTCGAGGTGCTCGCCGGCGGGGGCCCGGCCGACGTGGTCGAGCTGACCCTGGCGCTCGCGCGGGAGATGCTGGCCGGCGCGGGTCGCGCGGATGTCGACCCGGCCGAGGCGCTGGCGTCGGGCCGCGCCATGGACGCATGGCGGGCGATGGTCTCCGCCCAGGGCGGCGACCCGGCCGCGCCCCTGCCGGTGGCGCGCGAGTCGCAGGTGGTGACCGCCCCCTCCTCCGGCGTACTCACTCGGCTGGACGCGCTGGCCGTCGGTCTCGCCGCCTGGCGCCTCGGCGCCGGCCGGGCCCGCAAGGAGGACCCGGTGCAGGCCGGCGCCGGCGTCGTCTGGCACGCCCGCCCCGGTGACGCCATCACCTCCGGAGACCCCCTCTTCACGCTGCTCACCGACGAGCCGGCCCGCTTCGACCGCGCCCTGGACTCCCTCGCCGGCGGCTACGACATCTCACCCATCTCGGACACCTCACTCGGGGGCACCCCGTTCACGCCGTCCCCGCTGCTCATCGACCGCGTGGGTTAGCGCGACTCGGCGCGTCTTGCCCGGCACAGAGCGCCGAGTCGGCGCGTCTTGCCCGCGCGCCTGTGGACAGCGTGGGCAAGTTGCGCCGACTCGGGGCTTCCTGGCGGGCAACTTGCGCCGAGTCGCGGCTCAGGGGAGGAGGAGTACGACGGTCTCCGCGACGCAGGCGGGCTTCGCCTCGCCCTCGATCTCGATGGTGTGGCTCAGCGTGACCTGGAGGCCGGAGGGGAGCTCGGCGACGTCGCCGATCGAGACGGTGGAGCGGATCCGGCTGCCGACGCGCACCGGGTTGGGGAACCGGACCCTGTTGGCGCCGTAGTTGAGCTTGGCGCCGGGGGTGTCGAAGGCGAAGACCTGGCCGCCGAGGAAGGGGATCAGCGAGAGCGTCAGGTACCCGTGCGCGATGGTGCCGCCGAACGGGCCGGCCGCGGAGCGCTCGACGTCGACGTGGATCCACTGGTGGTCGCCGGTGGCGTCGGCGAACGTGTTCACCCGGTCCTGGTCGACCCGGAGCCAGTCCGAGGTGCCGATCTCCTCGCCCTTCGCGGCGACGACCTCGTCGAGGGAGTTGAAGACGCGCATACGCGGCAACCTAGCGAACTCTGGGAGGATCGCGAGCATGACCCCGACCCTCGACCGGATCCGCCGGGCGCCCAAGGTCCTCCTGCACGATCACCTCGACGGCGGGCTGCGGCCGCAGACGATCATCGACCTCGCCGCCGAGGTCGGGCATGCGCTGCCGCAGGTCGAGGGGGCGCTGACGGCCGAGTCGCTGGGGCAGTGGTTCGCCGACGCCTCCGACAGCGGTTCGCTCGAGCGCTACCTGGAGACCTTCGAGCACACCGTGGCGGTCATGCAGACCCCGGGCGCGCTCACCCGGGTCGCCCGGGAGTGCGTCGAGGACCTCGCCGCGGACGGGGTCGTGTACGCCGAGGTCCGCTACGCCCCCGAGCAGCACGTGAGTCAGGGACTGAGCCTCGACGAGGTGGTCGCGGCCGTGCAGGAGGGCTTCGACGAGGGCGTCGCCGCTGTATCGGCGGCCGGCGAGCGGATCGTGGTCCGCCAGCTGCTGACCGCGATGCGCCACCGGGCGCGCTCGATGGAGATCGCCGAGCTCGCGGTCGCGTGGCGCGACCGCGGCGTGGCCGGGTTCGACATCGCCGGCGCCGAGGCGGGCTACCCGCCGACCCGGCACCTCGACGCCTTCGAGTACCTCCAGCGCGAGAACGCGCACTTCACGATCCACGCCGGTGAGGGCTTCGGGCTCCCGTCGATCTGGCAGGCGATCCAGTGGTGCGGCGCCGACCGGCTCGGCCACGGCGTCCGCATCATCGACGACATCACCGTGCGCGACGACGGCAGCGTCGAGCTGGGCCGCCTGGCGGCGTACGTCCGGGACAAGCGGATCCCGCTCGAGATGTGCCCGTGGTCCAACGTGCAGACCGGCGCCGCGACCTCGATCGCCGAGCACCCGATCGGGCTGCTGACGAGGCTCCGGTTCCGCGTCACGGTCAACACCGACAACCGGCTGATGAGCCGCACCTCGATGAGCCACGAGATGGCCTCGCTGGTGGAGGCGTTCGGCTACGGCCTCGAGGACCTGCGGTGGTTCACGATCAACGCGATGAAGTCCGCGTTCCTGCCCTTCGACGAGCGGCTCGCGATCATCGACGAGACCATCAAGCCCGGGTACGCCGCCCTGGCCGGTGGGGCCGCGTCGTGAGGATCCACTACGCCCCGACCGTCCTCCTGCTGGGGTCCGCGGTCGTCCTGCTGCTGGTGGCGCTGCTGCTCGTGCTCAAGGGTCGCGCCGTGCGGCACGCCGCCGCGAGCTTCCGCAGCCGCGCGGTCCACACCCGCGCGACCGTGGTCGCGCTGGAGGCGAAGGACCTCAGCCTCGGATCGGAGCCGGACACCCGCTACTTCCCGGTCGTGGCGTTCGTGCCGGAGGGCGCGGCGGAGCCGGTCGAGGCGCAGACGCTGACCGACGTACCCGCGCCGCCGCCGCGGGTCGGTGAGGAGATCGAGGTCGCCTACGACCCGGAGCGCCCCGACCGGGTCGACGTGGCGGCGACCGAGGGCGGGATCGAGGGCGCCGGGCGCACCTGGTTCCTGCTGGCCACCGGCGTGCTCGTGCTCGCGCTGGGCGTCGCCGCCGCGTGGCTGGTGCTCGTGTTCGTCGTCTGGACGAGCTGACCCGTCGATCGATCGCGCGGGCGAAGGCGCTCAGCCGGAGAGGATCAGCCGGGCAGGATCGCCCACCACGCGTGCCGCCAGCGGGCGGCCGACATCGGCACGGCCGCGCCGAGGGCGGGGTCGTAGACCACCGGCTCGCCGTCGTGCTCGCCGAGCACGAGCACGACGTGCCGGGGCAGCCACCGGCTGCCGAGGTAGACCGGCACCGGGTCCGGCAGCGCCGCGAGGACCTCCGCGCGGCGATAGCGGCGCACCCGGCCGCCCCGCCCCGTCATACGGAGCTCGCGGGCGATCGCCCACGGCGTCGTACCGAGTGCGCGCGGCCAGAGCCGGTTGAGTCGCCGGTGCGTCGCGAGCACGTCCTCGCGGAACCGCGGCCACGGCCCGGGCAGGCCCGCCCGGACCACGACCACGGACGGCCCGCAGGTGCGGGAGTCCGGCTGCCGCGGCCACCCGCCGGGCTCGCTCATACGCCGATCGGGTGCCAGACGGTCTTGATCTCCAGGAACGCCGTCATCGGCTCGAGCCCGGGGTCGAGCGTCCAGTCCGGCTCGGCGGCCGGCGCGCGGCGTACCCGCTTGAGGTTGTCGGCCGCCGCGATCTCGAGGTCGGTGGCGAGCGCGGTCTGGCCGGCGATGCCGGTGAGGTCGATCGCGTCGACGTCCATGTGCGCGGCCAGCCAGGGGCCGAGGGTCGCGGCGGAGCCGGTGAGGATGTTGACCACGCCGCCGGGCACGTCGGAGGTCGCGAGCACCTCGGCGAACGTCACCGCGGGCAGCGGCCGGTCGTACGACGACACCACGACCACCGTGTTGCCGGTGACGATCGCGGGCGCGACCACGCTGACCAGGCCGAGCAGGCTCGACTCCTGGGGCGCGAGGACGGCGACCACGCCGGTCGGCTCGGGCGTGGAGAGGTTGAAGAACGGGCCGGCCACCGGGTTGGCGTTGCCGACCACCTGGGTGATCTTGTCCGCCCAGCCGGCGTACCAGACCAGCCGGTCGATGGCCTCGTCGAGCGCCCTCTCGGCCTTGGCCGTCGACAGGCCCTCGGACCGGACGATCGCCTGCACGAACTGCGGGCGCCGGTCCTCCATCACCTCGGCGACGCGGTAGAGAATCTGGGCCCGGTTGTACGAGGACCGCTGGGCCCAGGGCCCCAACGCCTTCCTTGCTGCGAGGACCGCGTCGCGCGCGTCCTTGCGGGAGGCGAGGGCGGCGTTGGCCACGAACCTCCCCCTGCTGTCGGTCACCTCGTAGGAGTGGCCGGACTCGGAGCGGGGGAACGCGCCCCCGATGTAGAGCTTGTAGGTCTTGCGGACGTCGACGCGTGCAGTCACTTGAGGTAGGCCTCCAGACCGTGGCGGCCGCCCTCGCGGCCGTAGCCCGACTCCTGGTAGCCGCCGAACGGGCTGGTCGGGTCGAACTTGTTGAACGTGTTGGCCCACACCACCCCGGCGCGCAGCTGGTCGGCGATGGACAGGATCCGCGAACCCTTGTCGGTCCAGACCCCCGCGGAGAGGCCGTACGGCGTGTTGTTGGCCTTCTCGACCGCCTCGGCCGGCGTCCGGAAGGTCAGCACCGACAGCACCGGGCCGAAGATCTCCTCGCGGGCGATCCGGTGGGCCTGGGAGACGCCGGTGAACAGCGTCGGCGGGAACCAGAAGCCGTGCTGGGGCAGCTCGCACTCGGGCGACCAGCGCCCGGCGCCCTCCCCGGACCCGACCTCGGCCTCGCCGATCTCTACCAGCTCCCGGATGCGGGCGAGTTGCAGGTGAGAGTTGATCGCGCCGATGTCGGTGTTCTTGTCCAGCGGGTCGCCCACGCGCAGCGTGGACATCCGGCGCTTGAGCCTGGCCAGCAGCTCCTCGGCGATCGACTCCTGCACGAGCAGACGCGAGCCGGCGCAGCAGACGTGGCCCTGGTTGAAGAAGATGCCGTCGACGATGCCCTCGACCGCCTGGTCGAGCGGGGCGTCGTCGAAGACGATGTTCGCGGCCTTGCCGCCGAGCTCGAGGGTCACCCTCTTGTCGGTGCCGGCGACCGTGCGGGCGATCGCCTTGCCGACCTCGGTCGAGCCGGTGAAGGCGACCTTGTCGATGCCCGGGTGGCCCACGAGCGCCTGGCCGGTCGCGCCGGCGCCGGTGACGATGTTGACGACGCCGGCCGGAAGGTCGGCCTGCTGGCAGATCTCGGCGAACAGCAGCGCCGTCAGGGGCGTGGTCTCGGCGGGCTTGAGCACCACGGTGTTGCCGCACGCCAGCGCGGGCGCGATCTTCCACGCCAGCATCAGCAGCGGGAAGTTCCACGGGATCACCTGGCCGGCGACACCGAGCGGCTGCGGGTCGGTGCCGCGTGCCCCGGAATTCGGCAGGGCGTACTGAAGCTTGTCGGCCCAGCCGGCGTAGTAGAAGAAGTGCGCGGCGGCGGTCGGGACGTCGACGTCGCGGGACTCCCTGATCGGCTTGCCGTTGTCGAGCGACTCCAGGACGGCGAGCTCGCGGCCGCGCTCCTGGACGATCCGCGCGATCCGGTAGAGGTACTTGGCGCGCTCGCGGCCCGGCATCCTCGACCAGACCCTGTCGTAGGCCCCGCGGGCGGCCTTGACCGCGGCGTCGACGTCGGCCTCGTCGGCCTCGGCGACCTCGGCGAGGACCTCCTCGGTGGCGGGACTGATCGTCTTGAAGCTCTTGCCGTGGCCGTCGACGAACTCGCCGTCGACGAACAGCCCGTACGACGGCTTGATGTCGACGATGCTGCGCGACTCGGGTGCTGGGGCATATTCGAAAGTCATGGGGGATCAGTCCAGCGTGAAGTAGTCGGGGCCGGAGTAGCGGCCGGTCCGCATCCTGGAGCGCTGCATCAGCAGGTCGTTGAGCAGCGTGGAGGCCCCGAAGCGGAACCGGCCCGGGTCCAGCCAGTCGGGACCGGCGACCTCGTTGACCATCACGAGGTACTTGATCGCGTCCTTCGCCGTACGGATGCCGCCCGCCGGCTTCACGCCGATCATCGTGCCGGTCTGCTCGCGGAAGTCGCGGACCGCCTCGAGCATGACCAGCGTGACCGGCAGGGTCGCGGCCGGCTGCACCTTGCCCGTGGAGGTCTTGATGAAGTCGCCGCCGGCCAGCATCGCCAGCCAGCTCGCCCGGCGTACGTTGTCGTAGGTCTGGAGCTCACCGGTCTCGAAGATGACCTTCAGATGTGCGCTCTCCCCATTCTTCTGGCGACACGCCTCCTTGACCGCGACGATCTCCTCGAAGACCTGCAGGTAGCGGCCCGAGAGGAATGCGCCGCGGTCGATCACCATGTCGATCTCGTCGGCGCCGGCCTCGACCGCGTCGCGGGTGTCGGCGAGCTTGATGTCGAGGGCCGCGCGGCCGCTCGGGAACGCCGTGGCGACGGCCGCGACGTGCACGCGGTCGCCGACGACCTCGCGCACCGGAGCCACCAGGTCGGCGTACACGCAGACCGCGGCGACCGACGGGCAGGTCGGGTCGGCCGGGTCGGGGCGCATCGCCTTGGCGGCGAGCGCACGCACCTTGCCCGGGGTGTCCTGGCCCTCCAGCGTGGTCAGGTCGACCATGCGGATCGCCAGGTCCAGGGCGAACTCCTTCGCGGTGGTCTTGATGGAGCGGGTCCCGAGACCGGCCGCGCGCGCCTCCGCGCCGACCTGGTCCACGCCGGGCAGCCCGTGCAGGAAGCGCCGCAGCGAGGTCTCGGACCCGGTGACGTCGTCGAACGTCGAGCCGAGGAGGGTGGACGTGCTGCTCACCGACCCAGCATAGGGTTGTGCGCGCACCGCGCCACAACCCAGGAGACGCCCCATGGCCCCCGCCGTCAGCGAACGGTTCCACGCGACCAACGGACAGGTCAGCGGGTACGTCGGACTGGCCTTGACCCTCGGCATCCTGGCCCTCGCCGTACTCCCCTGGGAGACCGGGCGGCCCCTCGGCGTCGCCATCCTGGCCGTCCTCGGCACCCTCCTCGTGTGGTGCGCGATGCTGCGGCCCGCGCTCTGGGCGACCGAGCGCACGCTGGTCATGCGCGGCATGTTCCATACCGAGGAGATCCCGCTCGGCTCGATCGACCGGGTCGCGGTCTCGCAGGTGACGGCGGTCAGCGCCGGCGGCCGGCGCTACCTGTCCCCGGTCGTCGGCTACACCGCCCGCCAGAAGATCCGGACCCGGCGGCGCAGCGCCCGCGGCGACGCGATCGACCCGACCGCGCAGGACACCTACCAGCTGTACGTCGAGGAGCGGATCACCCAGCTCGCCCAGGAGGACCGGGAGCGGTTCGGCCCGACCGATGCGGGCGTGCGGCGTACCTGGGCCTGGCCGGAGATCGTCGGCTGTGTGGTGCTCGTGATCGCGTTCCTGGTCTGGCTGCTGGCCCTCTGAGTGCCGTCGCACCTGATCTGTCCGCGGGCCGACTCGGCACACCGGCCGACTCGCACCGGGCCGTCATGTCGTTGTCGAACATCTCCACCGACTCCCGCTCGGAGGCACGTGGTGAAGCGAGGCTGCAGGCGTCTGAGAGGTTCCGTCCGTGTTCGCACCAATCCGCACGTCCGCTACTTGAGACCGATGGTCTCCCCGGCGCATCCCGAGACGGCCGAGGGACGCCATCTGGATTCGTACTTCGCGACCGTGACCACCGCGCGCGTTGTGCCGTCACGCCGGATCAACGCGATCTCGGCTTCGCCGTTGGTGGTCGTGGCGCGGGCTTCGCTGGCGCTTTCCCCGTCTTGGAGCATTCCTGACACCGCCTCCTGTGCTGACGTGTAGCCGTCGGGTCCGAAGTCGATAGATACGTCGTCGCGGGAGATTCCCGGGGGACAGTCGAGGACGAAGGGATCATCGCTGATCACGTCGCCCGTAGCTCGAGTCTGTGCCGAGGTGACAGGTTGTGTCGCAGACCCCCCGTTGTCCGGGAGGACCCGAACCACAGCAAGAGCGGCGGCTGCAAGCGCGATGACCACGGCTCCCGTCATCAGCCCGCGATGGCGATGAGACCGGGTGACGAGAGCGTCGATCGTCGGCGGAGGCGCGATTGTGGGTGACTGCGCTACTTGCTTCAATTCGTCGGCCAGGTTCCGGTTCATGCTTCCTCCTGTACATGGATGTGGCCGGACAGATAGAGGCGCCGGAGATCCTCCATCCCCCGTGCTGTCCGGCTCTTGACGGTCCCCAAGGGTGTGCCGAGTAGCGTGGCGATCTCCGGTTCGGTGAGATCGTGAAAGAACTTCAAGACCAAGACGGCGCGGCGCTCAGCCGGCACCCGGCGCAAGGCTGCGCGCAGGTCCAGGCCATCGGTGGAGTCGTCGCTCGAGCCCGCCCTGTCTTCGGGGAGGTCCCCGACCGGTTGTTCACCCCACCAGCGACGTCTCCGCGACCGTCGAAATCGGTTCAGGAGACTTCGGTAGACATAGCCGTCGGGGTCACCCGCGGCCGAAACCCGGTCCCATCGTCGGTAGAGATCAGCCAACGTGGTCTGCACAAGATCCTCGGCATCCGGAACCGCGCATCCCATCAGGTAGGCAGAACGCACCAGGCTCGTCCACCTGGCTGCCACGTACGCCTCAAACTCCGCGTCAGTCCCGATGGCTCCGTACCTTTCGCTGGCGTCAACGCTGGTCCGGCGCCCGTCTTGGGGGCGCATAACTCTCGCGTACAGCCTTCTCTCTGTAGTAGAGGCCCTGGACAGGCCGAATGGTTCCAAGGATCTCCTGAGCTTCATTGGAGCTTCGGAGCAATCCGGCGAACCTCAGGTCGCCTCGCGTGGTGCAGCCGGCAATCCCGGCCGTCAACGTCACAGTCCCGCTCCAGTGAAGCGGGCATGTCTGGCTGACCGGACCGGGCGCGAGGAACGTTCAAGACCTGAGGATCGGCGTGTCATGCGACTTGCTGACCACCTCCTGACTCGTCGTGCGACGAGTTTGCCGTTGTTGAACGTGGCGCCGGCGCGGACCAGCGCGACCAGGTGTGGCGCGTCGACCGCTCCCCACGCTGCTGGGCGGACTCGATGAGCTTGAACGCCATCGCGACGCAGGCAGTGCGAGCCGGGTCCCTTGGTGACGCGCTGGCGGAGTCTGACGGTGGCGAAGGTGGACTCGATCGGGTTGGTCGTCCGCAGGTAGATCCAGTGCTCGCCGGGACAGCGGTCGAAGGCGAGCAGCACGTCGAGGTCCTCGGTAACCTGGCGACCGTCTGGGGCCACCTAACGTAGTCAGTGGCGAGGCTGCAAGCAGCTCGCTCGGCGTGCTCCTTGTCTTCGGCGTTCCAGATTGGAATCCGGAACGATCCGCTCGTTTGACGATGCGTGGCGATGCCCGTGCGCGTCGCGCGGCTAGGGGGTGGCCAGCGCGCTGGTGCCGATGGCGCCGACCGGGTCGATGACCTTATCGGTGATCACGTGGGCGGCCTGAACCACCTGGTCGCGTGCGGCCTGCCAGGCGATGGCCAGACTGGCCCGGTCGGGATCGAGGTCATGTTGGGCTGCGGCGGCATCGGCGATAGCCGAGGAGCGGATCACCCAGCTCGCCCGGGAGGACCGGGAGCGGTTCGGCCCGACCGATGCGGGCGTGCGGCGTACCTGGGCCTGGCCGGAGATCGTCGGCTGCGTGGTGCTCGTGATCGCGTTCCTGGTCTGGCTGCTGGCCTTCTGAGCCGTTCGGGGCGCGTGCAGAAGCCTCAGCGGCCGGCGGGCATGTCCTGGACGGTCCGGACGGCGACGTCGGTGAACTGCCGGGACGTCCGCACGGGAACTCCCGCGGCCCTGGCGCGTCTGCGGATCTCGCCGAGCACGTCCTCCACGGTCCACCGCGACTCCGCCGGGACCCGCAGCAGCCACACCCTGTCCGCGGGCCGACTCGGGACACCGGCCGACTCGCACAGGGCCGCCATGTCGTTGTCGAACATCTCCACCGACTCCCGGTCGGCCACCACGAGCCGGCCGGGTCCGCCGTCGACGAACTCCTCGCTGTAGTGCGTGCTGCGGTCGTGGACCCAGATGCGGTGCTCGCGTGGCCACACCGCGGGCAGGAACGCGAACAGCGGCGCCTCAGGTGCCAACTGCCAGCCGTCGGCCAGCAGCGCGCGCACCTCCGGGAGGTCGGGAGCCGACTGCGAGGTGGGCTCTCGAGAGCTCGACGGCGACGGCGGGTCGTCGTTCCAGTCGGGAAGGTCGGGGTATCGCTCGGTCACGGTCGTCTTCAGAGGCCGGCGGCGGCCCGGATGCCGTCGCGGAGGGCGTCGAGGCGGCCGGCGGCGGCGATCCGGGCGGCGTCGACACCGTCGGCCCCCTCGGGACCGTTCTCGGGGGGTACGGGGACGACCACCTCGAGGTAGCACTTGAGCTTGGGCTCGGTGCCGCTGGGGCGGACGATGACGCGGGCGCCGTCGGCGAGGCGGTAGCGCAGGCCGTCGGTCGGGGGCAGCGAGGGGCTGCCGAGGGCGAGGTCGTCGACCGCCTCGACCGCGAGGCCGCCGAGCGAGGCGGGCGGGGAGGTCCGGAGGCGGGTCATCGCGGCGGCGATCTCGCCGAGGTCGGTGACCCGGACGGAGAGCTGGTCGGTGGCGTGCAGGCCGTGCTCGCGGGCGAGGTCGTCGAGCAGGTCGACGAGCGTCCGCCCGGCCGCCTTGAGCGACGCGGCGAGCTCGCAGAGCAGCAGCAGCGCGGAGACGCCGTCCTTGTCCCTCACGTGCTCGGGGTCGACGCAGTAGCCCAGCGCCTCCTCGTAGCCGTAGGCCAGGTCGTCGATCCTGCCGATCCACTTGAAGCCGGTGAGCGTCTCGGCGTACGGCCGGCCCGCCGCGGCGGCCAGCTTCTCGAGCAGCGAGGACGAGACGATGCTGCACGCGTAGGTGCCCGGCTTGCCCCGGGCCAGCAGCGCGTGCGCGAGCAGCGCGCCGACCTCGTCGCCGCGGAGCATCCGCCACCCGTGCGGGCCGGGTACGGCGGCGGCGCAGCGGTCGGCGTCCGGGTCGTTGGCGACCACCAGGTCGGCGCCGCGCTCGTCGGCGAGCGCCATCGCGAGGTCCATCGCGCCCGGCTCCTCCGGGTTGGGGAACGCGACGGTCGGGAAGTCCGGGTCCGGCTGCTCCTGCTGCTCCACGACCGCGGGCTCGCGGAACCCGGCCGCCTCGAGCACCCGCAGCACCGTCGTACCCCCGACGCCGTGCAGCGGCGTGTAGACCAGGTCGAGGTCGCGCGGGCCGTCGACGGCGAGGTCGGCGACCGTGTCGAGGTAGCGGTCCACGATCTCCTCGTCGAGCACCTTCCCCGAGGAGCCGCGCGGCACCTCGGGGACCGCGCCCACCGCGGCGATCCGCGACGCGATGTCGCCGTCGGCGGGCGGCACGATCTGGCTGCCGTCGCCGAGGTAGACCTTGTAGCCGTTGTCCTGCGGCGGGTTGTGGCTCGCGGTCACCATCACGCCGGCCGCGCAGCCGAGCTCGCGGATCGCGAACGCCAGCACCGGCGTCGGCAGCGGCCGGGGGAGGAGGTACGCCGTCAGCCCGGCCCCGCTCATCACCTCGGCCGTGTCGCGGGCGAAGACGTCGGAGTTGTGTCGCGCGTCGTACCCGATCACGACCGAGCCGCGCTCGTGCCCGGTGTCGCGGAGGTACGCCGCCAGCCCGGCCGCCGCGCGGGTCACGACGACCCGGTTCATCCGGTTGGGGCCGGCGCCGAGCGCGCCGCGCAGGCCCGCCGTGCCGAACTCCAGCGTCCCCGCGAAGCGGTCGGCGAGATCCTCCCCGGCAGCGTGGCCAGCGTCGCCGCCGGCCTCCACCGCCGCGATCAGCCGCTCGAGCTCGGCGCGGGTCTGCGGGTCGGGGTCGTCGGCGGCCCAGGCCCGCGCGGCGGTGAGGAGTTCGGTCATGGGGGGCACGATACGAGGATGCGCGCCTCCTTCGCCTTCTCCGGCACCTGGGACCTGCCCGCGCCCATGGCAGACGTGCACGCGGTGCTGGTCGACCTCGAGCGCTACCCGGAGTGGTGGCCCCAGGTGGTGGCGGTCGCCTCGCTCGGGCCGGACGACGCGCGGGTGCTCTGCCGATCCGCGCTGCCCTACACCCTCGACCTGCTGCTGCACGCCGTCGATCGCTCGCCGGGCCGGCTCGAGGTCGCGCTGTCCGGCGACCTCGAGGGATCGGTGCGGTTTCGGCTGTCAGCAGCCGAAACCCACGGCACTCGCCTCGACCTCGCCCAGCAGGTCACCGTCGGCGGCCTGCTGGGCGCGGCGTCGTACGTCGCCCGCCCGATGCTCCGGTGGAACCACCACCGGATGATGGCCGGCTGCGTCGCCGGCCTGCGGCGTCAGCTGTCGATCGTGGACATGTCGCCGTAGCGGTCGCCCACCACGGAGCCGCGCGGCACGGCCTCCTCGAGCGCCCGCAGGTCGTCGTCGGTGAGCGCGACGTCGGCCGCGGCGACGTTCTCCTCGAGGTACCTGACCCGCTTGGTGCCCGGGATCGGCGCGACGTCGTCGCCCTGGGCGAGCACCCACGCCAGCGCGAGCTGGCCGGGCGTGCAGCCCAACTCGTCGGCGATCGCGCGGATCGCGTCGACCAGCCGGAGGTTCGCCCGCAGGCCCTCGCCGTTGAGCCGCGGGAAGTACGCCGAGCGGCGCGAGTCGCCCTCGTCGAGCGACTCCTCGGAGGTGATGGCGCCGGTGAGGACGCCGCGGCCGAGCGGGGAGTAGGGCACGAGCCCGATGCCGAGCTCGCGGATCGTCGGCAGGATCTCGTCCTCGAGGTCGCGGGTGAACAGCGAGTACTCGGTCTGCAGCGCGGTGATCGGATGCACCGCGTGCGCGCGGCGGATGGTCTCGGGGGATGCCTCGGAGAGGCCGAGGTGCCGCACCTTGCCGGCCTCGACGAGCTCCCTCATCGCGCCGACGGTCTCCTCGATCGGGACGGTCTGGTCGACGCGGTGCTGGTAGTAGAGGTCGATGTGGTCGACGCCGAGCCGCTGGAGCGAGGCGTCGCATGCGGAGCGGACGTACTCGGGCCTTCCGTTGATCCCGACCCGGGTGCCGTCGGGGAGCCGCTCGTTGCCGAACTTGGTCGCGAGCCGGACCTCGTCGCGGTGGCCGGCGATCGCCTTGCCGACCAGCTGCTCGTTGGTGAACGGGCCGTACATGTCGGCGGTGTCGAGGAAGGTGACGCCGAGGTCGAGGGCGCGATGGATGGTCGCGATCGCCTCGCCCTCGTCGCGCCCGCCGTAGAACTCCGACATGCCCATGCAGCCGAGGCCGAGGGCGGAGACGGTGAGCGGGGAGGTGGTGCCGAGGGTGCGTTGCTGAAGGGTCATGGCCCCACTCAAGCGCAGGCCCCCAAACCCAGGACCGGATGAGCTCGGCGTGGCGGATCCGCCGGTGCCTTCGAGGCCGGCACCTTCCTGCGCCCGGACTGCCCGGACCTCCAATGGAACCGGCTAAACGTACTAAGGTAGTGACCTCTTAGCATGTTTAGGCGATTTCATTGGGAGGTTCGGTGCTGTCGATCTCGTCGGTGGATCGGATCCTCGAGTCGATCCCGAGCGGACTCGTCATGCGTCTGAGCAGGATCGACGTGGGCCGCGGTCGCGAGGAGCTGTTCCGCAACCAGCTCCCTGCCCTCCTGACCGAGCTCTCGTCGCGCGCCCGGGTGGCGTCGATCACCGCGTCCAGCGCGCTCGAAGGTGTCGTGGTTCCCGACCGGGCGCGCGCGGCGCAGATCATCGACGGCAAGGCCACCACCTTGCGAAACCGCAGCGAGCAGGAGCTCGCCGGCTACCGGGCCGCCCTGGACTACCTCTTCACCGAAGACTGGCGCCCACTCAACGTGGGCCTGCTCTTGCACCTGCACCGCAAGCTCTTCGAGTACACAGAGCTCTCCGGTGGGGCCCTCAAGGTCGGCGACAACCTCGTGGTGGACCGCTCCCCTGACGGCACCCAGGAGGTGCGGTTCGTCCCTGTGCCGGCCGCCCGAACGGAGTTCTACGTCACCGAGCTGATCGCCCGGTACGACGAGGAGCTCGAGAAGCACGAGCACCATCCGATCCTGCTGATCGGCCTGTTCGTCCTGGACCTACTCACGATCCACCCGTTCGAGGACGGGAACGGCCGGGTCGTGCGCGCGCTGACGAACGCGCTCCTCGCGGATGCCGGCTACGGCGCCGGCCAGTACGTCTCGCTGGAGCAGCTGATCGCCACCACCGCCGACGACTACTACGCCGCGCTGCTCGCCTCCACCCACGGTTGGCACGAGCAGGAGCACGACCCGTGGCCGTGGCTGAGCTACTTCGTCACCACGCTGTCCTCGGCATACGAGACGTTCGAGCTGCGTGCAGCGTCCGACCGGTCCTCCGGCACCAAGCAGGGCCGCGTCCGCGAGTACGTGCTCCACCACGCCCCGATGCTGTTCAGGATCGGTGACGTTCGGGTCGCGCTGCCCGGCATCAGTGACCAGACGATCCGCCTGGAGCTGACCGCGATGAGGGACGACGGGCTGATCTCACCCGAAGGCACGGGCCGGGGTGCCAGGTGGCGTCGACACCCTCAGGAGCGGTGAGCGGCCAGCGGTCTTCACACTTCCGTCAGTGCTCGCCGCCGAGCTCAGGACCGGTCCAGCGCCGGCTGCTCGTACGCCGCCGTGGCGAACGGCCCGCCGACGTACGCCGCCTCCGCCTCGTCGCCGGGATCGGCGGCGACCTGGGCGGCGAACTCCTCGGCGTCGTCCAGCGGCTCGTAGCCGAGCGCCCGGCCCGGCTCGAGGTCCCACCAGGCGCGGGTGTTGGCGGAGATGCCGTAGAGGACCGCGAAGCCCGGCGCGGTCGCGGTGAGCGCGGCCTCGACCATCCGCACGCAGTCGTCGTGGGAGAGCCAGGTCGACAGGTGGCGCACGGACTCGGGCTGCTCGAGGAACGACCCGATCCGGCAGGCCACGGCGTCGATGCCGTAGCGGTCGGCGTACAGGCTCAGCACCGCCTCGGCGGCGACCTTGCCGACGCCGTAGAACGTGTCCGGGCGGGGCTGGGCGTCGACCCCCACGAGCTCGCCGTCCGCGGGGCGCGGCGTCCGGCCGACCGCGTGGTTGGAGGACGCGTACACGAGCCGGCCGACGTCGTGCTCGACCATCGCGTCCAGCAGGGCCGCGGTGGTGACGACGTGCGAGGTCAGCGAGTCGGGGAGGCTCGCCTCGTCCGGGTGGCCGGCGAGGTGCACGACGGCGTCGACGGACTCCTCGTCGAAGACCGCGGCTACCGCGTCGGCGTCCGCGCAGTCGACCGAGTACCACGTGCTGTCGGTGCCGTCGGGCTGCGGCACCCGGTCGAGGCCGACCACGGTGTGGCCGCGGTCGGCGAGGCCGACGGTGACGACGCGCCCGATGCTGCCGGCCGCGCCGGTGACGAGAACCCTCACACAGCGAAGGCTATCCACCTCAGCGGCGGTAGGCGTCCAGGCTCCGGGCGAGCTCGGCGAAGAGCGCCTGGTTGAGCCGGAAGGCGACCTTGACCTCGTCGACGACGCGGGCGATGTCGGCCTCGGAGAGGCCGAGCGCGTCGAGGCGGGCGCGGTAGCCGTCCTTGTACGGCTTCGGCTTCGGGATCTCGGCGAAGTCGTAGAAGGCGATGCCGGAGCCGTCGAGCTCGAAGGTGCGGTCGAGGATCCGGCCGATCGCCTGGCCGCCGGAGAGGTCGCCGAGGTAGCGGGTGTAGTGGTGCGCGGCGAGCAGGCCGCCCCACGCGCCGGCCGCGAGGACGCGCTCGCGGTACGCCGCCGCGGCCGGCGACTCGACGGTGCGGGGCCCGCCGGGGAGCCAGTGGTCGAGGTCGGCGTCGATGGCGGCGAGCCGCTCCAGCGCCGGGTCGGCGACCGCGGCGACGATCGGGTCGGCGGCGTGGGCGCGGACGGTCTCCTCCATGGCCGCATAGACCGTGCGCAGGCGCAGCAGGTAGGCGGCGTACCCCTGCTCGTCGACCCGGCCGGCGAGCAGCTCGGACATGAAGGCGGAGTCCTCCGCGGCCTGGTGCTCGGCCAGCGAGCCCTCCCGCATCGCGGTGGACAGCGACAGACGGGTGCTCTCGTCGAGAACGGTCATCGGATCTCCAGTGCTCGGGGTACGGGACTGATGATGACAGATTGTCAGCAAGATGATGACATCATGTCGAGAACGTCCAGACCAAAGGTAAGGCAAGCCTAAGTCACTGGTACTCTGTGCGCCATGCGGTGTGGGTTGCGGCCGGTGGGGGCTGCCCTGACGGGCCTCGTGATGGTGCTGCTCGCCGGGTGCGGACTCTCCTCTCCGAGCGAGCCCTCCGGAGAGAGCACGACGGCCGTATCCGGCTCGACCGCGCCGGCGCTCTCCGAGGTCACCCCGCTGGCCGACGTGCGCGACTGGCAGGGCGAGGTCGTCGCCGCCGCCGACACCCCGATCGACCCGGTGGCGCAGGACCCCCGGCCCCGGCTGCCGGTCACCGTCACCGACAACCAGGGCACCAAGGTCACCGTCGACGACACCAGCCGGATCCTCGCGCTCGACATCTACGGCACGCTCTCGCGCACGGTCTTCGAGCTCGGCCTCGGCGACTCGCTGGTCGGCCGCGACGTGTCCACGAGCTTCCCCGAGGCCGCGGACCTGCCGCTGGTCACCCAGAAGGGCCACGACCTCAACGCCGAGGCGATCCTCGCGCTCGACCCCACCGTGATCATCACCGACACCTCGCTCGGCCCCTGGGACGTCATCCTCCAGATGCGCGACGCCGGCATCCCCGTCGTCGTGCTCGACTCCGGCCGCGGCCTCGACAACGTCGGCGAGCTGATCCGCGGCGTGGCCGACGCCCTCGGCGTCCCTGCGGAGGGCGACGCGCTGGCGAAGCGCACCCAGCGGCAGATCGACGACGTCACCGCCCAGATCGCGAAGGTCGCTCCCGCCGACGACGGGCAGCGGCTGCGCATGGTCTTCCTCTACGTGCGCGGGCAGTCCGGCGTCTACTACATGTTCGGCGAGGGCTCCGGGGCCGACGGCCTGATCGACGCCATCGGCGGGTACGACGTGGCCAAGGAGATCGGCTGGAACGGCATGAAGCCGCTCACCGACGAGGGCCTGATCGCCGCGCAGCCGGACCTGGTGCTGATGATGACCGGCGGCCTGGAGTCCGCGGGCGGCGTCGACGGGCTTGTCGAGAGGCTTCCGGCCCTGGCGGAGACGCCCGCGGGGCAGAACCGTCGGTTCGTGGCGATGGACGACTCCCAGATCCTCGGCTTCGGCCCGATCACGGCCAGCGTGCTCAACGCACTGGCCGTGGCGGCGTACGCGCCGGAGGCGGTCGCGAGGCCCGGGTCGTGACCGCCACCGTCGTCGACCGCCAGCGCCCGGGCATCCGGGCGCTGGGCGCGCGGGCCGGGCTGCTCGGCGGCCTCACCGTCGCGCTCGTGGTCGCGCTGGTCCTGGCGGCCGGGCAGGGCCAGCTCGACATCCCGGCCTCGGAGGTCCTCGGCTCGATCATGCACAAGGCCGGCCTCGACATCGGGCCGATGCCGACCCATCCGCAGGGGGACAGCACGCTGTGGCAGGTGCGGTTCCCGCGCGTGGCGATGGCGGCCCTCGCCGGCGCCGCCCTCGCGACCGCCGGCGCGCTCATGCAGGGCGTGTTCGGCAACCCGCTGGCCGAGCCGGGCGTGGTCGGCGTCTCCGCCGGGGCCGCGGTCGCCGCGGCCACCGCGATCGTCTTCTCGCTCACCTTCGCCGGCACCTGGACGGTCGCGGTCTGCGCCTTCGTCGGCGGCCTGCTCACCACGATGCTCGTCTACGTGATGTCCCGTGACGGCGGGCGCACCGAGGTCGTGACGCTGGTGCTGACCGGCATCGCGATCAACGCGATGACCAGCGCCGCGCTGGCGTTCCTGATGTTCCTCGGCGACACCCAGGCCCGCGAGGAGATCGTGTTCTGGACCCTCGGCAGCCTCAACGGCTCGCGCTGGGAGCAGGTCGCCGTGGTCGCCCCGATGGTCGCCGTCGGCATCGGCGCCGCGCTCGCGCTGGCGTCCAGGCTCGACCTGCTCGCGCTCGGCGACCGCGCCGCGCGGCACGTCGGCGTCGACGTCGAGCGGCTGCGGATGTCGGTCATCGTCGTGGTCGCGCTGCTCACCGCGGCCGCGGTCGCGTTCTGCGGGATCATCTCGTTCATCGGGCTCGTGGTACCCCACCTGATCCGGCTGATCGCCGGACCCGGCCACCGGCTCCTCGTCCCCGCCAGCGCCCTCGGCGGCGCGGTGCTGCTGGTGCTGGCCGACCTGTGGGCCCGGACGCTCATCGCGTACGCCGACCTGCCGATCGGGATGCTCACCGCGCTGGTCGGCGGACCGTTCTTCTTCTGGCTGATCCGGCGCGCCCGGCGTACCGCCGGAGGCTGGGCATGACCGCGTTCCCCGGAGTCTGGCTGAGCGCCCGCCGCGTCGGGGTCGTCTACGACGGGCACCCGATCCTGGTCGACGTCGACCTCGACGTCCGGCCCGGCGAGCTGATCGCGCTGGTCGGCCCCAACGGCGCCGGGAAGTCCACGCTGCTGGGCGTGCTGTCCGGCGACGTCTCGCCGTCGAGCGGCTCGGTGGTCCTCGAGGACCGCGACCTCGGCGCCTACCCCGCGCGCGAGCTGGCCCGGCTGCGGGCCGTGCAGCTGCAGAAGCAGGGGCTGGCGTTCGGGTTCCGGGTCGAGGAGGTGGTCCGGATGGGCCGCTCGCCGTGGGTCCGCACGCCGCAGGAGGACGACGACGATCGCGTGGTCGCCGAGTCGATGGCGCGCGCCGACGTCGCCGACCTGGCCGCGCGCCTCTACCCGACGCTGTCGGGAGGCGAGCAGGCGCGGGCGTCGTTCGCCCGGCTGCTCGCCCAGGCGACGCCGGTGCTGATGCTCGACGAGCCGACCGCGGCCCTCGACATCCGGCACCAGGAGTCGCTGCTCGCGGTCGCCCGCGAGGCCGCCCGGTCCGGCGCGGCCGTCGTCGTGGTGCTGCACGACCTGTCGCTCGCGGCCGCCTACGCCGACCGGGTCTGCGTGCTCGCGCACGGCGCCGTGCGCGCCGACGGGCCGCCGGCGGAGGTGCTCACCGCCGAGCTGCTGACCGAGGTCTACGCGCACGCGGTCGACGTGATCGAGCACGCCGGCAGCCTGCTGGTGGTGCCGGTCCGGGTGCGGGAGGAGGTCCCGTGGCCCGCCGGCTGATCCCCCTCCTCCTGCTCGCGGTCGCCGTGCTCGTGCCGGCGCCCGCCCTCGCCGCCGCGGACGTATCGGTGTCCCCCGGCAGCGTCGATCCGACGTACGCGACGACGGTCCGGGTCTCCGGCAGCGGCTTCCAGTCGATCAAGGGCGGCAGCGGCGGCATCTACGTCTTCTTCGGCACCGTCGAGCCGGGCTGGCAGCCCAGCAAGGGCGGCGTGACCGGCGCCGACTACCTCTACGTGCCCGACAGCGAGACCAAGGACAACCAGGGCTTCCAGCGGTTCGTCGCGTTCCCGGGCTCCGACACCGCGAGCGCGGCCAACGGCGGCGTGATGTCGGCGTCCGGCTCGTGGTCCACGCAGCTCGTGGTGCCGGGCGCGGTGTTCCGGGCCTACGACCGCTCCGGGGCCGTCACGACCGTCGACTGCCGCAAGGTCACCTGCGGTGTGATCACCATCGGCGCGCACGGCGTCACCAACGCCAACAACGAGACGTTCACGCCGGTCTCGGTCGCCGCCGGCTCCTCGCCGCCGACCGCCTCGACCGAAGCGCCCTCGACGGACCCGGGCGCCACCACCGACCCGCCCGCCACGCCGGGCGACCCGGCGAAGCCGGCGCGGCCCGGCCCGGCCACGCTCGAGGTCGACCGGGCCTCTGCTGTCGCCGGCAACGTGCTCGCGTTCAGCGCCACCGGCCTGCCCCCGGGCGCCCAGGTCTCCGCGGTCTTCGACGACGGCGCGGCCGGCGCGGGGCCGTTCGCGGTCGGCGCCGACGGCACGCTCGCCGGCGTGATCTCGCTGCCGCTGGCGACCGCGGCCGGCACCCACGAGCTGCGGCTGTACGGCGTCGACGACCCGCCCTCGGTGAGCTTCGCGGTCCAGGAGGCCGATGTCGTGACCATCGCCGGGACCGACCGCGTGTCGAGCGACGACGAGCTGCGCGCGGCCTGGCTGTTCGCCGGCGCCGCGGCCCTCGTGCTGCTGGTCGCCCTGGTGCGGCTGGCCCTCCGGACGAGGAGGAGCCGTGCGGGGTGACCGGGTCGCGGCCGTGGCCGCGCTGCTGCTGACCGGGCTCGTGGGCGTGCTGCTGCTCGCCGTACCCCTCGCCCGGCCCGCGCAGGCCGACGAGCCCCGGCAGCTCGACGGCGTCGTGCTGCGCTGGGGGCTCAACAACGAGTCCAGCAACCGCGCCTTCGCGCCGCGCACCTACAACCTCTTCTCGGCCGGGCGGGTGCCCGACCCGGGCAAGGGCGGCACCACGATCGACCGTCGCGACTGGCGGCAGCGCGTCGGCGCGGTCCGGATCGAGAAGTGGGACGGCAAGGGGTGGCGCCCGGCCACCTGGGCCGGGCTGACCACCGACAGCAGCGGCCAGCCGCTCGGGTCGCCGACCGCGGGCACCTTCAGCAACCACCGGTTCTCGTTCGGTGGCGGCACCGGTGAGCTCGACCTCGACGCCGGTACGGCGCGCGTGGAGTGGCGGGGCGACGTGACCGTCCTCTACTACTCCGGCATGTCGATGTTCCACATCTCCGACCCGGTGCTCGAGGTGGCCGACGGCCGCGGCACGCTCACCGCGACCGTGCAGGGCTACGCGTCCTCCGTCGACGACCCGGACACCTGGGAGCCGGTCGAGCCGGCCTCCGTCACCCTCGCCGACCTGCCCGACGTCGAGCTGTCGGAGGACGGCCTGACCGCGACGCCGGCCTACCTCGGCGTCCGGGTCTCCGGGCTCGGCCAGACCACCGGGGACGAGTGGACCGGGTCCTTCCCGCAGTCCTTCGTCGACTACATGGACCGGCTCGGTACGGCGGCGTTCTGGCTCTCCAGCGGTGCGTCGACCGACCCGTTCAAGGTGGCGCTCCCGCTGAGCGTCGCCTTCGACGACTCGGTCGAGCAGCCCGGGCCGACCCCGAGCGAGCAGCCGACCAAGGAGCCGATCGACAATCCGGTGGTGCCGCCGCCGGTGACCGTCACGGTGACCGCGACTCAGGCCCCGGTGGTGCAGCCGGCGCCGCCCCCCGTCGTACCGCCCACCGCGGCGGCGCCGCCCACCGCGGCCGCGGTCGGGCCGCTGCCGGTCGCCGCGCAGCTCGTGGCGGCCACCCCCTCCCCGCAAGCCTCGGCCGCCTCGGCCGACTCCGAGCCCGGCGCCATCGCCGTGTGGTGGCTCGGCGGGGGCCTGCTGCTCGCAGCGGCCCTCACCCTCCTCCTTCCCTCCCGAAAGGAACCTCGATGAGCACCATCCGCCGCATCGCGGCCGCCACCACCGTCGCGCTGGCCGCCTCCGGCCTCGGCGTCGTCGCCGCCCAGCCGGCGTCGGCCGCAGACCCGGCACTGGCCTGGTCGTTCTCCGACTACCTGTACAACGCCGACAAGCTGCCGGTGGGCTTCTCCGGCCGGACCGTCGCCGACGGTGCGACCGACAGCGGGTCGGGCATCGTGTTCGGCGGCGGCAAGGGCACCGGATCGCTGGAGTCCGGCGACCTCGACCTGGACTATGCCGGCTCCGTCACCTTCAGCTGGCACGTCTCCATCACCTTCAGCGACCCCGAGGTGATCGTCGATGGCGACGGGGGCCGGATCGTCGCCGACGTGGCCTGGGCCGTCCCGGACGAGGGGTCTGCGGACGACGTCGTGCTCACGACCTTCGACCCTGCGACTGCCACCGTGGACGGTGGCACGTTCACGGCCACGCCCGACTGGTCGACCGGCTCCTGGGCGCCGGAGCTGATCGCGGCGCTGCCGTCGTCGATCCAGGCATTCTTCAAGGCCAGTGGCTCGAGCTCGGACGCCCGCAAGGCGCCGGCCACCTTCACCTCCGCGACCACCGCGGCGCAGCAGGCCGGTCCGGCGGTCAGCCAGACCACGGCGTACGCCGGGAGGGCGGTGACCTTCGAGGTCACCGGCTCGGGCTTCACCGCGGTCACGCAGCCCGGTGACATGGGTGTCTACGTCGGCCTGGCGCCGTCGGGCGGCATGCCGAACACCAGCTCGCAGGAGGACATGGACAAGTTCGCGGACTCCGAGTGGGTCCGGCCCGAGCAGATGGCCGACGGCTCGTTCACGGTCACGCTCGACCCGGAGAACCAGTACCTCGACCCGCGGAAGAGCTACTCGATCTACACCTGGCAGGCGCACACCCACTCCAACCACAGCCAGGACACCGAGACCCCGGTGACCATCGACTTCGCCAAGCTCGGCACCAAGCCGAAGCTGAAGGCGGTCAAGCGGGGCAAGAGCCTGGTCGTCACGGTGGGCAAGGGCGCGGCCGGGAGGGTCGGCGTGGCGTTCGCCCGGGGCAGGGTCACGAAGAGGGCCTCGGCTCCGGTCAAGAAGGGCAAGGCGGCCGTGCGGCTGCCGAAGGCCACGGGCGCGTGGAAGGCGGTCGTGACCTACACGCCGTCGACCGCGGCCTACCGCGCGGCGAAGAGGACCGTCACCGTGCGGGTGCGCTGACCGCCTGCAGCACGAACCGCTCGACGGTCGTCGGCGGGAGGTGTCGCGGTCCCAGGCAGGCGTGGATCAGCGACATCGTCCCGTCGACGTCGTCGACGGCGAACGACCCGCCGGCGACGCCGGCGTCGATGATGCCGCGCAGCACGTCCTCGACGGCGACCACGTGCTCACGGATCGCCTGCCGGGACTCGGGTCCCAGCACGCCGTACAGCTGCGGGCCGAGGCCCATGTGGAACCGCTCGCCCTCGGCGAGCTGGTGGCGGACGTAGAGGCGCAGCCGGTCGGCGGGTGAATCGGCCTCGGCGAGGACGGCGCGGAGGCGGTCGAGGTACCGCTCGGTCTCGTGGCTGGCGAACGCCACGACCACCGACTCCTTGTCGGGGAAGTGGTGGTAGATCGAGGTGCGCCCGAGCTCCGCGCGCTCGGCGATCGCGGCCATGGAGATCGCGTCGAAGCTGCGCTCGGCCATCAGCTCGGCGAACGCCTCGAACACGCGCCGCTGCAGCTGCTCGCGGTGCTCCTGCAGCGAGTCTCCGGAGATACGGGGCACGGGCGAAGGCTAGCCGAGCGCCTCCGGCCGTCGCCCCTCAGTACGTACTCAGATCCGGGGGACGATCCGGCCGAGGAGGTCGCCCATGCGCGAGGCGGCGGCGCGGCCCGCCTCGAGCACCTCCTCGTGGTTGAGCGGCTGGCCGCCGATGCCGGCGGCCAGGTTGGTGACCAGGCTGATGCCGAGCACCTCCATGCCGGCCTCGCGGGCGGCGATCGCCTCCAGGGTCGTGCTCATGCCGACCAGGCTGCCGCCGAGGATGCCGGCCATGCGGACCTCGGCCGGGGTCTCGTAGTGGGGGCCGGGGAACTGCACGTAGACGCCCTCGTCGAGGCTCGGGTCGATCTCCCGGCACAGCCCGCGGAGGCGGGGGCTGTAGAGGTCGGTGAGGTCGACGAAGTGGGCGCCGACGATCGGGCTCGTGCCGGTGAGGTTGATGTGGTCGCTGATCAGGACCGGGGTGCCCGGCGTCCACGTCTTCTCGAGCCCACCGCACCCGTTGGTGAGCACGATGGCCCGGCACCCCGCCCTGCCCGCCGTACGGACTCCGTGGACGACGGCCGCGACGCCCCTGCCCTCGTAGTAGTGGGTGCGGCTGAGGAAGACGAGGAGGCTCTTGTCGCCGGACTTGATCGAGCGGATCCTCCCGCTGTGACCGGCGACGGCAGCCTCGCCGAACCCGGGGAGGTCGGTGGTGCCGATCTCGGCGGTCGGCTCGCCGAGCGCGTCGACCGCCGGCAGCCAGCCCGACCCGAGGACGAGGGCGACGTCGTGCCGCTCCACCCCGGTGAGGTCGGCCAGCCTGTCGGCCGCGCGTGCCGCCAGGTCGTACGGGCCCTACTCGGTGCTGTGCTCGCTCACCCGTCGGACTCTAGTGCGCGGGGTCGGTGTCGGACGATCTCGGCAGGGGTCGTGGTCGGCTCCGGGGATGGATCCCCGGTCAGCCGGGGATCCCTGACGTTGTCGGCCGTTGCAACCCCTGACAACGTCAGGCAGCGCCTGACAAGCAGTGTGTCCTGAGGTTGTCCACAGGCGGGAGAGAGTGGGGGTCAGGTCATCCGTTGGCGGGAATCGTCCCGCCATGATGAAACCTCCCCGCGAGTGGCCGCCCGAAGATCCGCGCCGCGCCCCGGTCACGCTCCGACGCGAGTACCTCGCCATCGGCTACAACGATCGCGCGCTGGCCCGGTTGGTCGCCGACGGCGTACTGGCCAAGCCCCGCCGTGGCGCCTACGTCGCCGGGTCCGCGTGGCGGCAACTCGATGAGGTCGGCCGACACGCCGTGAGATCCCGCGCGGTCCTGGCTCAGGCCGGGACCGAGGTGGCGCTCTCGCACACCAGCGGGTTGGTGGAGTACGACGCGCCCACCTGGCGGCTGCCGCTCGACGACGTGGAGGTGACCCGTCTGGACGGTCGCGCCGGCCGCCGCGAGGCGGGGGTCAGGCAGCATCGGGGAGTACTGCTCGACGGCGACGTGGTCGAGCGGAACGGGGTTCCTGTGGTCGCCCCCACCAGGCTGGCGCTCGAGACGACGATGCTGACCGACGCCGAGGTCGCCCTGGGTGTCGTCAACCATCTGCTCCATCACGGCTTGACGACATTGCCGACGCTGGAAGCGCGCTACGCCGGCATGGTGACGTGGCCGCGGAGTCTCACCACCGACCTGGTGCTCCGGCTCGCCGATCAGCGGATCGAGTCGCTCGGCGAGTCGAGATGTCTCTACCTGTTCTTCCGCCACCACCTTCCGCTTCCGGAGCTGCAGTACGAGGTGAAGGACGCATCCGGCCGGGTGGTCGGGCGCGTCGACTTCGCCTGGCCCGAGCTCGGCGTGTTCGTCGAGTTCGACGGCAAGGTCAAATACGAGAAGCTGCTCAAGCCCGGCCAGCGAGCGAGCGACGTCGTGGTGGCCGAGAAGAAGCGCGAGGAGCTCATCTGTCGCATCACCGGGTGGCGCTGCATCCGCCTCACCTGGGCCGACCTCGAGCGTGCGGAGCGCACAGCCGCGATGCTTCGCACCTACCTTCGCCGGCGTACCGCCTGACCCGGGTGCTCGACTGGTCAGGCGTTCCCTGACGTTGTCGGCCGTTGCAACCCCTGACAACGTCAGGAATCCCCGGTCAGCCGGGGATCCCGACAGCGGTTACAGCCCAATCGAGCGACAAGGGCGACGACGGAGGGCGGCGACGTAGTCGGCGGGGGCGTCGGCGGCCTCGGCGGCGTCGGCGAGGATGCCGAGGTACGACGCGGAGGGGAGGCCGCCCTCGTAGGCGTCGAGGACGTAGGTCCAGGCGGCGACCGAGCCGGTCATCGTGGCGACCCGGACGCGGGTCTTGCGGTAGAGGCCGAGGTCGGCGCCCTCCCAGGCGTCCAGGGACGACTCGTCCTCGCGGGTGATGTCGTAGACCGCGACGAAGACCTGGTCGATCGGGTCCTCGACGATGGTCGAGAGGGCGCCGTCCCAGCCGTGCTCCTCGCCGCCGAAGGTCAGCCGCCAGCCCTGGACCCAGCCCACCGTCGAGAGGGGGGAGTGCGGGCAGCGCTCGCCCATGCGCGCCGGGTCGAGGTTCGTCCCGTAGGCGGCGTACAACGTCACGCGCAGAGGCTAGTGCACCGATTGAGGGCGGGCCGTCTCACGTCAGTAGGCTGGCGGGCGTGACCACGCACTTCAACGTCCTCGTCCTCGGCGCCGGCCCCGGCGGGTACGTCGCCGCGATCCGCGCCGCGCAGCTCGGCCAGTCGGTCGCCGTCGTCGAGGAGAAGTACTGGGGCGGCGTCTGCCTCAATGTGGGATGCATTCCCTCCAAGGCGCTGCTGCGCAACGCCGAGATCGCGCACATCATCACCAAGGAGAAGGACACCTTCGGGATCAGCGGTGACGCCGCCATGGACTTCGGTACGACGCACCGGCGCTCACGCGGGGTCGCCGAGGCGAGCGCCAAGGGCGTGCACTACCTGATGAAGAAGAACAAGATCACCGAGATCGACGGCTGGGGCACCATCAAGTCGCCGACCGAGATCGAGGTCGACAGGGACGGTCAGAGGGCGACGTACACCTTCGACCACCTGATCGTCGCCACCGGCGCGAAGGTCCGGATGCTGCCGGGCATGAGCGCCAGCGCGAACGTTGTCACCTACGAGGAGCAGATCCTCGACAGTGACCTCCCGAAGAGCATCGTCATCGGCGGCTCCGGTGCGATCGGCGTCGAGTTCGCCTACGTGCTGGCCAACTTCGGCGTCGACGTCACGATCGTGGAGTTCCTCGACCGGATGGTCCCGACCGAGGACGCCGACGTGTCCAAGGAGCTGCTCAAGCAGTACCAGAAGCTCGGCGTCAAGGTCCTGCTCTCCACCAAGGTCGAGCAGGTCGAGGACACCGGCAGCGGCGTCAAGGTGACGGTCAGCAGGGACGGCAGCACCGAGGTCCTCGAGGCCGACCGGATGCTCGCGGCGTTCGGCTTCGCGCCGCGCGTGGAGGGCTACGGCCTGGAGAACGCCGGCGTGCGGGTCTCCGAGCGCGGCGCGATCGAGGTCGACGCCCGCGGCCGCACCAACGTCGAGAACGTCTACGCGATCGGCGACGTGACCGGCAAGCTGATGCTCGCCCACACCGCCGAGGCGATGGGCGTCGTGGCCGCCGAGACGATCGCCGGCGCCGAGACCGTCGAGATCGACTTCGACATGATCCCGCGGGCGACGTTCTGCCAGCCGCAGATCGCGTCGTTCGGCTACTCCGAGGCCCAGGCCAAGGAGAAGGGGTACGACGTGAAGGTGGCGACGTTCCCGTTCTCGGCCAACGGCAAGGCCCGTGGCATGGCCGAGGGCGTCGGGTTCGTGAAGGTCGTCGCGGACGCGGAGTACAACGAGATCGTCGGCGCCCACATGATCGGCCCGGAGGTCACCGAGCTGCTGCCGGCGCTGACGCTGGCCCGGCAGTGGGACCTCACCGCCGACGAGGTGGCCCGCAACATCTTCGCCCACCCGACGCTGTCGGAGGCGATGAAGGAGGCCGTCGAGGGAATCGCCGGCCACATGATCAACCTGTGACCATGAGCGAGCGCGTCGTCGTCATCGGCGGCGGCCCGGGCGGCTACGAGGCCGCCCACGTCGCCGCCCAGCTCGGCGCGGAGGTGACCGTCGTCGACACCGACGGCGTCGGCGGCTCCGCGGTCCTCACCGACTGCGTGCCGAGCAAGACGCTGATCGCGACCGCGGAGGTGATGAGCGAGCTGTCCGGTGCCGCCGAGCTCGGTGTGAACTTCCACGACGCCGAGGGCGACGCCGCGACCTCGATCCGGGTCGACCTGGCGAAGGTCAACGCCCGGGTCAAGGCACTGGCCGCCGACCAGTCGAGCGACATCGAGCGCCGGCTCACCCGCGACGGCGTCACGGTCCTCAAGGGCCGCGGCAGCCTCGCCGGGCCGGACCGCGTGGTCGCCCGGCTCGACGACGGCACCGAGCAGATGCTCCGCGCGGACGCCGTCCTCGTCGCCACCGGGGCCGCGCCGCGCACCCTCCCGAGCGCCCAGCCCGACGGCGAGCGGATCCTCACGTGGGAGCAGGTCTACGACCTCACCGAGGTGCCCACCGAGCTGATCGTGGTCGGCTCCGGCGTCACCGGCGCCGAGTTCGCCAGCGCCTACCTCAACCTCGGCATCCCCGTCACGCTCGTCTCCTCCCGCGACCGGGTGCTGCCCGGCGAGGACGCCGACGCCGCCAAGGTGCTCGAGGACGTGCTCACCCGCCGCGGCATGAGCGTGCTCGCCCGGTCGCGCATGGAGTCGGTCGCCCGGGACGGCGACGTCGTCACCGTCACGCTCACCGACGGCCGCACCGTCCAGGGCTCGCACTGCATCCTCGCGCTCGGCTCGGTGCCGAACACCGACGACATGGGCCTCGAGGAGGCCGGCGTCGTCCTGAAGGACGGTGGGTTCGTCAACGTCGACCGGGTCTCGCGCACCTCGGCGCGGGGGGTGTACGCCGCCGGCGACTGCACCGGCGTACTCATGCTCGCCAGCGTGGCCGCGATGCAGGGCCGGATCGCGATGTGGCACTTCCTCGGCGACACCGTGCACCCGCTGGACCTGAAGAAGGTCTCCTCCAACGTCTTCACCGCCCCCGAGATCGCCACCGTCGGCTGGTCGCAGCGGGCCGTCGACGCGGGCGAGGTCGACGCCGAGGTCGTGATGCTCCCGCTGTCGGGCAACCCCCGCGCGAAGATGCAGGGCGTCCGCGACGGCTTCGTGAAGCTGCTCTGCCGCCCGGGCGCCGGCATCGTGGTCGGCGGCGTGGTCGTCGGCCCGCGCGCCAGCGAGCTGATCCACCCGGTGTCGATCGCGGTCGCGGAGTCGCTCACGGCCGACCAGTTGGCTCAGGCGTTTACGGTGTACCCGTCGATGAGCGGCTCGATCGCCGAGGCCGCTCGCCGCCTGCACCGCATCTGATCGCCTCGGGAGGCGCCATGCTCGCCCGGCTCGCCGCCACCACCGTCACCCTGCTCGTCGCGACCGCCGCCCCGGCCCTCGCCGACGACGCCGTCGACGTCCCCGCCGGCGCGACAGTGATTGTCGAGGGCCTCGGCCACGGGCACGGCCGCGGCATGTCGCAGTACGGCGCCAGGAACGCCGCCGAGGACGGCGAGAGCTACCGGGAGATCCTCGGGTTCTACTACCCGGGCACCTCGTGGGGCAGGGCCACCGGCCAGGTCCGGATCTTCCTCAGCCGGGGCGACCTCGACAACGCCGTCCAGGTGCGCCCGCAGCGCGGCCTGGTGGCCCGCGCCGGCGACCGTAGCTGGGACCTGACGAAGGCGCGGCCACGCGCCCAGCGCTGGCGGATCGTCCCGAGGGGCGATGCCCGCAGCGTCCTGCAGTACCGCCAGAGGGGCTGGCGTCCGTACCGCTCGGTCGCCGGGACGATCGAGTTCGCCGCCCAGGGCAGGCCGATCACGCTCGACACCCGAGACGGCCCGGCCCGCTACCGCGGCATCCTCCGGTCGGTCCCGTCCAGCCCCGGCAACCGGATGGCGATCAACGTGCTGCCGATGGAGAGCTACCTCCGCGGGGTCGTGCCGGCCGAGATCGTCGCCTCGACCTGGCCGCAGCAGGCCCAGCGCGCCCAGGCCGTCGCCGCGCGCAGCTACGCGGCCCTCAAGCGCTCGACCCGGCGGGACCGGCCCTACGACCTCGACGACACCCCGGGCTACCAGCGCTACCTCGGCGCCGACCGCGAGTGGCCCGCGTCCGACCGGGCCGTCGCCGCCACCGCCGGAGAGATCCTCACGTACGGCGGACAGCCCGCGCTCACCGAGTTCACCGCGAGCAACGGCGGCTGGACGGTGGCCGGCGACGCGCCGTACCTCCCGGCCCAGGAGGACCCGTGGGACCGGACCGCGGCGTGGCGCGAGACGTTCACCGACGCCGAGCTCGAGGCGCTCTGGCCCGAGATCGGCGACCTGACCCGGATCGAGCTCGCCGGCCGGGACGGGAACGGCGCGTGGGGCGGCCGGCCCGGCACGGTCACGCTCACCGGCAGCACGAGCAGCCTGGGCATCAGCGCCACGGCGTTCTACCAGCGGCTCGGCCTGCGGTCGTCCTGGATCACGCTCAGCGTCGAGTGACCTAGGCTTGCTCCGGTGCGCGTCGTCCCCGTCCTGCTGACCGCCGCGCTCGCCGTGGGCGCGAGCGCCGCGCCGTCGTCCGCCGCCGACTCGTGGCGCGTCCCGGCAGACGCGACCATCACGATCGAGGGCCGCGGCTACGGCCACGGCCACGGCATGTCGCAGTACGGCGCCGAGGGCGCCGCCCGGAAGGGCCTGACCTACCGCCAGATCCTCGCGTTCTACTACCCCGGCACGAAGTGGGGCCGGGCGAAGGGCCGGGTGACGGTCGAGATCAGCGCCGACACCACCGACGACCTCGTCGTCCTGGACCGCCCCGGCCTCACCGTCCGCGACACCGCCGGCGGCAAGCGGTTCGCGCTGCCCGACAACGGCGCCACCCGTTGGAAGGCCGCGCGCAGCGGCACCGGCGTCGACCGGGTGCTGTTCAAGACCCCGCAGGCGCGACGCTGGAAGCCGTGGCGCACGCTCGAGGGGCTCGCCGAGTTCTACGCCGGCGGCGATCCGGTCACGCTGGTGACGCCGTCGGGGGAGCGCGCCTACCGCGGCCGGCTGCGCATCGGCGTCACGTCCGACGGCACCCGCGTGACCGTCAACGACCTCACCCTCGACAACTACCTCAAGGGTGTCGTGCCGCTGGAGATCCCCGCGACCTGGAGTGCCGAGGCGGTGCGCGCCCAGGCGGTGGCAGCCCGCACGTACGCGGCGTACGAGCGCGGCAACCCCCGGTCTCCGGCCTACCAGATCTGCGACACCGGCTCCTGCCAGGTCTACGGCGGGTACGACGCCGAGCACCCGGCCTCCAACCGGGCCGTCGAGGGGACCGCGCGGCAGGTGCTGCTCAGCGGCGGGGAGCCGGCGTTCACCCAGTTCGGCTCGAGCAGCGGCGGCTGGACCGCGGCCGGCTCGTTCCCCTACCTGCCGGCCCAGCGCGACCCGTACGACGACTGGCCGGGCAACCCCGTGAACCGGTGGCGCACGTCGGTCGCCGACGACGCGATCGAGCGGGGCTGGCCCGCCGTCGGCGACCTGCGCCGGATCGCGGTCGACCGCCGCGACGGCAACGGCCAGTGGGGTGGCCGGATCGTCACGCTCACGCTGCGCGGCACCGGCGGCCGGGCGCAGGTCTCCGGCGACACGTTCCGGTCGGTGCTGGGGCTGCGGTCGACCTGGCTGACGTTCAGTGTGTCCTGAGGGCGTTGGAGAACACCAGCCAGCCATGCGCCGGCTGTCTCCACGACCCTGCGCCGAGGCGGCAGTCGGGCCGGGGTCGGCGTTGTCACAGCGGCGCAATTGCGCCGGATTGGCAGTCGGGTGGGGGCGAGCGCTGCCGTAACAGCGCAATTGCGGCGGATTGGCAGCCGGGACAGCCCAGGCACTGCCACCACAACCAGCGCGCACGACCTCCGCCGCCGTCAGGACAGCACCAGCACCAGATCCCCACCCTCGACCGCCTGCGTCCCGGAGAGCGCGAGCCGCTCGACGGTGCCGGCGACGGGGGCGGTGATGGCGGCCTCCATCTTCATCGCCTCGATGGTGGCGACGGTGTCGCCCGCCTGCACCGATGCGCCCTCCTCGACCACGATCGTCACCACGCCCTGGAACGGCGCGGCCACGTGGCCGGGCTGGGTGGTGTCGGCCTTCTCGGTGGTGGCGACCTCCGCGGCGATGGACCGGTCGCGGACACTGACCGGGCGGAGCTGGCCGTTGATGGTCGCGAGCACGGTGCGGATGCCGCGCTCGTCGGGCTCGCTGATCGCCTGGAGGCCGAGGATGAGCCGCTTGCCCTCCTCGATCTCGACCTCGTGCTCGACGCCCTGGCGCAGCCCGTAGAGGTAGTCCAGCGTCGAGACGACGGAGAGGTCGCCGTACGTCGCCCGCGACTCGGCGAACTCCTTGGTCGGGCCGGGGAACAGCAGCTCGTTGAGCGTCCGCCGGCGCGTGGGCGAGGCTCCGGCGAGGCCCTCGCGCTGCTCGGCGGCGAGCGACTCCGTCGGCGGCTTGTGCGTGCGGCCCTCGAGCGCCTTGGTGCGGAACGGCTCCGGCCAGCCGCCGGGCGGGTCGCCGAGCTCGCCGCCCAGGAAGCCGATGACCGAGTCGGGGATGTCGAACCTCCCGGGGTCCTCGGCGAACTCCGCCGGGTCGGCGCCGACCGCGACCAAGTGCAGCGCGAGGTCGCCGACGACCTTGGACGACGGGGTCACCTTGACCACGTTGCCGAGGATGTCGTTGGCGGCGGCGTACATGTCCTCGATCTGCTCGAACTTCTCCCCGAGGCCGAGCGCGATCGCCTGCTGCCGCAGGTTGGAGAGCTGGCCGCCGGGGATCTCGTGCCGGTAGACCCGACCGGTCGGCGCGGGCAGGCCGGACTCGAACGGCGCGTAGACCCGGCGGGTGGCCTCCCAGTAGGGCTCGAGCGCGCAGACCGCCGCGAGCGAGAGCCCGGTCTCGCGGGGACCGTGGTCGGTCGCGGAGACGAGTGCCGAGAGCGGCGGCTGCGAGGTGGTGCCGGCCATCGACGCGGTGGCGGCGTCGACCGCATCGACGCCCGCGCCGATCGCGGCGAGCAGCGTCGCGAGCTGGCCGCCCGGGGTGTCGTGGGTGTGCAGGTGCAGAGGCAGTCCGAATTCGGACCGCAACGCCGTGACCAAGGTGTGCGCCGCAGGCACACGTAGGAGCCCGGCCATGTCCTTGATCGCGAGCACGTGCGCGCCGGCCTCGACGATCCGCTCGGCGAGCTTGAGGTAGTAGTCGAGGGTGTAGAGCGTCTCGTCCGGGTCGGACAGGTCGCCGGTGTAGCAGAGCGCGACCTCGGCGACGGCCGTCCCGGTCGCGCGCACGGCCTCGATCGCGGGCCGCATCTGCTCGACGTCGTTGAGCGCGTCGAAGATGCGGAACACGTCGATGCCGGTCGCCGCGGCCTCCCCGACGAACGCGGTGGTCACGTCGGTGGGGTACGGCGTGTAGCCGACCGTGTTGCGGCCGCGCAGCAGCATCTGGAGGCAGATGTTCGGCACGGCCTGGCGCAGCGCGGCCAGCCGCTCCCACGGGTCCTCGGCGAGGAACCGCAGCGCGACGTCGTACGTCGCCCCGCCCCATGCCTCGAGCGACCACAGCTGCGGGGTGGTGCGCGCGACGTGCCCGGCGACCGAGAGCAGGTCGCGGGTGCGGACCCGGGTCGCGAGCAGCGACTGGTGCGCGTCGCGGAAGGTCGTATCGGTGACCGCGACCTCCTTCTGCTGGCGCAGTCTCCGCGCGAACTCCTCGGGGCCGACCTGCAGGAGGAGCTGCCGCGACCCGTCGGGCGCCGGCACGTCGAGGTCGACGTCCGGCAGCTTGGTCACCGGGTCGAGGCTGACCGGCGCGGCGCCGTACGGCTGGTTCACGGTGACGTCGGCGAGGTAGTTCAGCAGCTTGCTGCCGCGGTCGCCCGAGCCGCGCGCCTGCAGCAGCTGGGGGTGGGTCTCGATGAACGAGGTCGTCACCCGGCCGCCCGCGAAGTCGGGATCGGCCAGCACCGCCTGGAGGAACGGGATGTTCGTGGACACGCCGCGGATGCGGAACTCCGCGACCGCGCGGCGGGCCTTCTCGACCGCCTTGTCGAAGGTGCGGCCGCGACAGGTGAGCTTGGCCAGCATCGAGTCGAAGTGCGCGGACACCTCCGCGCCGGTGTAGGTCGTGCCGCCGTCCACGCGCACGCCCGGCCCGCCGGGGGAGCGGTACGTCGTGATCACGCCGGTGTCGGGGCGGAAGCCGTTGGCCGGGTCCTCGGTGGTGATCCGGCACTGCAGCGCCGCGCCGCGCAGCCGCACCACGTCCTGCGAGAGGCCGAGGTCCGCCAGCGTCTCGCCGGCCGCGATCCGCAGCTGGGACTGCACCAGGTCGACGTCGGTGACCTCCTCGGTCACCGTGTGCTCGACCTGGATGCGGGGGTTCATCTCGATGAAGACGTAGTTGTCCTCGGGGTCGAGCAGGAACTCCACGGTGCCCGCGTTGCGGTAGCCGATCTCCCGCGCGAACCGCACCGCGTCGGCGCAGATCCGGTCCCGCAGCTCCGGGTCGAGGTTCGGCGCCGGCGCGATCTCGACGACCTTCTGGTGCCGCCGCTGCACCGAGCAGTCCCGCTCGAACAGGTGAATGGTGCTGTCCTCGCCGCCCGTGCCATCGGCCAGGATCTGCACCTCGATGTGTCTCGGGTCGACGACGGCCTGCTCGATGAAGACAGTCGGGTCGCCGAACGCGCCGTCGGCCTCGCGCATGCAGGTCTCGACCGCCTCGCGGAGATCCCCGGCATCCTCCACGCGCCGCATGCCGCGGCCACCACCGCCCGCGACCGCCTTCACGAACAGCGGATACGGCATGTCCCGAGCGGCCTCGACCAGCGCCTCGACGTCGGTCGACGGCTCCACGCTCGCCAGGGTCGGTACGCCGGCGGCCCTGGCCGCCGCGATCGCGCGAGCCTTGTTGCCGGTCAGCGTCAGCACCTCGGCGGACGGCCCGATGAACGTGATGCCGGCGTCGGTGCACGCCTCGGCGAGGCCGGGGTTCTCCGACAGGAAGCCGTAGCCCGGATAGACCGCGTCCGCGCCCGCCTTCAGCGCCACCGCCACGATCGCGTCGGGGTCGAGGTAGGCGCGCACCGGGTGGCCCCGCTCGCCGATCTCGTAGGCCTCGTCGGCCTTCAGCCGGTGCTCGGACCAGCGGTCCTCGTAGGGGAACACCGCCACCGTGCGCGCGCCGAGCTCGTACGCCGCCCGGAACGCCCGGATCGCGATCTCGCCCCGGTTCGCCACCAGCACCTTGGAGAACATGCGCACACCCTATGAGGACGGCACTCCGGCCTCGTGTGCCGTCGTCGCCGGCGAGACGAGGAACGGGCCCAGCAGCCCGGGGTGGGCCTCGTGGGCGAGCGCGACGGCCGCCGTCTCCGGCACGTCGAGCGCGGTGACCGACTGCCGGCCGCCGGCCGTGGTCGCGACCAGCGTGGTGAGCCCAGCGCGGCGCTGGAACCAGGTCGCGCGCAGGTTCCAGCCGATCACGCCGTGGACCTCGAGGGCCTCGCGACGCCGGTTTAGGCTCCCGGATCGCACCACGACGTACCCCCCGACGAGCGCGTGGCCGAGCGCGCGCGCCCGGTCGGCCGCGAGCGCCGCGGCGAGGGGTACGGCGAGGGCGGCGACGACCGGGAGCCAGGCCGGCGCGCCCGCCGGCACGACGTAGGCGGCCGCGAGCACGAGGAGCAGCGCCGGGCCGACGGCGCGGGTGTAGCGCCGGGTGCGCGCCCGGGGCCCGTGCTCGGTGAGCGGCGCGTCGAGCGGGCCGGGGCTGCGCAGCACCGCGCCGGCCGCCCGGCGTACCACCTCCCGCGGGGCGGGCGGCACGAGCAGCGCGGACCGGCCCTCGCCGAGCCCGGTCACGATCGCCGAGGCCCGGCCGCCGCCGGCGAGGCGCAGCCCGAGCGGCTCGCCGACCGAGACGCCGCGCACCCGCTCGTCGTCCATCGTCGTCTCGCGGGTCGTGATCAGGCCCCGGCGCAGGTGCCACGCGCCGCCGGTGTGGGTGAGCCGGAAGCCCCAGTCGGTGACGGCGTACCCGCCGATCGAGAGCGCCGACACGATCACCGCGAGCCCCACGAGCGCGAGCGGGACCGCGACCCACGCCGACCACGACTCGGCGTCGGAGACCAGCCGCTGCGGGTGGAGGCGCCCGAACCCGCCGAAGGCGTTGATCGCCTGCGACGCGACGCCGAGGACACCGGCGGCGATCACCAGCCCGACGCTGGTCAGCGGCGCGAACCGCAGCCAGGCCGGGTCGAACTCGAGCACCGCGCGTTCCTCCGGTGCGCCCTCGGCGGCGGCCTCGGCGTGCAGCAGCCGGGCCCGCAGCTCGCGGGCCCGGGCGACGGGGAGCCCGTCCAGGTCGAGGTTGTCGTCGTCGTCCGTCGAGGCGGTGCCGGTGCCGATCCGGACGCTGGTCAGCCCGAGCACCCGGTGGATCGGCGGTGCGGTGACGTCGACGGTGCGGACGCGGTCCAGCGGGGTGGAGAGCACGTGGCGGTTGAGCAGGCCGCGGCGGAGCTCGACCCGCCCGGGAGTGATCCGGTACGCCGTGGTGAGGTAGCGCAGCACGCCCAGCGCGACCGGCACGACGACCGCCGCGAGCTGCCACCACTCGCCGAGCCCGCCGGACGCCGTACCCGCGACGACGAGGGCGATCAGCGCCGGCAGGAAGCGGACGAGCTCCCGGATCGGGTGGATCAGCAGCATCCGCGGGTCGAGCCGCTGCCAGTCACTCATGTCGCGTCGCCCGCGACGCTGTCGGCCATCCGGGTCAGCTCGTCGACCAGTCCGAGCGCGACCTCGCGGTCCAGGCCCTCGATCGCGAGCGCGCCGGCCGCCGACGCGGTCGTCACCGTCACGGTCGAGAGCCCGAACAGCCGGGCGATCGCGCCCTCGACGTGGTCGACGGTCTGGATCCGCGACATCGGCGCGATCCGCCGCTCCCGCGCCCACCAGCCGGTCTGCGTGTAGACGGCGGTGTCGGTCACCTCCCAGCGGTGCACGGCGTAGCGCCAGCGGGGTACGACGGCGGCGTACCCGATCGCGAGCAGTGCCGCCAGCGCCACCACCCACCAGGCCAGCGGCAGCCAGCCGGTCAGCGGGCCCGCGACCACGGCCGCCGCGACGAGCACCAGCCCCTCGACCGCGGCGGTCAGCGTCCACATCAGCCGGGCGCGGGGGCTGACTCGCTCTCGGGGTTCACGAAGCTGCACGCAACCGAATCTACGGGCCGGGCGTCTCCCGGGTGTGAGCGCGCTCGTCCCGGCCCTCCTGCTGGCCGCCCTCGTCGCCCCCGTCTCCGCGGCGCAGGCGCCGCCCACCTGCGGGGGAGTCCGGGCGACGATCGTCGGCACCTCGGCCGCCGACCGCCTCACCGGCACGGCCGGCGACGACGTGATCGTGGCGCTCGGCGGCCCCGACACCGTGCTCGGCCGTGGCGGCGACGACCTGGTCTGCGGCGGCGACGGCACCGACGTGCTGCGCGGCGGCGCCGGGGACGACCGGCTCTACGGCGAGCGCGACGGGTTCCACAACTTCCGCGGCTCGCGCTACCTCCAGCCCGACGTGCTGGCCGGCGGGCCGGGCGACGACCTGCTCGACGTCGGAGCCGACGACCGCCGGGTCGGCTCCGGCTCGTTCGGCGCCCTGGACTACCGGGGCTCGGCCGCGGCCGTCACCCTCGACCTGGCCGCCGGGACGGCGACCGGGCAGGGCGCCGACACGATCGTCGCGGGGCCGGGACCGGCGTGCGGACTCGGCTGCTACGGCGCCCTGGTGCTCGGGTCGGCGTACGACGACGTGCTGCTCGGCAGCGAGGGCGGCGACTACCTCGTCGGGATGGCCGGCGACGACCGGATCGACGGCCGCGGCGGTGCCGACCTGCTGCGTGGGGAGGACGAGGACGGCAACGGCCCGCCCGACGCGGACACGATGACCGGCGGCGCGGGCGGCGACGTGCTCGAGGGGGACGCCGGCCGCGACGTCCTGTCCGGCGACGGCGGCGACGACACCATCTGGTCCAGCAGCGGCGCGCCCTCGCAGGTGTACGGCGGTGCGGGCGACGACCGCCTGCTCGTCCAGCTGACGCGGCGGCCCGGGTTCGTCCTCGACGGCGGGGAGGGGTTCGACGCGGCCCAGCTCGCAGGCCCGCTCTCGAGGCCCGGTGAGGGCGGCCGCCCGACCGCCGCGCTGATCACGATGGCCGAGGGCCAGGTCGTCGCGAACGAGGTCACCTGGGGGACCATCGCCGGCGTCGACGACCTCCAGCTCGGCGAGAACGTGCACTGGGAGTACCGCGGCACCGACGCGGCCGAGATCCTCCGCTCCGACGGCCTCGACCTGACCGCCTTCATGTACGGCGGCAACGACCGGGTCTGGGGCACGACCGGCCCCGACCGGATCGACGCCGGCGACGGCCGCGACAAGGTTCGCGGCGACCGTGGCCGGGACCGCTGCCTCTCCGCCGAGGTCGCCTGGTCGTGCGAGGTGGAGGGATAGTCCCTGACGTTCGGGTCCCAGATCGCGGGGCGGAAGGACCCAAACGTCAGGGACTATCCCGAGATGTCAGTCCCTGACCTCGCAGATGACCGCGCCGTTGGCGACGGTCTGGCCGACCTCGGCCTGGAGGCCGGTGACGGTGCCGGACTTGTGGGCCTTGAGGGGCTGCTCCATCTTCATCGCCTCGATGACGACCACGGTGTCGCCCTCGGCGACCTCCTGGCCGTCGGTGACGACGACCTTGACGACCGTGCCCTGCATCGGGCTGGTGACGGCGTCGCCCGACGCGGCCGCGCCGGACCTCTTGCCGCCCGCGCGCTTCGGCTTCCTCGCCGAGCCGCCAGGAGCGGCTGCGATGCCCCCGAGCCCGCCGGGGAGCACGACCTCGAGCCGCTTGCCGCCGACCTCGACGACGACGGACTGCCGCTCGCCGTCCTCGGCCGCCTCGAGAGTGTCCCCGGAGTACGGCGCGATCCGGTTGTCGAAGTCGGTCTCGATCCACTGGGTGTAGACGTCGAACCTCTCGCCGTCGCCCACGAAGGCCGGGTCGGAGACCACCGCTCGGTGGAACGGGATGACCGTCGGCATGCCGTCGACCACGAACTCGTCGAGCGCCCGGCGCGAGCGCTCCAGCGCCTGGGTGCGGTCGCGGCCGGTGACGATCAGCTTGGCGATGAGGGAGTCGAAGGAGCCCGGGATCGTCTCGCCGTTCTCGTAGCCGCCGTCGAGACGCACCCCGGGACCGGACGGCGGCGCCCAGGCCGAGAGCGTGCCGGGCGCGGGCATGAAGCTGCGGCCGCCGTCCTCGGCGTTGATGCGGTACTCGATGGAGTGGCCGCGGATCTCCGGGTCGTCGTACCCCAGCTCCTCGCCGGCCGCGATGCGGAACATCTCGCGGACCAGGTCGATGCCGGTGACCTCCTCGGACACGCAGTGCTCGACCTGGAGGCGGGTGTTGACCTCGAGGAAGGAGATCGAGCCGTCCTGGGCGACCAGGAACTCGCACGTGCCGGCGCCGTGGTAGCCGGCCTCCTTCAGGATCCGCTTCGAGGACTCGTAGAGCGAGGTGAGCTGCTCGTCGGTCAGGAACGGCGCGGGCGCCTCCTCGACCAGCTTCTGGTTGCGCCGTTGCAGCGAGCAGTCGCGGGTCGAGACCACCACGACGTTGCCGTGCTGGTCGGCCAGGCACTGGGTCTCGACGTGGCGCGGCTTGTCGAGGAACTTCTCGACCAGGCACTCGCCGCGGCCGAAGGCGCCGACGGCCTCGCGGACCGCGGACTCGAAGGCGTCGGGGATCTCCTCGATGGTGCGGGCGACCTTGAGGCCGCGGCCGCCGCCGCCGTACACCGCCTTGATCGCGATCGGCAGCCCGAACTCCTCGGCGAACCGCACTGCCTCGTCGGCGTCGGCCAGCGGGTCCTTGGTGCCCGGCGCGAGCGGCGCGTCCGCCTTCACCGCGATGTGCTTGGCCCGGGCCTTGTCGCCGAGCGCCTCGATGGCGGCCGGCGGCGGGCCGATCCAGGTCAGGCCGGCGTCGATCACGGCCTGGGCGAAGTCGGCGTTCTCGGCGAGGAACCCGTAGCCCGGGTGCACCGAGTCGGCGCCGGACCTCTCCGCGACCGCGATGATCTTCGCGATGTCGAGGTAGGAGTCGGCCGGCGTGGCGCCGCCCAGGGAGTACGCCTCGTCGGCGAGCCGGACGAAGAGCGCGTCCCGGTCGGGGTCGGCGTAGACCGCGACGCTCCCGATGCCGGCGTCCTTGCACGCCCGGATCACCCGGACCGCGATCTCACCGCGGTTCGCGACCAGGACCTTCTGCAGCGGCTTCGTCTCCGGCACCTAACGACTCCTGCCCATCGAGTTCATCTCCGCGGGGCAGGGTATCGCCAGCCGAGCGGGTGCGGGGTGTGGCTCATGTCTCGCACCGTCGGGCGTGCGGCGCCACGTCTCCCGGACGAGGACAGCGCCCGCTGACCGGCCCCGGACCGGGACGCGAGGTCCCGGTCCGGCGCCGGCCGGCTGGGGTGTCGGGAGCGGTCAGCCGCCGGGCTGCAGCTTGCCGTTGACCCGCAGCGTGTAGCGGCCGTACTTGCGCAGGCTCTCGGACGGATCGTCGACCATCACCAGGGCCGAGACGATGCCCGCCCTGGTGCCCAGCGCCCGGCGCAGCTGCCTCTTGCCGAGCTTGCCGGTGAAGGACCTGTCGATCTTCAGCCGCTCGATCCAGGACTCGCCGTTGCGCGCGATGCCGACGAGCTGGACGGTCCAGCCCGGGACCTCGACCGGGTTCACCTGCGTGATCGACTTCCACCCGTCGAGCGTGTCGGTCGCCAGTGGGGTGCCGGCCACCGAGACGTTGCGCACCCAGAGGCCGGCCTCGTCGACCGCCGAGTCGGTGATGTAGCGGAACGCGAGGAGCACGTCCTTGCCCGCGTACGCCGACAGGTCGGCCGTCTGGGTCGTCCAGCTCTGGGAGGCGCCGGTGAGGCCCGGCAGGTTGGCGACCGCCAGCGGGTTGGCCTGCGGGTCGGCCTCGGTGGTGGTGTCCTCGGTCGCGAGCGAGGTCCACGTGGTGCCGCCGTCGGTCGAGACCTGGACGAACGCGTAGTCCCACAGCGACTCGATGTCGTAGAGCGCGTCGAACGACAGGGTGCCGCCCGCGTCGGGGACCGAGACCTCGCGCACGACCGAGCGGTCCAGGTCGGTGCCGCAGCCGCTGTAGAGCGCGGCCGCGCCGGTGCCGGCGGTGAGCTCGCCGCCGCAGGTCGCGTCACCGGCCGGGACGGTGTCCGGAGGGGTGGCGTCGATGGTCCACTCGACCGGATCGGGCGCGAGGGTGGCGGCGCCCTGGAACCGGAGCGACCTGAGCTGGCTGGCCCGGAGCCACTTCTTGCCGGAGCGCAGGCGGACGTAGTCCGAGCCGTTCGGCGGCGCACCGGCGCTCTCGTACGCCTGCGGGGTGCTCCAGTTGATGTTGCTGCTCAGCCAGTTGGAGGTGAAGGCGGCGCGATCGCCGCCGGTGAGCCTCTTGCTCCGGTCGAGCGCCGAGTCCAGGGCGGCCATCGCGGCCCAGTCGCGGACCGTCTGCATCGCGTTCCGCTTCGACTTGTACCGCTTGAGCACGGCGTTGAGGCCCGACAGCCCGTTCCTGTCCTCGCGGTGCAGGTCGGCGAGGAACTTCGCGCCGTACTTCGAGCGCAGGTACATCATCAACGAGTACGTCGCGCCGTAGTCGCACAGCACCTCGGGTCCGCCCTGGTCCTCCCACATGGTGAGGGAGTTCTCCGGTCCGCCGAAACTCTCTCCGCCGTAGCCGGAGAAGCAGGCGAGGTGGCTGTCGGCCGCGGGGTCCTTCGGTGGCGTGCGGGTGTCGACGTAGCCGACCAGCGTCTGGGCGTAGTCGGCCAGGCCCTCGTTGACCCACGAGGTCTCGTCCTCGTCCTCGTAGCTCTCTAGCAGGTGCTGGTACTCGTGGGCGAAGGTGCCCTCGTACAGGCGCGGGTTCGACTCGCCGAGCGGGCGCTTGAGGCCGAGGTCCGCGGCGCACTGCTGGAACGCGGGGTCCGCCGAGTCGTCCGGCGGGTTCGCGCCGGTGCGGTGCGCCCAGTCGAAGGCGTCGACGGTCATCACGTTGCGGTCGGTGAGCTGGTTGAACGTCGAGGTGAAGAATCCCGCGACGTAGGTCTGGCCGTCCGGCGTACCGGGCGCGGAGTAGTTCTCGTCCTTGACGTTGTCGACGAGCACGATCGTGTCGCCGGCCTCGTCGGCGGTGCCGGCGTAGTAGTCGGCGGGCATGCCCTCGACGAACTGCGGCGCCAGCGCGTTCTCGCCCTGGAGGGCGGGCGGCACCGAGAAGTCCCGGGACTCCTTGGGGTAGATGTTGGAGTCGAACTCCTTGACGAAGCTGGCGACCTGGGCGTCGGTGATCTCCGCGAGGCCGAGGGTGTTGCGGCAGTCGCCGGCCGGGAAGGAGGTGTCGGTGGCGACCCAGACCTGGATGTTCTCCCCGATGCCGCGCAGCTCGTAGTCCTGGAAGTCGAAGGTCCCCGTCGTGTACTGCAGGTAGGGCCACAGCTTGACGTCGCCGACGGCCGGCGCCTGTGCGGGGGCGCGGAGGAGGCGGCGCTGCCGGGGGGAGAGGGACACCTCGGCGCCGCCGAGCTTGACCTCGCGGTCGAGCTCGCGGGTGTCGGGAGCTGTCGGTGAGCCGCTGGCGGATCCGGCAGGAGGCGTGCCGGTCGAGGGGCCGGCCGAGGGCTCCGCGGAGGCGCTGCCGGCCGGTGCCATCAGGGCGGCGGCGAGGGCGGCGGCAGCGGTCCCGGCAAGCAGGGCACTGGCAGTACGTCGGGCAGTACGTCGCATGGGCAATCCGTTCCGTCGAGTAGGACATACGGCGGCCTCGGGGATCCGTGGTCCCGAGATCGCACGAATTGCAGCATGCAACACCGAAATCATGCTGCTCCACAAGCATCTGGCCGAACTTCCTTCACGCGAGGTCTCGCCGACCCGCCTGGTTAACAATCGCTAACCAGGCGGGCTAGGCTGCGGTCATGGCCACCGAGTCGAGCTTCGAGCTGTCCCGCGAGCACGAGGAGTTCCGCCGTACCGTCCGCGACTTCGCCGAGGCGGAGATCGCGCCGCACGCGGCGCGGTGGGACCGCGAGCACCACTTCCCGGTCGACGTCGTGCGGAAGATGGGCGCGCTCGGGCTCTTCGGCCTGACCGCGCCGGAGGAGTTCGGCGGCGCCGGCGAGGACGGCGACTTCACCAGTCTCTGCGTCGCGATCGAGGAGATCGGCCGGGTCGACCAGTCGCTCGGCATCACGCTCGAGGCCGCGGTCGGCCTCGGCATCAACCCGATCCTCGCCTACGGCACCGCCGAGCAGCAGCGGACCTGGCTGCCCGACCTGGTCGCCGGCCAGGCGCTCGCGGGCTTCGGCCTCACCGAGCCGGGCGCGGGCTCCGACGCGGGCGCCACCCGGACCCGGGCCGTGCTCGAGGACGGCGAGTGGGTGGTGAACGGCGCCAAGCAGTTCATCACCAACTCCGGCTCCGAGATCACCAGCCTGGTGACGGTCACCGCCCGCACCGGGGTCTCGACCGGCTCGACCACCGGGCAGGAGCGGCCCGAGATCAGCGCGATCATCGTGCCGCGCGGCACGCCCGGCTTCACCGCCGAGAGGGCCTACGACAAGCTCGGCTGGCACGCCTCCGACACCCACCCGCTGACGTTTGCCGACGCTCGGGTGCCCGAGGCCAACCTGCTCGGCGAGCGTGGCCGCGGCTACGCGCAGTTCCTCGCCACCCTCGACGACGGCCGGGTCGCGATCGCGGCCCTCGCGGTCGGCTGCATCCGGGCCTGCCTCGACCTGAGCCTCGAGTACGCCGGTGACCGGCAGACCTTCGGCGGCCCGATCGGCCGCAAGCAGGGCGTCGCGTTCCAGGTCGCCGACCTCGAGGTGATGCTGCACGCCAGCCGGCTGCTCACGTATCGGGCCGCGGCGATGAAGGACGCCGACGCGCCGGTGAAGGAGTTCAAGCAGGCGGCCGCGGTCGCCAAGCTCCACGCCACCGAGTCCGCCGTGACCGCGACCCGGATCGCCACCCAGGTCTTCGGCGGCTACGGCTTCATGGAGGAGTACCCGGTCGCGCGGTTCTACCGCGACGCCAAGGTGCTCGAGATCGGGGAGGGCACCTCCGAGGTGCAGCGGATGCTGATCGCGCGGGGGCTCGGGCTGCCGGTCGAGTGAGCCCGGTCGAGTGAGCCCGGTGGGGCGAGCGGTTAGCCTTGCCCCCATGTCCAACCGGTGGCGTCGGGTCCTCACCGAGGCGTACCGGTTCCTCGCGGTCGGCGGCGTCGCCACGATCGTGGCGTTCGTGCTGTTCAACCTGCTCGTGCACGGGTTCCGGCTCGGGTACGACGCCCCGCTGGCCGACTCGCCGTACCTCGCCTATGCGATCGCGAACATCATCGGCATGACGGTCAGCTACCGCGGCAGCCGCAGCTGGGTGTTCAGGGACCGCCCGCCGCGCACCGCGGACGGCGGCCGGCTGCTGTTCATCGTGATCAACCTGGCCACGATGCTGATCCCGATGGCCTGCCTGTGGGTCAGCCGCAACCCGCTCGGCCTCGACGACCCGGTCTCCGACAACGTCGCGGCGAACGTCGTGGGGCTGTTCCTCGGCATGGTCGCCCGGTTCTACCTGTTCCGCACCCTGGTCTTCCGGCGGCCCGTCCACCTGGCCGACCTCAAGGAGCGCCCGCTCCAGGTCTTCGAGCTCAGCGAGCTGCGCGCCGACACGCAGCCGATCGAGGTCATCGTCGAGGAGCCCACAGGTCGGTCCACGCGTGACCCAGCTCCGCGGCGAGCTCCCTGACCAGCGGCAGGCTCACCCCGACGACGTTGTGGTGGTCGCCCTCGATGCCGGTGACGAACGCCCCGCCGAGGCCGTCCACGGTGAACGCGCCCGCCACGACCAGCGGCTCGCCGGTCGCGACGTACGCCGCCACCTCCTCGTCGGTCAGGTCCGCGAAGTGCACGGTGGTGGACGCCGTCGCCGAGGCCACGCGGCCGGTGGCGGTGTCGCGCAGGCAGTGGCCCGTGCGCAGCACGCCGGAGCGGCCGCGCATGTCCTGCCACCGGCGTACCGCCTCGGCGGCGTCGCCGGGCTTGCCGAGCGCGGCCCCGTCGAGGTCGAGCACCGAGTCGCAGCCCAGCACGAGCGCGCCCGGAGGCAGTCCGTCGCGCTCTGCCACAACGGCGCATTTGCGCTCGGCGAGCCGGAGCGCCAGTTCGGCCGGCGGCAGCCCGTCGAGCCGGGACTCGTCGACGCCGGACACGATCACGACCGGCTCGACGCCGGCACTGCGCAGCGTCTGGAGGCGGGCGGGCGAGGCCGAGGCCAGGACGAGTGTCGTCACCCGGGCGATTGAACCACCTCGGGCATGATGACCCGGTGCCCCTCCGCCTCCCCCGGCTCGCCGCCGTCCTGCTGACGTGCGTCCTGGTCGCCGGGTGCGTCGGCGGAGGCGTCGAGGACCCGGGCCTTCGGCCCGACCCCCAGACGGTCAACCGGTACGCCGAGGGAGCAGGGTACGCCGACCCGGAGTCGTCCGCGGCCCAGGCCGCCGCGCAGGCGAAGGCGGCCGGCGACGCCGGCGCGCAGCGGGTCTTCGACCGGCTCGCCGCGACCCCGCAGGGCATCTGGCTGACGCCGGAGGAGTACCCCGCCGGCCAGGTCGGCGACTTCGTCGCGAAGGTCGTGGCCGACGCCGACGCCGCCGGCCGGGTACCGACCTTCGTCGTCTACGGCATCCCCGACCGCGACTGCACCGGCGGCTTCTCCGAGGGCGGCCTCCCGGCCGACCAGTACGGCCCGTGGGTCCAGGAGATCGCGGACGCGGCCGCCGCGGGCGCCCGCTCGGTGGTCGTGGTCGAGCCCGACGCGCTCGCCTCGGCGCTGCAGTGCGACGCCCGCGCGGAGCGGGTGCGGCTGATCGCGGACGCCGTCGACCGGCTGGTCGCGGCCGGCGTCACGACGTACCTCGACGGCGGCCACTCCAACTGGGTCGAGCCCCGCAGGCTGGCCGACCTGCTCGAGCGGGTCGGCGTCGACGACGTCCGCGGCTTCGCCACCGACGTGTCGAACTACCAGACCGACGAGGACGAGAAGGCGTACGGCGAGAGGCTGAGCGCCCTCGTCGGCGGCGCCCGCTACCTCATCGACAGCGGCCGCAACGGCAACGGCTCCACCCGCGAGTGGTGCAACCCCTCCGGCCGGGCCTACGGCACCGACCCGATGGCGGCGCCCGAGGGCGACGCGCCCAACCTGGACGCCTACGTCTGGGTCAAGCCCGCGGGGGAGAGCGACGGCGAGTGCAACGGCGGTCCGCCGGCCGGCGAGTTCTGGCCGCGGCGGGCTCTGGAGATGGCCGCCTCGTCCGGCTGGTGAGACGGCGGCGCGCGGAGTGCGGCGTCCGGCCGGGCCGGGCGGCCCCGTTGTTAGGCTTCGGCCCATGCAGCCGGGCAGCGACTGGGTGGCCGTCATCATCGAGGACGACCCCGACGTCCGCGACCTCATCGACATCGTGCTGACCCAGTCGGGCTTCCGGACGATCGTGACCGAGAACGGCCCCGAGGGCGTCGAGGCGGTCCGGCAGCACAACCCGCTGATCACCACGCTCGACGTGAACATGCCCGGCATGGACGGCTTCGCCGTCGCCCGCCGGCTGCGCGAGTTCAGCAACACCTACCTGATCATGATCACCGCGCTCGCCGACGAGATCGACGTCGTGCAGGGCTTCGAGGCCGGCGCGGACGACTACCTGGTCAAGCCGTTCCGGCCGCGCGAGCTGCGCGCCCGCGCCGACTCGATGCTGCGCCGGCCGCGCACCCGCTTCGACGCCCCCGCCGGCTGGGCCGAGGGCGAGGCGGCGGCCCACGACTCCTCGCCCGCCACCGCGCCGCGCGAGGAGTCGTGGGCCGCCGCGGCCGCCCGCGACCTCACCGGCGCCGCGCCGCTCGCGCCGCTGCACGAGCAGCAGCCTCCCCAGCAGCCTCCCCAGCAGCCGCAGCAGCCGGCGTACCCCCACCCGGTGCCGCCGCACCCGCACCCGCAGCAGCCCTTCCCGCAGCAGGTGCCACCGCAGCCGGGCTACCCGCAGCAGCCGGTGCCGCAGCAGGCCCCACCGCCCGCACCGATCCCGCCGGCGGACCCCGGCGCGCACGGCGCGCCGCCGAGTCAGGGCGGCTGGATCCGCTTCAACGGCCTCGCGCTCAACAACGACACCCGGGTCGTCACGGTGAACGGCGCCACGGTCGACCTGACCCGCACCGAGTTCGACCTGCTGGCCTCCCTGCTCAGCACCGGCCGACGGGTGCGCAGCAAGGCCGACCTCGTGCTGACCATGCGCGGCCAGCAATACGTCACCTCGTACTTCGTCAACGAGGCCGACAAGCGCTCGGTCGAGGTGCACATCGCCAACCTGCGCCGCAAGATCGGCGACGACGCCGGCACCCCGAAGTACGTCGAGACCGTCCGCGGCGTCGGCTACCGCCTCGCCGAGGCGAGTTAGAGGGGCTTCTCGGCCCGGTGGGCCCTGCCGGGTCACCGCAAGGCGATTGCCGAGGCGGCAGCGCGGCCAGGCGACCTGCAGCTCGCCCCGGGCGTGTCGTCAGCCCCTCGACCTACTTCACCTGCAAAGGTCAACCCCGCGAGCAACCTCAGTGATGGTGTCTGACGAGCGTTGATTGACTGCGTGCTTCGATGAACGCAGTCAGTCGAGCAGTTCGGGGAAGTGAACAGCCAGGGAGAGCGCCGCCAGGACGCTGCTGCCGCGTTGGGTGGCGATGGGTCGTTGCAACAGCGACTCCGCCTGCCTGACGCGGTAGGCGACCGTGGTAGCGGCCACATGGAGTTCCTCGGCGGCCGCGACACGGCTCCCCTGGTGTTCCAGAAATGCCAGCATCGTCGCTCGCAGCGTGGCGTCCTTGTGGCCGTTGCCGTCGAGGCCGGCGAGCGTCCGCCGGACGAAGATTGCCGCGGCTTCTCGGTCGTGCATCATCAACGCCAAGGCGCCGTGGACATCAGCAAGCAAGACCCGTTGCCTCGTGGCGGATCCTGAGGAGCGGGCAAGCCCGCGCGCCGACAGGAGGGTCACACGAAATCCTGCCGGACCTGGCGCGTCGAACCCGAAGGCAACACAGAAGCCCTCCGGAGGAGATACCTGCGCCAGGCTTCTCGTCGCTTCCTCGCGTGGCGCTGTCGGAGTGGACCAGATGATGTCCGTGGATCCATCGGTCCTGGGGACGATGAGGATGGACCTCGCACGGAGGTGCTCTCGCACCTCTTCGGTCCATCGGCCAGACTCCGTAGACCAGCCGGGATAGGGGGTGCCGGGCAGTGGCCACAGCACGGCTGCCAAGTGATTCCAGGGCACGGGCACCCCCAGAACCTCATCGGCAGCAGGCGGGGCCTCACCCGTGTCGAGGATCTCGTCGACCGTGCGCCGCACGTTTGCGGCTCGCTGTCGGCCCCAGGCCGCGCCTTCCTGCTCGATGACGCTGCTGAGCTCAGCGATCACGACCTCGATGAAGCGGTCGATGCCTGCCGAGACCCTGCGGATCTCGTCGGCGAGCCGCGCCTCGGGAACGTTCGACGCCATGGCATCGATGACGTGAGCTTGAACCCGCGAGTGCGCGCGCCAGACCTCGCGGAGGAGAACGTCCAGCGGCGTGCCTTGTCGCGCGTCCCACCGCATTGCTGCGATCGCTTCGGCGGGAAGTTCGACCGCTCCGCCAGCGACGAGATTGACCAGGAGACCCAGCACCGCGGCTTCCAGTCCTCCACTGAGAATACGGTCGGCCTCGGGCTCGTCGCGGGCAAGATCCGCGTGCACCAGTTCCGATACTTCGATCCCCCATGTCGTGGGGCCCATTCCCAGGACCGCGAGCGCTCCGTCACTGGCCTGCCGCGCCCGGGATCGCTGGAGGACAACAGGATCGGAGGCCATCGCGAGGATCCAGTCACTCATGCCACTCTCCTTGCCGGTAGAGCCTGGGCCCGATTCGCCCGGGCGCGGCTGGCTCGGGGTGCCGTTCTTAAGGGAAGCGTCTAAGTCCCTCCCGTGTCGACCGTTTCGACCGTTGCGACTCGGCTCCTGGCATCCGCGGGCGCTAGGCCGTCGCGTGGTCGTCCGCGGTGTCGCGGCGACAGGGGCCGTGCTGTGCGGCCGGCAGAACGACCTCGTCGAGTATCCGTCCGACGAGGTCGGCGGTCTCGTCGCCTAGCACGAGGGTTTGATGGAGGACGATTCCCGCGAGGGCGGGGGCGAGGATGGAGAGGTCGGCGTCAGGATGCACCTCGCCGCGCTCGCGAGCCCGCTCGCAGACCGTCCGGTAGGCCGCGACCACGGGTCCGACGATGTCGCGCCGGTAGACCTCGGCCAGCTCGGCGTCGCGACCCAGCGACGAGATGACGGCAGCGAACACTGTCTGTGAGGGCGAGTGGTTGAGTCCGTCGGCGCCACAGCAGATCTCGAGGAGGTCGCCACGCAGGGTTCCGGTATCGGGCACTCCTGCCGTGGCCATGTGCGACGTGATCGCGGCCAAGACGAGTTCGGCCTTGCCCCGCCATCGGCGGTAGAGGGTGGCTTTGGATGCCTTGGCTCGGGCGGCGACGGCGTCCATGGTGAGCAGGTCGTACCCGACGCGGTTCAGCACCTCCATCGTCGCGTGCAGGATCTGGTACTCGCGCTCGCCGTCCACCCGAGGACGAGCGCCGGTCCGGGGCGGCGGCATACGTGTTCTCCAGGTCCCATCAAAGGCGGCCGTAGACCGCGCAGCTACCGCCGGAGTGTCCGGGTCAGGCGCTCCTGTCCTGCGCTGCGATGGCGGCGTCAAGGCGCTCTGCGTCGGCCCAGGTGCCGTGCGCGGACTGCTGCACACGGACGGGCAGCTTCACGCGTGCCAGCGGTTCCTTGACCAGGTCGACGGCATCGTGGACGAGGAGCTCGGAGAGACCAGTGCCGGGGTTCCACCACACCGAGAGCAGATAGCCATCGTTCTCCTCGGTGGCTCCGCGCCGTGGCACGAACACCGGCTCGCAGGGGCTGGTGAGCCCGTCGACACCCTCGACGACCACAGTGCGCCCGCTCGTGAAGTCGTAGCTCGCCAGCCCGTCGGTGTAGGTGTGGTCGGAGAGACCTCTGGTGGCGATGAAGTAGCCGTACCGGAGCTGCTGGCCGATCCAGTCGTCGTTGATCTTCGGGAACTCTCCGGGAACGCCGCTGAGCATCTCGTTACTGGCCTTCTTGGTGGCCCGGTCGAGGGTGAACCGCCACGTCATCGACGGTGGGAACCAGGTGTGTGAGCTCACCGGCTCGTCTGGGTGGCTGGCCGGGTTGCCCAGGCGCGTGACGACACACAGATCGACGACGAAACCACTGGCGGTTTCGTAGGCGTTGAAGAAGTGCGTGGGGGCGAGCATCACATCGGTGCCGTACCAGGTCACGTCGTGGGTGCGCCGGTCCAAGACGGCGAAGCGGGATCCGTCCGGCACCGCATCGGGATCCCACAGCACGCCCGGGCGACCCTGCATCATCCGATCGATACGGAACTGGACCGGGGAGATCAAGAAGATCGCGTGGTGCTCGGTGATGATGTAGTCGTGCACCATCGCGGGGCACCCCAGCGAGAAGGTGACCGTGTCCTTGACCTGGCCGCTGGTCCCGTCGACCTGGAACCACTTCAGATTCTCACCCACGGAGGCGAAGAAGAGCCCGTCTCCTGTCTTCGGGTCGACCTTGTGATGGGCGGTGCACACCACATCGATGGCACCGCCGAAGTCGACGGCACCCTTGGTGTCGAGATTGCCCGGATGCATCTCGATGGGCAGGCCGCCATCGAAGTAGACCAAGAGGTGGTCGGCGAAGATGCCGACGTTGGTGTTGGCGATGTGCTTGGCTGGCGGCGCTCCAGCCGGCAGGGGCTGCCGATCGTTCCCGTTCACGAATCCCGGATAGATCGCCTCGCCGGCCTCGACCTCGACCTTCATCGTGTCGGTCATGACCCACCGCCTGCGGAACGACGCCTTTCCGTCACGGATGTAGGTCGCGGCCACCGCACCGTCGCCCTCCCACCAGTGATAACGCTCAAGGTCCAACGGCGTGAAACGCGGATTGCTCGAGATGCGGAACAGTGCACCTTCCAGGTCTTCGGGGAGCTTGCCCTCGATGGGCAGGTCGTAGGCATCGGTCTCCTCCTGCCACGGAGCCCACGGGCCCTGGAGGAACAGGTTGTCGGTCTTCCAGTCGACATCGGCCGGATGGCGCGGCTGCGAGCTCTGATTGTGGGGCAGGACAACGGTGGGCAGAGAGAGCGGCAACTTGCGCATCATGACTGGCTGCCTCCTGGGCGGCGTCGTGGCTCGCGTCTTCGCGAGCCCCTGATTGGTCGCGGCCCGCTGGCCGGGCATCGACCTTCGTGGCGGACGCCACAATCTTGGACTCGACTGTCGAGCAGTATCGCCGCGCCGAGCGACAGACATTCGATCGAGAATTGCCGCCGAACGACAAGGAGTGGATGGGCAGTGATCATCAGTGCACGGCGCTGCTGCTCACCGAGCAGGTCGTCGGTCAGTCGCGCTCGTGCGACTCGGTGACGACGGGTCCGTTGTTGATCTCGGTGAGGGGCATGTTGACCGAGAAGATGCGCCCCCGGATGTCGCGGAAGCCCAAGCCGATGAGCCGACGGGTGTGCATCTCGAGGTAGCGCTGCGCGTCCTCGCGGGAGGAGAACAGGTAGATGCCGCCCCCTTCGCTGGTCTCGGGGCTCTCCGTCCAGATCTTCCAAAGAAAGCCGGGCTCGTCGCTGATGCTGTGAGCAAGACCGGAGTGCAGCACCGCCGACTCGGCACCGAACGGCCCTTCGCTGGGGAAGTCGACTTGGAGCAGGCACGGGGTGCTCTCGGGGGCCGGCTGCTCGCCCGCGTTCACTTCGCTCATCACGTTCTCCTAGCAGAGTTTGACACTTGGTCGGGGGCTCGCCTCGAGTTGGGTGAGAGCCGTCGATGCGAGGATGTTGCGGAGCTCGCCCAGGACGCCTCCCCGGGTGAGGAGAACGTCGCCCTCGCCGAGGAACACTGCGGGCTCACGGGCGTTGCCGATGCCGCTGGGTGTGCCGGTGAGGACCAGGTCGCCCGCACGCAGTGTCATCCCGAAGCTGAGCTCGGCCAGGATCCGAGGGATCGAGAAGGCCATGTCGCCGACCGTGGCGCGCTGCATGATCTCGCCGTTGAGGGCACACTCGACGTGCAGGCGCTCGGGGTCGGAGATCTCGTCCTTGGTGGTGATCCACGGCCCGAGTGGCATGGTGTGGTCGATGCTCTTGCCCTTGAGCCACTGGCCGCCGTGGGCGCGCTGCAGGTCGCGCTGGGAGACGTCGTTGGCCAGACAGAACCCGAAGACGTGGTCCCAGGCATCGTCCTCGCGGATCGAGCGGCCGTCCTTGCCGATCACGACGGCAATCTCTGCCTCGTAGTCCCACTTCGTGGATAGGTTGTCGTCGAAGGCGACAGGATCATGGGGACCGATCACCGTATCGGGACCCTTGGTGAAGAAGGTCGGGTGCTCGGGTAGGGAGTCGGGGTCCTGCCCTTCGCGTTTGCCCATGGACTCGTAGAAGTGGTCCAGGTAGTTCCACCCGGTGCAGAGCACGTCGCGATTGAATCGTTGGATCGGGGAGCCGAGACGGACCTCCGACAGGGGAACAGGGTCGATGCCCGCCGCACTACTGACGAGATCCTCGCTGGCGACCAGGCCTCGGACGACGTCGTCGACAGTGCCGAGGGAAGCGGGCAGGATCCGGACCGACTGGTGGTCGTCGGCGACAACGCCTAGCCTCCACCGGCGGTCGGCCTCAACAGCTGCGAGCCTCACGAGCCAGCGCCGATCGCTGCGATGGCGTTGACCTCGATGAGGTAGTCCTTCTTCACGAACTTCGCGACCTCGACCATGGTGGAGGCGGGCGCGTGGCGCGTGAAGTACTGCCGGCGTACCTCGTGGATGGCCTCGAAATCCTCCATGTTGCGGACGTACACGTCCACACGGGCGATGTCTTCCAGGGTGCCTCCGGCTGCTTCGACGGCTGCCTTGAGGTTCTGGCACACCTGGTGGGTCTGGGCGACCACGTCCCCGACCCCGGTGATCCCACCGTCCGCATTGCGCGCGGTCATACCGGAGATGAAGACGAGCCGCGCGGTTGCCGGCACCGAGACCGCCGAGGCGTGGGCGAAGTGGCCGTTCGGCTGGGCGAGCTCGGGTGCAGTGATGGTTTCGACCACCATGGGGTTCCTTAGGGTTGCCGCCCGCTGTCGGGGCGTGTGGGTACTTCTCAGCGAGCGTCGTCGGGCGAGGAGTACCACTCCGGCTGGGTGGGGTAGTGCGGGCCGTCGTACACCTCGAGGAGGACCGAGACCTCCTCAGCCTGGGTCGGTCCGTGCAGGCTGCCCTTCGGGTTCCAGTAGAACGAGCCGGCGGTCAGCGTGATCCCGGTCGGCACGTACACGTAGCGGCCGGACAGGCAGAACATGAACTGGTTCGAGGCGTGGGAGTGGCGCGAGGGGATGCCCGAGCCCTTGTCGAATCGGACCAGCGAGATGGATGCACCTGTGTCCTCGTTGCGCCATAGTGCCTTGTGGGTGAGGCCGGACAGGGTCTTCTCGACCCATTCCACGTCTGCAGTCTGGACGAGGATCTCGCGGAACCGGTGCGCGGCTGCGCCATCGGCGTCCGGGGTGAACCGCTCCCGGGACCGGTCCGCGGAGGCTCCTCCGTAGCGGGCTGGCTCGGAAAGGTTGTCGCGCCACTCCTCCTTCGAGACGGCGGCGGGGCGCGAGGGCTGCGCGACCAGCGGCGCTTCCGGGTCATACGGCGGGTTGTCGGTCATCTGGACACTCCTCCCACGACTGCGTCGAGGTCGTCGAGGTAGCACAGCTGGACGACGAACCAGGTCCGGTGCCTGTCGCCGACATTGGTCAAGGTGAGTGGGCCGCCGTGGTGGTAGCGGACTCCGCCGGGCGTGGCGGCCGACACCGCGGGCTGGTCGAGCTCGGCCAGGACGTGCCCGACATCGGACAGGGCGAGTTCACGGCTCTCACCTGGTTCGAGCACGATGGTCCACACCGCCACGTGCGGGTGCTCGAGGACCGGGACGCGGCCGTCGTCGAGGGGCTCGCCGACGACCTCTCCCTCGATGCTGCGCGCACCCTCACCGATCGGTAGCGGTGCGGGGAGGTGCTCACCGATGTCCTTCAGCTCGACGAGCCGGTTGCGGTAGAAGCGCTCGCCGACGTTCGTCAGGCGGTGTATCGGCGACACCGGCCGGTAGACTGCGCCGCCGGTGTACTCGGAGATGAACCGAGGTGGGCTGCCATCGAGCCAGTCCATGCGGCCCTCGGAGCCTTGCAGGCTCAAGACCACGTACGGGTTGTGGTGCAGATGCCACGGGTGGACCTCCCCTGGCCCGAGAGAGACGTCCCACACCCGCACGATCTCGTTGTTCAACAGCTCGACCAGGCCGATGTCGACCAGGGTGATCTTCTCCCCCGCCGGGGAATACACGATGTCACCCTTCATGCGACGACTCCTGTCTGCATTGCCTGCCCTCGTTGAGTCGCCGGGTCGCTCCCCGTGTGCCCACGCCCTCGCGCCTCGGTGGCTCCCTTGCCGACCAGGCTGAGGTAGTGGGACTCCACGCGAACTCCCGACTGCGGAGTCCATGGCTCCAGGAGTGCGATGTGCCCGTCCGGTCGCAACAGCACCACGGCGTCCTCCTCGATGCCGAGCCGATGCCGTAGCGCATCGCCGGGGTCGAAATAGGCACGATCGCGGAGCCCGGAGTCGTGTGGCGCGTCCCACCGGCTCACGAGGACCTGACGCAGGCCGGGCGGTCCTTCGGAGGGCACTGCGGGACGGCGACGGGCGTCGGTGAGGTGCAGCGCCACGAAGGAGTCGCGGCACAACTCGTGCAGAGTGAGGGCACCGAAAGTGCCGTACACACGTACGTCGGGCACCCGCTCACCAACCCGAGCCCGCGTCGGCTCGCTGGTCGTGCGCACCATCGACCAGTCGCCGGTGTCGTCCACGTCGAGGCGGACGCCGAGCAGCGTGCGGGTCATCGCATCGCCCCAGCCGCCGGCACCCATAGAGGCGACGGCTCGGTCGGGCCCGCTGGAACTGACGCGGCGGTTCATGACGTCGCGCGCGGCCTCGGCCATCTCGCCGGAACCGTTGATCGCGACCGGAGCCTGCTCCATCTCGTAGCCGTCGAGCAGCGACTCCTCGGCCCAGCCCCGGTGCACCCACGCCAAGCGCCAGGGCATGTTGGAGGCGTCGAGCACCCCAGTATTGAGTCCGAGCGCCCACATGGGAGTGATCAGGTGGGCAGCGTCGCCCATCAGGAAGACCCGGCTCTCGCTCCACGATCCGGCGACTCGGTGATGGACGGTGTAGATGTTGGACCCGATCACCCGCAGGTCCTCGACGTCACCGATGAAGCTGTGCGCCTTCGCGCGCAGGTCCTCGACAGTGGGTTCCGGCTGGTCCGAGGCGAGAGGGAAGAGGAACCGCCAGCAGTGCGGGTGGCGCACCAGGATCATCCACTCGTGCGGGTCGCCGAAGTAGGCCAGGTACGGGTAGTCACGCCGGTTGGTGATGTCGAGGTCGCAGTCGAGGTCCACCAGCATGTACCGCTGCTCCAGTGTGTGCCCGGTGACCTCGATGTCCAGCTGGGTGCGGACCGTCGATCGTCCGCCGTCACATGCCAGCAGCCGACTCGCCTCCACGACCGTCGGCCCGTCCGGGGTCTCGAGGAACAGCTCCACCCGGTCGTCGTGCTGGACGAACCGTTCCAACCGATGCTCCAGTCGCAGAGTGCCGGGGGCGCGCTCTTCGAGCTGAGCGGCAAGGACAGGCTCGAGTAGCTGCTGGGGGATGTTGATGACGAACGGGAAACGAGTCTCCTCGGCGAGCATGGAGGTCAGGACACTGCCGGTGGAGAGTCCTGTCGCGCGGTCGATCTCGCCGATCTCGTCGATGCGCAGGCTCGCGTCGAGCACCGGCCCGAGCGCGTCGTAGCGGTCGAGCACCTCCAGAGTGCGGGTGAGGACGGTGCCTGCCTTGGTGTCGCCCGACAGCGCGGGCTCGGCTTCGAACACGACGACGGGTACGCCGTAGTGGACCAGGCCGAGGGCGGTGATGAGCCCGACAGGGCCGGCGCCGACGATGGCGACGGGGAGCTGCGGTGTGGTCATGATCCCTCCTTCGGGAAGACCCGGTCACGGGTGAGTACTGAGCCGGTCATGGTGGCGGCATCTGAGAGCAGGAACATCAACGGCCCGGTCACGTCGTCGGGGGCACCTATGCCCGTGGTCCGGAGCCAGTGCTCGCGCTGCGAGCCCTCGGGGTTCGCAGCCTGGAACTGGGGTGTGTCGATGACGCCGGGGAACACCACATTGACGCGCACCCGCCGGTGCGCCACCTCGGCGGCCAGCGACCTGGCGTAGGGCACAAGCGCTCCCTTGCTGGCGGCGTACGCTGCCGCCTGGGCGTGCCCGACCGTCGCGATGCCCGATGAGAACATCACGATCGAGCCGCGTCCCGCCTCGAGCATCGTGGGCAGCACCGCCTGGCAGGCCCACACGACCCCGTCCAGGTTGACACCCAGTACGTGGCGCCAGGTCTCGGCCGGGGTGTCGACGACGTCGCGCCGTGGCTGGATCGCCGCGCCCGCGATGAGGGCGTCGACCCGGCCGTGTTCGTGCAGCACCTGTTCGGTGGCCGCGAACACGGCGTCGCGGTCGGACACGTCGACGCGGACGTGCTTGATCTTCTCCAGGTGCTGATCCGGCTCGACGAGATCGTAGACAATCGCCGTGCCTCCGGCCGCGGTGAAGGCGCGGCTGGCCGCTGAGCCCTGATCCACCGATGAGGTGTGGGCTGTGAGCGTGGCGTAGAACGAAGAATCCCTTGTAGGGGT
>NZ_BAAGRO010000018.1:0-35131 GCF_054782915.1 Nocardioides hungaricus | reverse complement strand
CTGGACAACCGCTTGGGACTTCTAGACACATCGACTGGAAATTGGACAGCGATCTTGGAAACCAACAGCTGGCGCTCACGGTCCCTGGACATCGTCTCTTCAGCGTCAGCTGCCAATGCCGATAGCATACCTTCCGTAAGGGGTGGGGCGCTCGACTAGCAGCCGTCGCGCCGCCCACCACCGGCGGAGGGCCTTCGTCGTTCGCATCCCAACTCGGGACATTCTCTGACGCAGTCCGGGATCTCCGTCCAGGTTGACGCAGACGGGAGTCGCACTGATACCGCGTCGCTAGACATTTCCGTCGGATTTGACATCGATTCCGTCGCCGTCTTCGCGTCTGGGTAGTGGCGCGCCTGCCACGTCTCTGCGTCCGAAGTTGCACCGCGCCGGCGCTTGACATGCTTGGACCATCTAAAGTGATGGCGCACACCGCGCGAGCGAGCCGACACCTGACTGTGCTTCACCCCAGCCCGTGGTCGGGCGAGGGTGGCAGCCGGGCTTGCTCAGCCGTTGGGGACCAAGTCGAGCTGGGGACCCGGTCGCCATACCAAGGGTAGAAGGCGCCCGGGAAGCCACGGAGGGGGCCGACACTTCCCGGGTGGGACGAAGGATCAGTCGCGCCGATCAGGCGAACGTAGTTCGCCTGGGACGAACTGAGAGGGCCATCCCAGGGAGAGCAAACAAGTGTCCGACGTCAAAGTCCTCGAGCGTCACCAGATCGCGATCTACCTTGGCGCGCTGGCAGCCGGGGCGGCAGTTGGTCTGACGTGGCCAGGGACTTCGCATCCGCTCGAAGCTGGCATCTATCCTGTGCTGGGTGCGCTGCTGTATCTGACCTTCTTACAGGTTCCGTTCACCCAGGTCACGGCGGGGTTCCGCGACGCCAGGTTCCTCGTCACGGTGCTGGCCGTCAACTTCGTGGCCGTGCCGCTCGCCGTGGCCGGTCTGGTCGCCGTGGCCCCTTTGGAGCAGGCGGTCCTGCTCGGGGTGTTGCTGACGTTGCTCACCCCATGCATCGACTACGTGATCGTGTTCTCCGGGCTCGCCGGGGGAGACAGCCAGCGTCTCGTCGCAGCCTCGCCGCTCTTGATGCTGGCCCAGCTGGCCGTTCTGCCGGTGCTGTTGTGGCTGTTCGTTGGCCCGGAGCTTGCCGACATCGTGGAGATCAGGCCGTTCGTCGAGGCGTTCGGGATCTTGATCTTGCTGCCCTTGGCGTTGGCATGGACCTCCCAGGCGTTCGCCGCCCGGCGCAGAGCGGGCCAGGTAGTCATCCGCGGCTTGAATGCCGCGATGGTGCCGGTCATGGCCGCCACGCTGTTCGTGGTCGTGGGCAGCCAGGTGCCCAAGCTCAGGGGCCGATTCAACGACGTCGCGACGGCGGTGCCCGTCTACGCGGCCTTTTTGGTGGTGATGGCGGTAGTGGGAGTAGCGGCCGCGAGAGTCGCGCGCCTGGACGTGGGACGGGCGCGTGCCCTGGTCTTCACGGGGGCGACGCGCAACTCGCTCGTCGTGCTTCCTCTCGCGCTCGCTCTACCTGCGGCATACGCTGTGACACCGGCGATCGTGGTCACCCAGACCCTGGTCGAGTTGGTGGGGATGCTCGTCTGCATCCGGCTGGTCCCCCGACTTATCCCAGCGAAGGAGGCGGCCGGGACGGACCTGCCGTCCGCGACATGATCGCCGTTGAGGATGCGGAGTTCTGGACATGCTGGGCGGTGCCTGGTCTGAGGCGGTCGACGTTCCTCTTCGGGAAAGCGACGTCGCGCACAGGGCCCGTGTGCTCAGAGGCCGAACGCGCCGCCTTCGATCAGGATGACGAGGCCGAGCAGGATGAGGACGAGCGGGAAGAGCACGTGCTCCCAGCGCTCCAGAACCTCGGCGATCGGCTTGCGGGTCGCGACGAACTTGGCGGCGAGGACGAGGACCAGTACGAGGGCGAGGAATACGACGCAGTAGGCCACGACGGCTGCCGTGCCGACCGTGAGGAACACCGGCACGTAGACCCCGATGTTGTCCCCGCCGTTGGCGAAGGTCACGGCGGCCACGGTCAGGGCGCTGATCGGTCTGTCGGCGACGCTGTCGTCATCGTCGTCCCCGTTGCGCCACACCTGCCAGGCGGCCCACAGCCCGAGCGCCAGGGGGATCAGACCGAAGTAGGGGATGGCGTCGTCGGGGAGGAACAGCCCGGCCCCGAACGTCACCGCGACCGAGGCCAGGAGGATGGCGCCGAACCCGAGGTACTGCCCGACCACGATCTTGGTGGTGGTGCCGCGTTGGCCTGCTCCGCGTGCGAAGAACAGGGACAGGACGATGATGTCGTCGATGTTGGTGACCAGGAACAGGCCGATCGCCTGCAACGCGGAAGTGATCAACGCGCATGTCTCCTTCGTCTCGGCGGTGTCGACTGTCGTCGGCGCCGCTGGCTACGGGTGCTTGGTGTCTGTGGTGGTGTCCGTGCTGGCAGCGGGTCGGACGTACGGCACCGCGTCCGTAGCCTGGTCGCCCTTGCTCTCGGGACGGGCCTGCAGCAGGGCGATCACCATGAAGCCGACAACAATGAAGGTGTCTGCGAGGTTGAAGGTGGGCCACCAGCCGGTGTGCAGGTAGTCGGTGACGACGCCGTCGCCGGCACGGTCGACCAGGTTGGCCACGGCTCCGCCGATGACGGCGCCTCCAGCGATCCGCTCCACCCACCCGGCGCGCGGCGCCCTGTGCCAGGCGTACGCGACCAACGCAAGGGCAAGCGTCCCGGTCACGGCCACGATCACCCACGAGGGAAGTCGGTTGCCGACGGAGAATGCCACGCCGCTGTTGTACGCAAGCCGGAGCTGGATCAGTCCGAGGTCGACCGTCGAGTCCGCGAGTCGCGATTCTGAGGCAGCTTTCGCTCCCAGGTCGATCGCGGCGGCCGTCACGGCCGTTGCAATCACTGAAGCGCGTCGGGTTCGGTTTCGAGTGGCGGCGCTGGCGGGACCGCGGCTCACCGTGCCCCGGCTTTCGCTGGAACAGCGGTGGCCGCAGACGCACCAGCAGGTGCCGCCGCAAGCGGGCGAACCCGACCCGCACGCACGCCGTTGCCGATCACGAAGATCTCAGCGACCTCGTGAACCAGGACCACGGCCGCGAGCCCGAGCACGCCGAACGCAGCCAGCGGGATGAGGATGGTGATCAGGCCGAGCGAGAGGCCAACGTTCTGCAGCATGATCGACCTGGCGCGGCGAGCGTGGTTCAGGCTGTGGGGGAGGTGGCGCAGGTCCTCGCCCATGAGGGCGACGTCGGCGGTCTCGATCGCCACGTCACTGCCCATGGCGCCCATCGCGATCCCGACGTCGGCGGTGGCCAGTGCGGGGGCGTCGTTGACGCCGTCGCCGACCATGGCGGTGGGTCGCTGCTCCCGGAGCCGGTGGATGATGGCCGCCTTGTCCGCGGGGCGGAGGTCGGCATGGACGTCGCTGATCCCAGCCTGGGCAGCCAGGGCGGTCGCGGTGCGCTCGTTGTCACCGGTGAGCATGGCGACCTGGTAGCCGTCGGCGCGGAGGCGGGCGACGACCTCGGCGGCTTCGGGTCGCAGGTCGTCGCGGACGGCGACGGCACCGATCACGACCCCGTCGTACTCCACGAGCACGGCGGTGGCGCCGGCCTCCTGCATGCCGCGCACCGGCTCGGCGAGCTCGCCGGCGGCGATCCAACCCGGCCGGCCGAGCCGTGCCGGCCGCCCGTCGACCACTCCGATGATACCGGCGCCGGTGACGGACTCCACGCCCTCGGCGTCGCGGTGCTCTGGAACGGCGGCAAGGATGGCGCGGGCCAGGGGGTGCTCGCTGCGGGCCTCCAGCGCGGCGGCGACGTCCAGCACCTGCTCGCGGGTGTGGCCGGGTGCGGTGGCAACCTCCACCACGGCGGGGTCGTTGCGGGTCAGGGTGCCGGTCTTGTCCAGGGCGACGGTCCGGATCCGGCCGAGCGCCTCGAGGGCGGCGCCGCCCTTGACCAACGCGCCGATGCGACTGGCGGCGCCGATGGCAGCGACCACGGTGACCGGCACGGAGATCGCCAGCGCACACGGCGAGGCGGCGACCAGCACGACCAGTGCACGCTCGATCCAGGTGGCGGGGTCGCCGATCAGGCTGCCGACGATGGCGATGATGGCGGCGAGGACCATGATGCCGGGGACCAGGGGCTTGGCGATGCGGTTGGCCAGGCGCTGGGCCTCGCCCTTGCGGGACTGCTCGGCCTCGACGATGGTGACGATCCTCGCCAGGGAGTTGTCCTCGGCGGTAGTGGTGACCTCGACCTCGAGGACGCCGGTGCCGTTGATGGAGCCCGCGTAGACGATGTCGCCGGGGCCGGCTTCGACCGGGACGGACTCGCCGGTGAGGGCCGAGACATCGAGTGCGGTGCGGCCGGTCCGGATGACGCCGTCGGTCGCGACCCGTTCTCCGGGCCGCACCAGAAGCAGGTCACCAATGGCGAGCTCGGCAGGAGCCACGACGGCCTGGGAGCCGTCGCGAAGGATGGTGGCCTCGGCCGGGACCAGTGAGAGCAGGGCACGCAGGCCGCGACGCGTGCGGGCCACGGCGTACTCCTCCAGGCCCTCGCTGATGGAGTAGAGGAAGGCCAGCATCGCCGCCTCCGCAACCTCACCGAGGATCACCGCGCCCACAGCGGCGATCGTCATCAAGGTGCCGACCCCGATCTTGCCCTTGGCCAACCGCTTCAGCGTGTTAGGGACGAAGGTCCACGCGCCGAGCGCCAGGGCGACGGCGTTCAGCCCGGTCACCACCCCCTGGGATGCGTCGTTCAGATCAGCCACGAAGCCGGCGACGAGGAAGAGGCCGGCCGCAGCGGCGAACCGCAGCTCACTGACCTCCCACAGACGCTCGGGCTCCTGCTCCTCCAGTTCGTTGCTGTCTTCTCGGGGCTCGTCGGAGCCGCAGCCACAGGCGTCAGTCACAGTGCACGTTCCTTCGTGGTGGGGGCGTCGGGGCGGGACTCGGACAACGGGTCAGCGGGTCCGTAGATGGGGCACAGGTCGACCGACTCGCCGGTCAGGGCGAGCAGCTGCTCGGCTGCGCCGAGAAGATCCATCAGCTCAGGGTGGGCGATGGAGTAGAACATCTGACGACCCTCCGGTCGCCCGACGATGAGGCCGCAGTCGCGGAGGCAGGCGAGGTGACCGGACACGGTTCCCTGAGCCAGCCCGAGGGCCTGGGTGAGGTCCACGACGCGTCGCTCTTCATCGGCGAGATGGCGGATGATTGACAGCCGGTTGCGGTCCGCGAGGCCGTGGAACAGGGCCGCGCCGCGCCTGAGGCCCGCGTCGGCATGGGTCGTTGTCATTGACATAGCCCGATGATAGCGGCAGTGTGATTGATCGTCCACGTCCGCTGTCAGCGATCACGCTAGGCCGCCATCCTGGTCACCGTCTTCCTGGCCTGGCCGCCTCGAACCTGACCGCCCTGAAGGTGATCGGCGTCGGCCTGACACTCGCCGTCATTCTCGACGCGACCATCATCCGCGCCCTGCTCGTGCCCGCGATCATGCGACTGGCCGGAGAGGCGAATTGGTGGGCCCCCGCGCCGCTACGGCGCCTGCACCAACGGCTGGGCCTCACCGACTGACCCAACCCGGCTCATCCCGGACACAAGAGGAAGGCGGAGCGGGTTTTCGGTATCCCCATCACGAACGTCGCCCTGCCGACCATCGCCACCGAGCTGGCTGTCGGCACCGACGCCCTGCGCTCAAGCACTTCGGGCGAGGCAGAGGTCAAGAGACAGCGATGAGTCACCGACCGTGCGCCGTGCCTAGTGCCGGGAACCGTGGGTACCGTCGACCAACGACACCGGAAGGGTGATCACCTTGAATCTCTCGGACCTCAAGTCGGCCGGCAGCACGATCGCGCTGCTTCGCGATCCCTACCGTTTCATCTCGCGCCGGGCCTCCGAGCTCGGTGCAGACGCCTTCCTGACCCGGCTCCTGCTGCGGCCGACGACCTGCATGACCGGCGTCGAGGCCGCCGGTGTCTTCTACGATCCGGCACGGTTCCAGCGGGCCGGAGCTGCGCCAGGTGCACTGCAGAAGACCCTCTTCGGCCAAGGAGGCGTACAGGGTCTCGACGGCGAGGACCATCGCCAACGCAAGGCAATGTTCCTCCAGATCGTTCAACCCGACCGAGTTGAAGCGCTTGCCGAAAGCGTCACTCGCTCGTGGCGGCGAGCCGTGGACGACTGGGAGGCCGTCGGACGGATTCAGCTCTATCCCCGGCTCCAGGAGCTGCTGACCCTGGCCGTTTGCGAGTGGGCAGGCGTACCCCTGCCTGCGGCCGAGGTCGAGGACCGCACCCGGCAGCTCAGTGCCCTTTTCGACGAGGCCGGGCAGATCGGCGTCGGTCACCTTCGCTCGCGGGCCGCTCGCAGAGCGGCTGACCGATGGGCCGCCGCCGTCATCGATCACGTCCGGGCCGGCAAGCTGGACCCGCCTCCGTCGTCCGCGGCGTACGTCGTCGCCCACCACCGTGAGCCGAACGGTCGTCCGATGGCGTCCCGCGTGGCAGGGGTGGAGCTGCTCAACGTGCTGCGACCCACAATCGCCACGGCGGTGTACATCACGCTCGTTGCGCACGCGCTCGACGCTCATCCGGCCTGGAGGAAGCGGCTCGCCACCGGTGACGGAAGTGAAGACACGGCGTTCGTGGAAGAGGTGCGCCGTCACTACCCGTTCTTCCCGGCTGTGGCTGCCGTCGTCCGCGAGGACTTCCACTGGGGGGGCCACCTGTTCGTGAAGGGCCGCCGCGTCCTGCTCGACCTGTATGGCACGAACCACGACAACCGGTACTGGATCAACCCGGAACGCTTCGACCCCGAACGGTTCCTCGGCGAGGAACCCGATCGGTTTGCGTTCGTGCCTCAGGGCGGGGGCGACCCCGCTGCGCATCATCGGTGCCCCGGCGAGCCGATCGCGACACGGCTCATGGTCGTGGCCCTCGATCAGTTCGTCAGGCACATGACCTATACCGCGGTGGCCCCGTCTGCTCCCGTCGACTTCGGTCGACTCCCGGCACTGCCAACCGGCGGTTATCCGATCCGACTTGTGGCGACCGGCATCTCCGCCTGACCTGGACCACGTGGTGCGGAGCTAGCATTCCAGGAGAGAGATCCCGCGGCGCGCCGTCCGAACGGTCGTCGTCACACGATCATCGAGGTGGTTTGTCGGTGGACCAACCGATCTACTGGGGGTTGCTGCTGGCGACGGCCAGTGTCCTGGTCGGAGCACGTCTCGCCGCTCGGCGTCCACTGTGGCGAAGCCACTCCAGCGCAATTTCAACAGGCGACCTGGTCGTGACCGTGACAGCAGCTGCGATTTTGGCGTTCCATTGCGCGGCGATGTTCTTCGCCGACTGGGTGGACGCGGTTCCGTTCGCTGAGGCCCCGGCAGCCGCCGTACGCGACCTCGACAGCCTCGCCAGCGAGGTGTCCTACTGGGTGCCTGCCGTGGCGCTGGTAATCGCCCTACGCCAGGTGTGGGTGTGGCCACCGGCGGTGGCCTTGTTGGTCGTGACACTGGGCGGAGTGGGCTACACGATGTTCGTGCCCCATGCCCTCACGACTCACCTGGCGTGGCTGGCAGCCGCTGTCGTCACCTTGGTACTGCTCGGTACCGCGCTCGTTTCTTCCAGCGTCCCACGAGGTTCAGTCTCGAGCGCCGGCTCTGATGCCGCATCCTCGAGGACTGGAAGGATGCGTAGGCAGGCGCTTGCGGATCTGCCGGAGCGCCTGTCGCTGACCTCGGCGGCTGAGGCTGTGGCCGGCCGTGAGGGCTTGGGCAAGAAGACGGTGCGCCATGAGCGTAGCCAGCTCAGGACGCGGCGGGGACTGGACGGTTCTCTCGCTCAAGTGCTCCAGTCTCAGCTCGCTGTCCGCGTGCTCGCCTAATCGTCATGCTTGCGACGGCCCCCTTGGGCCCCGGTTCCGCGGCCGCGTTTGTGAGGGTCAGTCAGACGGGCATGTGCCGGATTCGTACCAAGCGAAGTGACGGACACGGGAAACGCCGCCGAACGACCGAGGGGTAGCGCGACGGCCTTCCTGCAAATCGGGAGGCGGTCGACCGACGGATGCTGTCCGCGGCTGTCATTCGCGCGGAGCGGGCCACAGAGGCGGGGATGTACCCGCGCCTGTCACGGAGGTCGCCGTCGCGTCCTCGCGTAAGTCTTCCGAGGCCTCTACGGCGCGATCATCGTCGAGGACCCGGGCCTCATCCCTGTCACCCGCGAACGGGTGCTCGTGATCTCCGACCTCACCCTTGACTGGGACGGTCAGGTCGTGCAGCCGTCCACGATGGGCCGGATGATGCGTACCCGGCGCCGGTCGAGACCGCCTGCTGTTGGCTGCGGCGGGCAGCGAGCCTTCGCTCGGATGAGATTCGAGCCATGCCACGTTTATGTCCCGAAAACGGTATCGCAAGCCATCTAGCGACGTCAGATAGCATCAAGAGGATTGGGCGCCGTCGCCTCGTTCACTGTGCGTTTGCGCAGGTCAGAGCGCGAGGCAGCAAAAAGCAGCAAGCAGGCTCGCAACCCGTCACCACCGAACTGTGAGTCCAGAGGTCGCAGGTTCAAATCCTGCCCCCGCTACAACAAAAGTGGCCCCTGACCTGCGGAAACGCAAATCAGGGGCCACTTGCTTTCTTGAAGCATTTCGACCTATGTCGCGCTTTGCTCCCCGAAAACTGACCTGAGACCTGGTTGGTGCGCTGGCACTCAGGCGCGGCCAGCACCACGAGTGGTGCGGACAACTCATCCGTTGCGACCGCGTGTCGCTGGTTCAAATTCGTCGGCGTGCCATGTGAGAGCGTTGCTGCTCTGCGGCGGCATATGCGGCGAAGTGGTGCTGCTTCATGGTGAGGGCAACAAGAGATTTGAACCATGGAGGCTTCTGGCGCGCGCTAAGGCAAGGAGCACGGACAACGCCTTGCCGAGCACGGTCTCCGGCCCCGCTCCGTTGGGCTCCGGGCGCGGGGAGTGCATCGACCTGCCCCTCCTCGTTCGGGCGACGCTCGTCTCTGCCGGGTCGCCGGGCCTGACGCTACTCGACCCCGATGGTGCGTACTGCTCGTTCGCGCGGCTACCGGCCGCTGGACGCCGGTGACGGCTCAGCCCTGGTAGGGCACCTCGGTCAGCCAGTCGGCCTCGTCCTGTCCCGCTGCTGCGTGGATGGCTTCGGCCACGCGGTCCGGCGTGAACGGCCCCTCGGTCGAAGGGCCCCGCGGACGGTCACCGAGACAGCGCGAATCCCGTCCGGGCGCAGCGTCGTGTCGAGGCTCTGCACCAGGTTGCGGACGCCGGCCTTCTGCACCCCCAGCGATGCCGCCTGGTGCGACGGCTCGTCAGCCGCCATGCTCCCGGTCACCGTCACGCGTGCGCCGGCGGACATGAACGGACGAGCTGCCTGCACCTCAGTGAGCAACGCACCGACGCCGAGCGCCACATCGGCGAGGAGCTCGTCCATCTCTAGCTCGAGCGGGTCCTTCTGCCGGAACGCGCTCGGGTTGAAGTGGAGCACGTCCACCCTCCCGAAGTTGCTCGCCCAGGCCCCGATGGCGGCCCGCGCCACAGGGACGTCTGTGAGGTCTGCCACCGACCACCGGGCTGCCGCACCCGTGCTCTCGAGGTCGCCCGCCAGTACGCGCATGGCCTCGTCAGCGTTGCCGAGCAACGCGACGTCGTACCCGTCCTTCGCGAACCGACGGGCGACAGAGCCACCGACGCCCGGCCCGGCTCCGACGATCATGATCACGGCTTCGTCACGGGTATACCTCTCGTCGCATCAGGACCAGTGACTCTAGGGAGTGGGCTCCTCGATTCTGTTAGCGTACAAACATTCGTTTGTTTAGCGGTCGCCGCGCCGCCTGGCGACGCTGACGTGCGGTGCGGCCACACGAAGGAGACGCTCATGCAGGTCACGTTGTTCGGCACGGGTCTGATGGGAAGCGCGTTCGGTCGCACCCTCCTGGCAGGCGGCGTCGACGTCACGGTCTGGAACCGCACTGTCGACAAGATCGCGCCGTTGGTCGAGCTCGGCGCAACAGGCGCGCAGTCTGTCGCTGAAGCGGTGGCCGCGACCGACGTGCTCTTCCTGGTCGTCCTCGACCAGTCGATCGTCACGGAGCTGCTGCAGGACCAGGACCTGAGGGGCAAGACCGTCGTCAACTTCACGACGGGCACGTCTGCGGAGGCGGTCGCCCAGCACGAGCTCGTGACGCGGCTAGGCGGGCGCTACGTCGACTCTGTCATCGCGGCATATCCCCACGACATCGGTCTGAGGTCCACGATGCTCTACTACGCCGGCGACGAGGAGGCCTACCGCGAGCTCGTGGGCCCCCTGACGCTGCTGTCGGGCCGCCTCCCCTTCGTGGGCGAGGCGCCCGGCAATGCCAACGTCCTCGACGCGGCCTGGATTGGAGGCTTCCACTGTGTTGCGATCGGGGCGTTCCACGAGGCGGTGTCGTTCGCCATGGCAGAAGGTGTCGGCATCGACACGATGGCCGACTCGCTCGACTACTACCTCGAGTTCCTGAGGGGGATCCTGGAGGAGTCCGTAGAGGCCATTCGAGCGGGCGACTTCAGCACCGACCAGGCGACCCTCGACGTCTATCTCTCCGGGATCCGCTCGTGTCGCCAGTCGATGATCGACGCCGGGGAGCGTGCGGGCTTGATCTCGGCGAACCTGCACAGCCTCGAGATCGCGTCGGCCGCGGGGCACGGTGACGGCAGCCTCTATGCCCAGGTGAAGACGATGCGGGCCTGACCTCAACTGTGGACCCCTGCTGGCACGCGAGACCGTGTCTTGTCGCAGCGCTTGACGGAATGCCCTCGCCACGACACAGTTGAATGACTTGATCAAACGCCCAAGTCATTTGAACATCCCCAGGCAGCGAGTGGAGGGGTGTCGCGACAGAACGAAGGACGGTCCATGAGGCGAGTACGAGCAGTGGTCTACGGCGCCGGCGCCATGGGGCTGCAGGCGACCCGGATGATGACCGAGAAGGGCGTCGACGTCGTCGGTGCCATCGCTCGCAGTCCGCAGAAGGTGGGCACAGACCTCGGCGAGCTCGCCGGGATCGCCCCACTGGGAGTGCTCGTGGAGTCCGATGCTGAGCACGTCATTGCCTCGCGACGCCCGGACATCGTCCTGCTGGCGACCCAGAGCTTCATCCCTGAGATCTTCGACCAGCTCGCGATGTGTGCGCGGCACGGGGTCAACGTCGTCACGATCTCGGAAGAGGCTCTCTATCCGTGGAACTCCTCCCCAGCCCTCGCGGCCGAGCTTGATGCGATCGCTCGCGCGCATGATGTGACCATCACCGGAGGGGGACACCAGGACTCGTTCTGGGTGCACATGGTGGGCGCTCTGATGGGCGCCTCGCATCGGATCGAGTCCGTGCACGGGCGGACCACGTGGAATGCCGACGAGTACGGAGCGGACGTGATCCAGAGCAAGCACGTCGGCCAGACCCTGGACCAGTTCGCAGCATCCGTGGCGGCCGCCGATGCACCGCCGACCTACGGGCGCAACCTCCTCGGCGCGCTGGCGCAGATCGGTGGCTTCACGCCCCGCGCGTACGAGTCGAGCGTCAGTCCCGTCGTCGCTGACGAGGACCGGGTCTCCGAGAGCATCGGCACGACCCTGCCTGCTGGGGTCGTGGTCGGCTACTCCGACGTCGACGTCATGCACACGGTCGAAGGTCCGTCGTTCACCTTCGAGATGTCGGGCTACGTCTACGGACCGGGGGAGAGCGACATCAACGAGTGGACCTTGGGGGGTGAGCCTGAGCTGTTCCTCTCCAACGGCGTGGTCCCGTCCTACTCGACGACGTGCACGCAATGGGTGAACCGCATTCCTGACGTCATCAACGCCCGGCCCGGGTTCGTCACGGTCGACGAGCTCCCGCCCTTGCGCTACCGATCCATGGCGATGCACCACTACGTGACGACCGGGCGGTTGACGTGACGCCGGTCTCGCGCCGGTGCACGAAGGGACTCGAGCCAGTCGATACGATCCGACCTGTGCGTATGACTACGTCACCTGACCAAAGGGATCGCGATGGCTCGGATTTCCGCTGACAAGCGACGCCAGGACTTCATCGAGGCGGCGGTGCGCATCATCGCCGTGCACGGCGTGAGTGGCGCGACGACGCGACGCATCGCCGAGGAGGCCGACGCCCCGCTCGCGACGCTCCACTACTGCTTCCACACCAAGGAGCAGCTCTTCTTCGCCGTCTTCCAGCACCTCTCCGAGGAGATCTCGACGAGCGACGCGGATGCGAGCGAACCAGTCGGGCTTGCGCCCGCGGCCCGTGCCTGGATCGCGAACACCGCTGATTGGACGATCGCCCATGACGACTACGCCCGCGCCGAGTACGAGCTGTACTTCTGGGCCCTGCGTCAGGACGGTGACGATGCAGGGCTGGCCGCCGAGGTCTACGGCCTGTTCTACAGCCGTCTCGAGAAGGAGCTCCGCGGCGCGCTGCGGCCAGGAGACGACGAGTCCCTGGTCGATCCCTTGTCCAGGCTGCTCGTCGGGATCGTGGACGGCATGATCATGCAGTGGCACGGCCACCACGACCGCGCCCGGTTCGATGCGGACCTCGAGGTTGTGGGCCAGATGCTGGAGACGTTGATCGCGTCACGAGCAGCGCGCTGACGCAGGTAGCTTCCGCCAGCGCAGGCTCAGGCGGTCCAGCCGCCATCCATGGAGTACGACGCGCCGCTGACCATCCCGGCGGCGTCGGAGGCGAGCCAGGCCACGAGTGAGCCGACCTCGGCGGGCTCCACGAGGCGCTTCACAGCACTGCGGGCGAGGAAGACCTGCTCGAGCACTTCTGACTCCTGGATCCCGTTCTGCTGAGCCTGGGCCGCGATCTGTCGGTCGACGAGGGGTGTGCGCACGTAGGCCGGGTTCACGCAGTTGCTGGTCACCCCGTGCTCGCCGCCCTCGAGAGCAGTGACCTTGGAGACCCCTTCAAGCCCGTGCTTGGCCGCCACGTAGGCGACCTTGTTCCGCGATGCCCGCAGGCCGTGGACCGAGGAGACGTTGATGACTCGGCCGAAGCCACGCGCGTACATCGCGGGCAGCGCCGCCCTGATCAGGAGGAACGGTGCCTCGAGCATCAGGCGATGGATCCGCCGGAATGCCTCGGGGTCGAAGGTCTCGAGGGGGCTCACGACCTGGATCCCGGCGTTGTTGACCAGGACGTCGGTGTCGAGCTCGATCGTCTCCAGCGCGGCAGTGTCGAGCAGGTCGAGGCCCCAGGCCTGGCCACCGATCTCCTCGGCCACCGCCTGTGCGGCCTCCAGGTCGACGTCCACCACCGTCACGCGGTGACCCGTCGCGGCGAGTGCCCGGGCGCAGGCGGCGCCGATGCCGCCTGCGCCGCCGGTGACCAGTGCGGTGCGGGTGGGGTGGGCGGTGTCGTTCATCGGCGGCCTTCTGACGTTGACGGGGGAGCGAGCAGTGCAGTAAGCGGCTTCCTAGTGCTCTGCGCGCGGGATCTGAAGCTCAGAAACCGAGGTGGTTCGCGATCTCCTCGTAGTTGTTCTGCCAGAGGCCGGGCGAGCCCTTGGGGTACTGGGAACGGAAGCCGATCAGCTTCTGCACGCGGGGGGAGAGGGTCCGGGCGAGGTCGAGGTCGACAAGCAACGGGTAGGCCTCTTCCGGTGTCAGGAAAGACGGCTGCAGGGGGATCGTGAGCCCGCGCCGGCGCTCGCTCTCGGTGACGTTCGCTCCGCCGCCGTGGACGACCTTGCCGTTGAAGAAGATGACGTCGCCGGCCTTCATCTCCGCCGGGATGGTCATCTCGGGGGTGCCGCGGTCCTCGTAGTCGTCCCAGTGGTTGCTGCCCGGGATGACGCGGGTGGCGCCGTTCTCCTCGGTGAAGTCGGTCAGGGCGATGAGGAAGTTGACCATCACCATGGGACCGGACTTGCCCATGGTGACGGCGAAGTGGTTGTTCTCGAGGTCGCGGTGCAACATCTGGGCCTTGTTGCCGGGACCGATGTCGATGATCTGCCCGGTCGTCAACCAGAAGTCGCCGGACTCCTCGCGGAAGATGGCCTCCCCCAGGTCGAAGAGCAGGTCCTGCTCAAGGATCTCCTCGCGGAAGGTCTTGCTGATCGTGACGAGGTTCGTCAGCCGCTTCGTCTGGTTGCCGTGGAACTCGGCGACGAACTCGTCCGAGTTCTTGGAGCCGGCGCCGAGGGCGTCCAGGGCGGGCTGGGTCTCCTCGTTGAACCGACGCACCTGGTCCTCGGTGAGGAACTTCTCGATGATGACTCCTCCGTCCGCATCCACGATCTCGAGGATGTCGGCGACAGGTGTGTCCTTCTGGACCCGTCGAAGGGTGGCGGTGGGCGCCGTAGCAGAAGTGGTCATGCTGTTCTCGCCTAACTCATGGAGGGCCCGCTGGTGCGCGAGTCGATCACTTGATCGTGTCGTTTGATCAGAGTGCCGTGGGTGGTCCGCGGAAGTCAAGGGTTTTCGGCCCGGTGCTCGGCGAAGAAACGGTCGGTTCCAGATGACGCATCCCTTGACAGGGGTGCACATGACCCCGACTATTGGGTCATCTGACCAAGTCGTACGACCGACACTGATCAACGCCGTCGGACCAAGGCCACTCGACATGATGGAGAACGCCCATGCCTGCAGCGGAACACGTCGACGTCCTGATCGTCGGTGCCGGCATCTCCGGTATCGCTGCGGCCATCGAGCTGCAGAAGCAGGGCCTCGATCAGTCCTTCGCCATCCTCGACGCCCGTGAGCGCGTCGGCGGCACGTGGGACCTCTTCCGCTACCCCGGGATCCGCTCGGACAGCGACATGTTCACTCTCGGCTACTCCTTCAAGCCCTGGACTCGCGAGAAGTCCATCGCGTCGGGGGAGTCGATCCGTGACTACCTCGACGAGGCGGTCGAGGAGCACGGGCTGCGCCCACGCATCCGGCTGGGGCACCGTCTCACCCAGGCGGACTGGTCGAGCGACAGCGACGTGTGGACCCTGGTGGTGGAGCGCCGCGGAGAGCAGGTCGAGCTGACGTGCAACATGCTGCTGATGGGGTCGGGCTACTACTCCTACAAGGGGGGCTACACCCCGGACTTCCCGGGCCTGGAGCGCTTCCAGGGCCAGGTCGTCCATCCGCAGCAGTGGCCGGAAGACCTCGACCACGCCGGCAAGCGGATCGTCGTGATCGGATCGGGTGCCACGGCCGTGACCCTGGTCCCGAGCCTCGCGACAACAGCACGCAAGGTCACGATGCTCCAGCGTTCGCCTGGCTACCTCGCGGTCGACTCTGACGTCGACCAGCTCGCCGGCAGGCTCCGGCGGGTCGTCGGCTCGAGGCTGTCCTACCGCTACATCCGGGCGCGCAACACCCGTCGCCAGCAGGCCACCTACAAGGCGGCCCAAGGTGACCCGGAAGCGTTCAAGCAGGCCCTGTTCGAGGTCATTCGCACCAGGGTGGGGCAAGAGACCCTCGAGCGGCACTTCACGCCCGACTACCAGCCATGGGACCAGCGGCTGTGCCTGGTGCCCAACGGGGACATGTTCGACGCGATCGCGGACGGCCGCGCTGTCGTTGCCACGGGGCACATCGAGACCTTCACCGAAGGTGGCATCCGGTTGACCACAGGAGAGGAGATCGAGGCCGACATCGTCGTCACGGCGACCGGCTTGCAGCTCGTGGCACCTGGCGAGGCGAGCTTCAGCGTCGACGGAGAGCCGGTGGACTTCTCGTCGTGCTGGACCTACAAGGGGATCGCCTATTCAGGGGTCCCCAACCTCTTCTTCTTCTTCGGCTACATCAACACGTCCTGGACCGTTCGGATCGAGCTCGTGGCGGACTTCGTCTCCCGGGTCGTCGCCCACATGCGTGAGACGGGCGCGACCCGCGTCGTCCCCACCGTGGGGGCTGACGACACGGAACTCGTCCGCGAGCCCTTCATCTCGGGCATCAGCTCGGGCTACTTCGCACGAGCCAACGGGGTCCTGCCCAAGCAAGGCGGTCGAGCGCCTTGGATCAACCCGCAGGACCACAAGGCAACCAAGGAGCTGCTGGCCGGACCCGTGGACGACGGCGTGCTGGTGTTTGCCGGCTCCCATCGCCCGCCGGCTGCGTCTCGCGCGGCATCGCGAGGATCAGCACGTTGACCTCGTTCACGGAGGCATTCCCTGGGGAGCAGGCATCTGACATCGGAGCACGCATGACGGAACCCACCACCCGCGTCGTCCCTGAGGCCGACGCCACACCGCTGGTCCGCCTGCTCACGCGGACGATCCGGACCTCGCTCGCGCAGCAGCCGGACGTCCTGCTCGCGGCCTCCCGTCCGAGTCTCCTGGTGGTGCAGTCGGCAACCGACGCCCAGGCGGCCTCGGTCGAGCTGCTCGACGACGAGATCCGGGTCGTGAATGGCGCGCGGGAGGCCGCGGACGCGACCCTGACCGTCGACCTCGCGCGCCGCCTCGAGATCTTCGCCGCCGAGGGGCCTCGAGATGTCGTCGATCTGGCCGAGGTACTGATCAGGCCGACGCTTCCGTCGTGGAGCGAGGCGGCGCACGACTTCTGGCGCGTGACCGGCCAGGACGTCGGCATGCCACGCACGCTCGTCGTCCAGAACGCCGACCTCGACGATGACGTGCTCGCGCTGGGCGCGGGGCTGCCGCGCTACGTCGTGCACGGAACCTCGGACGCGCTGGCCGGTCTCTTCACGGGAGCGGACTCGTTCCTCGACGCGGTGTTCGCCGGCAACCTGCTGGTCCAGGGCACGCTCCCGCAGCTCTCCGTGATGGCGGGCGCATCGTTCAAGGTGAGGTTCCATGTCTGAGCAGGCAGCCGCGTGGCTCGAGGCCCGGCAGATCCAGGTCATCCGCATCGAGGGCACCAACCTCGAGGGTTCGTTCATCGGCAAGTTCGTGTCACCCCAGAAGTTCCTCTCCGGTCTGTCCGGCGGGTTCGCCTTCGCGGACGTCGCCTTCGGTCTGGACATGTCGAACGTTCCTCAGTTCGGTTTCGCGATGCCCACGTGGCGCGGCGACCTGAAGGACATCTTCTGGCACGCGGACCTGGACACCCTGGTCGAGTGGGCGCCGGGACGGGCATCGGTGATCGGCGACTTCAGGGACGCCGCCGGAGTCTCGATCTCGGCCTGTCCTCGTGGGGCGCTTCGTCGCCTCACCGACCACCTCGCCGACATGGGACTCGTGGGCAAGGTCGCCGTGGAGATCGAGGCAACCGTCTTCGAGGAGTCGGTCCAGCAGGCACGTGCCCAGGGCTACCAGGACCTCACGCCCCTGGGCGGCTCGGCCGGCTCGGCCTATCACCTCGCCAAGTCGCAGGACTGGGAGGACTACATGCGTGCCGTCGTCCTGAGGATGGCCGACGTCGGCATCCCGTGGGAGGCATACAACGACGAGGCGGCACCCGGGCAGGTCGAGTTCAACATCACCCCGGCCGACCCGGTGACCACCTCGGACCACTGGGCCCGCACCCGTCAGATCATGCGTGAGGTCGCCTTCGATCAGGGCCGGGTCGTGACCTTCATGGCCAAGCCGACCGACGGTTACGGTCAGGCGTCGCACCTCAACGTGTCGCTGCTGCGTGACGGCCACAACGTCTTCTACGACGAGCTCGGCCCGTCCGAGGAGATGAGCTACTTCCTCGGTGGGCTCATGGCCACCCTCGCTGCGACCACGTCGTTCGCGCTTCCGATGATCACGTCCTACCGCAGGCTGGTCGACCTGGACGGACCCCCCACCACGCTCACCTGGGGCGTCGCCAACAAGTCCGCCGCGATCCGCGCCGTGGTCGGGCACCCCAGCTACTCGCGCCTGGAGTACCGCACCCCGGGTGCGGACGCCAACGTCTACCTCGTCCTCGCGGCGATCCTTGCCGGAGGCATCGCCGGCCTCGAGGGCAAGATCGAACCGCCCGCCCCCTTCGACGACATGGCGTGGTGCCTCCCTCCGGGGGTGGAGCGCATCCCTGACTCCATCAGCCTGGCTGCCGACGCGCTCGAGGCGGACGACCTGCTGGGGCCGGTCCTGGGCCAGGAGCTCGTCGACTACTGGCTGGGGACCCGACGCTGGGAGTGGTTGCAGTTCCACACCGCAGGCGGCGTCGCCGGCCCCGCACTCTCGTCCTGGGAGTCCCACCGCTACTTCGAGCTCCCGTGACGGCCACGACGCGCGCCGCCGTCCTGAACGCGGCACCCGGCACCCTCAACCTCGAGGACCTGACCATCGACGCTCCGACTCCCGACGAGGTGGTGGTCCGCGTGCTGCACGCGGGCCTGTGCCACTCCGACCTGCACGAGATCGACGGGACGTTCGAGTCGACGCCCCCGATCGTGCTCGGCCACGAAGCCGCCGGAGTGGTCGAGGCGGTGGGAGGCAACGTCCGCGGCATCTCGGTCGGCGACCACGTCGTCAGCTGCCTGTCGGCGTTCTGCGGGCACTGTCGCTACTGCACCAACGGACAGCAGACGCTGTGCGAGAACCGCGGTGCACTCTCCCACGACCGGCCGCGTCCGCGGCTGGTCAATGCTGCGAAGGAGCCTGTGCGGCCCACGGCCGGCATAGGCGCCTTCGCGGAGCACATGGTGGTCCACCAGAACGCCCTCGTCAGCATCTCCAAGGACATGCCGCTGGCCCAGGCCAGCATCCTGGGATGCGCCATCACGACCGGGCTCGGGGCCGTGTTCCGCACCGCACGGATCGAACCCGGCTCGACCGTCGCCGTGATCGGCACCGGCGGCGTCGGGATGGCTGCGATCCAGGGCGCCCGGCTGGCCGGCGCCTCGACCATCATCGCCGTCGACGTCGTCGACGAGAAGCTCGAGAAGGCCCGCGCGTTCGGCGCCACCCACACCGTCAACGGGCGGTCGATCGACGCAGTCCGTGCCGTCCGTGAGATCACCGGCGGCGGTGTCGACTACTCCTTCGAGGCGGTCGGCAACGCCCGCACCGTCGAGCAGGCTTTCGCGATGCTCTGCCCGGGTGGGACCGCCACCGTCGTCGGGATGGTGCCGGCATCGACCCCGATCGCCATCAGCGGACCGGACCTCTTCCTGCAGGAGAAGAGGCTCCAGGGCTCCTTCATGGGCTCCAACCAGTTCAAGGTGGACATTCCCCGATACGTCGACCTCTACCTGCAGGGCCGGCTGATGCTGGACGAGATGGTCTCCGACCGCCTTCCGTTCGCTCAGATCAACGAGGGCTTCGCACTGCTCGCTGCCGGGAGTGCGACCAGGGTCGTGGTCGACATGGAGGACCGCTGACATGGCGCCACTGATCGGCATCTCGGGGCGTCGTCTCAGCGCCTCGATCATCGGCCGGATGGATCCGCGCTTCGCCCGGCGCGAGTTCGACTTCTTCTTCAGCGACTACGCGCGCTGCGTCGCAGAGGCGGGTGGCATCCCGGTCCACCTGCCCTACGAGGCGGACGGTGACGAAGTCGTCCCCCGGCTGGACGGGGTCATCATCACCGGTGGACAAGACATCCACCCCGCCCGCTGGGGTGGAGACACCTCGGTCGTGCCACCGGACGCCGACCCACGCATGGATAGCTCGGCACACGACGCCCAGCGAGACGGGTACGAGTCGTCCATCATCGCCGCCGCAATGCGCACCGGTGTCCCGCTGCTCGGTGTCTGCCGGGGCCACCAGATGCTCAACGTGGCGCTGGGGGGGACCCTCGTCGCAGACCTGCCCCCGAGCGAGGTGGAGCACTACCTCAAGGATGCGCCGCTAACGGACGGACGTGCCGACCACGTCGTCCGGTTCGCCCCGGGCTCGCTGGTCGAGTCGATCTACGGACGCGAGGCACGCCTCAACTCCTGGCACCACCAGTCCGTCGCCAGGTGCGGGACGGGCCTGGAGGTCACCGGGTGGGCCGACGACGGCATCGTCGAGTCGATCGAGGTCGCCGGGCGACCCGTCCTGGGAGTCCAGTGGCACCCGGAGTGGCAACTCACCCCCGACCCGGTCTTCGCGTGGCTCATCGAGGCCGCGCAGGCGCATCAGCACCACCCCCTTCCGAACGCCAACCTGCAGGAGCTGTCATGACCGCACCAGTACCCGCGACCCTCGCCGCCTGGGAGGCACTGGCCGCCTCCGTGACGATTCCCAGCGCCATGTGGGTCGACGGTGGTCCCCGGCCGGCCCGCAGTGGCAGGACCGCGCCCCTCGTGTCCCCGAGGGACGGCACGGAGATCGCCCACCTCCCGATGGCTGAGGAAGCCGACGTCGACGACGCCGTTGGCGGTGCCCGGAGAGCCTTCGTCAGCGGATCCTGGTCGCGACTGCAACCACGTGAGCGCGGCGAGGTCCTCATTCGTTGGGCCGACCTGCTGGAGGAGCACCGCAGCGAGATGGCGGTCCTCATCGCCCTGGAGATGGGCAAGCCCGTCTCCACGGCCTACGACGTCGAGCTGAAGACCACGATCGGGCTCATCAGGTGGTACGGCGAGCTTGCCGACAAGCTCATGGACGAGTCACCCCGAGGTCGCACCGATGCGATCGCGGTCGTCTCGAGGGAACCGCTGGGTGTCGTCGCCGCCATCACACCCTGGAACTTCCCGATGACCCTGTCGGCGTTCAAGATGCCGGCCGCCCTCGTCGCCGGAAACACCGTCGTCCTCAAGCCGGCGAGTCAGTCCCCGCTGTCCGCGCTACGTGCCGCGGAGCTGGCCAGCGAGGCGGGTCTGCCGCCGGGTGTCCTGCAGGTCGTCACGGGCAGCGGACCGGTCACGGGTGCCGCCCTCAGCCTGCACCAGGACATCGCGACGATCACCTTCACCGGTTCGACGGACGTCGGCAAGCAGCTGCTCGGCTACTCGTCGCAGTCGAACGCCAAGCCTGTCTGGCTCGAGCTCGGCGGCAAGTCGCCGAACATCGTCTTTCCCGACGCGGACCTTGAGACGGCTGCCGAGACGGCCGGATGGGCGATCGCGTTCAACTCGGGCCAGATGTGCACGGCCGGCTCACGCCTCGTGGTGCACGAGGACGTCAAGGACAAGGTGATCGGAGACGTGGTCGCCTACCTGGAGGCTTTGCGCATCGGAGACCCCCTCGACCCCCAGACCCAGTTCGGTCCCCTCGCGAGCCGTCGCCACCGTGACGACGTGCTGGCCGAGATCAGCAAGGGCCTCGGCACGGACGCCCGGTTGGTCCTTGGGGGCGACCAGCCCCTGGACCGTCCCGGCTTCTTCGTCGCGCCCACCGTCTTCGACGGCGTCCAGCCGGACGACCGACTTGCCCAGCACGAGATCTTCGGACCGGTGCTGTCGGTGCTGACGTTCTCCAGTGACGAGGAGGCGGTGGCGATCGCCAACAACTCAGACTTCGGGCTGGGCTCCGCGGTCTGGACGAGCGACCTGTCGAGGGCCGCGCGCGTCGCCCGCGAGATCGACGCGGGCCTGGTCTGGGTCAACTGCTTCGAGGAGGGCGACTACTCGGTGCCCTTCGGCGGGCGGAAGCTGTCTGGTCACGGTGGCGACAAGAGCACCCACGGGCTCGACAAGTTCACCGCTCTCAAGACGACGTGGATGGCCATCTGAAGGACCCATCCGCTGCGCGAGCGGTCTGCCCGCCCGCGTGTCGTTCATCCTCCACCTCACCTCACCTCACCGTTCGAGGACGCCATGACTGTTGACCTGTCCTACCCTGCCCACGTCGTCGATCTGGTCGATCGCACCCAGCGCTTCATCAATGACGTCGTGCTGCCGATCGAGGACACCTACCTCGGCGACATCGAGGCCGCTGGCGGCGACCTCCTACGGCGAGACCTCCAGGAACAGGCACGGGCCGCCGGGGTGTTCGCCCCGCATGCCCCCGTCGAGCTGGGAGGTCACGGTCTGGGCATGGTCGAGCGATCGCCTGTGTTCGAAGCCGCGGGCTACTCCCTCTTCGGGCCCCTCGCACTGAACATCGCAGCGCCCGACGAAGGCAACGTGCACCTGCTCGCCGAAGTGGCCTCGCCCGAGCAGCGTGACCGCTTCCTCGGGCCCCTGGCTCGAGGTGAGTGTCGATCCGCCTTCGCGATGACCGAACCGGCCCCGGGGGCAGGGTCCGATCCGTCGGCACTGTCCACGCGCGCGACCCGGGTCGACGGCGGTTGGCAGATCGACGGTCGCAAGTGGTTCATCACGGGCGCGGACGGCGCGGGCTTCTTCATCGTAATGGCACGCACCAGTGGTGTTCCTGGTCAGCTCGGCGGCGCGACCATGTTCCTCGTCGACGCGACGACTCCGGGACTCGAGGTCGGCCGTCACATCAGCACCCTCGATCGCTCGATGGTGGGCGGGCACTGCGAGGTCACGCTCGACGGTGTCTTCGTCCCCGACGGCTCGGTGCTGGGTGGTGTCGACGAAGGTTTCCGCTACGCCCAGGTGCGGCTGGGCCCGGCGCGGATGACCCATGTCATGCGCTGGCTCGGTTCTGCCCAGCGAGCCCAGGACGTCGCGCTGAAGCACGTGGGGGAGCGGGAGGCGTTCGGGAGCCGGCTCAGTGAGCTCGGGATGATCCAGCAGCAGGTCGCGGACAACGAGATCGATCTCGCGGCGTCGCGGGCGCTCCTGCTCCAGGCCTGCTGGGAGCTCGACCGCGGCGAACCTGCGTCGAGGGCGACCTCGATCGCCAAGACGTTCGCCGCCGAGGCGATCCACCGGGTCGTCGACCGTTCGATGCAGATGTGCGGTGGGCTAGGTGTGTCGGACGACCTGCCGCTGGCTCGGCTGTTGCGTGAGGTACGCCCCTTCCGCATCTACGACGGTGCCTCCGAGGTGCATCGCTGGTCGATCGCACGGCGCGCGGTGCGAGCGGCGCAGAAGTGACGGGACCCTTGAGCCAGCACACGCTCCGCCCTGACCAGCTGTCGCGGCTGCGGGACTACCTCGTGGACGCCGGCGAGAATGTCGAGGGCGGTCTTCGCTCGGACCTGATCGCCGGCGGTCGTTCCAACCTCACGTACCTCCTTGCGGACGGGCCGCGTCGGTGGGTGCTGCGCCGCCCGCCGCTGGGCGGTCTGACTCCGAGCGCCCACGACATGGGCCGTGAGTACCGCGTGACCGACGCCCTGCAGCCGACGCAGGTTCCGGTTGCTCGGACCGTCGGCTTCCACGAGGACGCGACGTTGCTCGGTGCCCAGTTCGCGGTGGTGGCGTTCGTCCCGGGCACGACCATCCGGAGCGCCGACGACCTCGAGCGGCTCGATGACCAGCAGGTCGCTGCCTGCGTCGAGTCACTCGTTGAGGTCCTGGCGGCTCTGCACTCGGTGGACCACGTCGCTGTGGGGTTGGAGCGGTTCGGCCGCCCCGATGGCTATGCCCAGCGCCAGCTACATCGATGGTCGGGCCAGTGGCAGCACGTTGTCAGCAGCGATGTGCCGGACGCCGCCGTGCTCCTGGGGCGGCTCGTGGAACGCGCCCCCGCCTCGGGTCGCGCAGCGATCGTCCATGGCGACTTCCGGATCGACAACGCGATCGTGGACGCCACCGATCCGACTGTCGTCAGGGCATTGGTCGACTGGGAGCTCTCGACCATCGGGGAGCCTGTCGCTGACGTGGCGATGATGTGCGCCTACCGGCACCAGGCGCTCGACGACGTGCTCGGCCTCGACGCGGCCTGGACGAGCGATCGGCTCCCGAGCCCCGAGGACCTGGCGGCGCTGTACGAGAAGGTCTCGGGTGCGACGCTGACCCACTGGGATTTCTACCTGGGGTTGGCCTACTACAAGCTCGCGGTCATCGCCCAGGGCATCGACTTCCGGCTTCGCGCCGGTGCGGCAGCGAGCGAGGGGTCAGAGCGTGCTGGTGACGCCGTTCCCAGGTTCCTCGCCGCGGGGCTGGAGGTGTTGGCCAGATGAGCGGTCGTTCGGCGCTGGTCACGGGGGCCTCGCGCGGGATCGGGCTCGGGATCGCAACTCGTCTGGCTCGCCAGGGGTTCGGGCTGACGATCACGGCGCGCAGCGCCGACGTGCTCACGTCCGTCGCCGATGGGTTGCGGAAGGCCGGGGCCGCGGAGGTGACCGTCGTCGCTGCTGACGCCGGCGACCCCGACGCGGCAGACCTCGTCGTGGCGGCTCATCGAGCCACGTTCGACTCCATGGACGCCCTGGTGATCAATGCCGGGGTCGGCACTGCGGGCACGGTGGGTGACTTCCCGCTGAACCGCTACGACAAGACCTTCGACGTCAACCTGAGGACTCCGCTCACGCTCATGCAGAAATCGCTGCCGCTGCTGCGCCAGGCAGCGACGATGCGACCAGGGACGGGCGCCAACGTGATCGCCATGTCGTCGATCACCGGGGTCTTCGCCGAACCCGGGCTCGGCGTCTACGGCGCCTCGAAGGCTGCGCTGCTGTCGCTGGTCGACACGTTCAACCTCGAGGAGTCAGGCAACGGCGTGGTCGCCACCAGCCTGGCTCCGGCCTTCGTCGACACGGACATGGCGGCGTGGGCTCACGCGCGCGTGCCACCGGAGGACATGATCCCGGTCTCCGACGTCCTGGACATCGTCGAGACACTCATCGGCCTGTCACCTCGCATCATGATCTCTCGGATCGTCATGGGCCGCGCCGGCACGTCCGGCGTCGTGGCCTGAATCGTCATACCCCTGGAAAGGCGGTCGTCTCCGTGGTGCGCATCTTCGAGAACCTCGAGGCGTTGAAGGCAGTCGTGGGACAGGAGCTGGGGTCGTCACCCTGGGTCACCGTCACTCAGGCGGACATCGACGACTTCGCTCGCCTGACCAAGGACGAGCAGTGGATCCACGTGGACAGGGCGAGAGCTGCGGCCGGTCCCTTCGGGTCGACGATCGTCCACGGCTACCTGGTCATGTCCCTGATTGCCTACTTCTCGGACGCGGTCTACACGGTGGAGGGGCTGGAGTCCTCGCTCAACTACGGCTCCGACCGCGTTCGCTTCCCGAGCCCGGTGCCGGTCGACTCGCGGCTGCGCGGCGTCATCACGTTGGTGCAGGCCAACGAGCTCGAGTCGGGCACGCAGCTCGTGACGCGGGTGGTGGTGGAGCGGTCGGGTGACCCCAAGCCGGCCTGCGTGGCCGACGTCGTCTACCTCATGACCTGACGGGCTCCTGCCCGATCCCGGTCGTGAAGACGGCCCGCCCGAGGAGGCGTCGCTGGGCCATGTCGACGAGGCCGTCACGGAACTCCTCGAACGGCCGGACTGTGTGGAGGACAGGAGCGATCGTCCCCGACTCCATCAGCGGGACCAGCTGCTCCCACTGCTCCAGCGAGCGACCCTGGTCGACCATGTAGGACTGCTCGACTCCCCGGACGTCCACGTTGTTCATCAACAGCCGGTTGACCTTCACGGTAGGGATGTCTCCCGAGGCGAAGCCGACCACCATGACGCGGCCGAGCGGCGCCAAGGAGCGCAACGAGTCGGTCATGACCTCCCCGCCGACGACGTCGACCACGATGTCGACCCCCCGCCCTCCGGTGAGCTCCTTCGGCAGTCGAGGGACGTCCTCGCGCCGGATGGCGTGGGTGGCTCCAGCGCGGAGCGCGACCGCTTCCTTCTCGTCCGACGACACCACGGCGATGGTCTCCGCGCCGAGGCCGCGGGCCACCTGGAGGCAGGCGATGCCGACGCCACCGGCTGCGCCGTGGACGAGGACGGTGTCCCCGGCCTGCAGCCCACCTCGCGTGGTCAGGGTGAAGTGGGCGGTCAGGTAGTTCATCGGCAGTGCGGCGCCCTCGCTCATCGACATGCAGTCGGGCAGGGGGTACACCTGACCCACCGGGGCGGTCACGACCTCGCAGGCCGCCCCGAAGTCGAGGAACCCGGCGACGCGGTCCCCGACGCTGACGTGGCATCCGTCGGGGGACCGGGTGACGATTCCGGCGAAGTCGGAGCCCAGGGTGAAGGGTGCAGGTGGTTGCAGGTGGTAGCGACCCTGCGACATCAGCAGGTCGGGGAAGCTCGCCGCCACGGCGTGCACCTCCACCACGACCTCGGCGTCCCGCGCCCGGGGGACTGGGACGTCCTCCACCGTCACGCCCTCGGGACCGTGGTGGTCGAGGCCGCGGACCGCTCTCATCACAGGTCCAGGTACTTGGCGATGTCCTCGTAGTTGGCCTGCCACAGGGTCCCGCCGTTCTTGGAGGCGTTGTGGAAGGAGCGGAATCCCAGCAGGTTCTGGATCTTGGGCGGCAGGGTCCTGACAAGGTCGAGGGGGACCAGGAAGGCATGTGCCTCCTCGCTCTGCAGCCAGCCGATGGTGAAGGACCAGGCCATGGCGCGACGGTAGAAGTCCGTCGTCCGGTTCGCACCGCCGCCGTGGGCAACCTTGCCGTCGATCAGCAGGACGTCGCCGGTCTGGAGCAGGGCCGGGATGGTGTCCTCAGGGACGCCGACCTCGTTGAAGTCGGGCCAGTGGTTGCTGCCGGGGATGACACGGGTGGCGCCGTTCTCCTCGGTGAAGTCGCAAAGTGCCGTCAGGAAGTTGATGGTCACGTTGTCGGCCGAGGGGCCGAGATCGCGAAACAGCGGCCAGTTCTCCATGTCACGGTGGTGCGGTTGCGCGGGGTTTCCGGGGCCGATCTCGATGACCTGGGCAGCCGACATCTGGTAGCTGTCCGCGACCGGGAGCAGGAACTCGTCGGAGATAGCCAGGATCCGTGGGTCCTGGAGCATGAGCTCCCGGAACGTCGTCGAGTGCGTGACGACGTTGGTGAGCCGCTTGGTGTTGACGCCGTGGAAGCCCTCGTACAGATCTTCCTTGTCCTCGGGCCCGGCCTTCAGGGCGGCGAGGTGGGGGTCGATCTCCGTGTTGAAGTCCCGGATGAGCTCAGCGGAGAAGAACCCCTCCAGAACGACTCCTCCGTCGCGGTCGACGACGGCCTTGATGTCGGAGGGGGTCGCGTCAGCGGGCAGTCGGACGAGCGTGTCCAGCTGCGGTGCAGTCGTGTCGGTCATGTGGGCTCCTGTGGTGGGTGTGTGGATGGGGCAGTCTCAGGCAGGTCGGTAGTAGCCGGCGGTGGAGCCGCCGTCGAGTCGGTAGACGTGTCCATTGGTGTAGCTCGACTCCTCACCGAGCAGGTGGAGCACGGCCGTCGCCACCTCCGTGGGTCGCGCAAATCGACCCAGGGGGACGGCGGATCGCCAGTAGTCGCGTTCGGATTCGTCGCCGTCGAAGATCTGGTCGGCCATGGGGGTGTCGACGAACGCAGGGGCGACGGCATTGACGCGGACGCCTCGTGGTCCGTAGTCGAGTGCTGCGCAGCGCATCAGGCCGATGACCCCGTGCTTGGAGGCGCAGTAGGCGCTGAAGTCCTGGGCGCCTGCCACTCCGCCGTCCGAGGAGATGAGCACCGCGTTGCCGCCGGTGGAGAGGAGCTCGTCCATGGTGGCCTTCAGGGTGAGGAACGACCCGGTCAGGTTGACGTCGATCGCGCGTCGCCAGTCCGCCACCGACGAGTCCAGGACGGATCCCCCGACCGCGATGCCAGCACAGGCGGCGACGCCGACCAGGGGAGCGCGCAGGGGTCGGCTGTCGACGACTGCTGAGGTCAGCGAGTCGAGCTGCGTGACGTCGGCGACGTGACCCAGGCACGTCGTCTCGCTCACCGACAGCGCACGGACGACCTCTTCGAGCGCTTGCTCCGCCCGGTCTACGAGCACGAGGTCGTAGCCCCGGGATGCCGCTTCCTCCGCGACGGCACGCCCGATTCCTGACGCCGCCCCCGTGATGAGGATCGACCCCTTCGCTGACAGTGTCATGCCGCTCCCTCGCCGTCGCTGTTCACCTTGACCCGTGTGGCGTCGGATCCTATTGTTAACGAATATTTGTTCGCTGTCGAGGGGAAGGCCGCATCGTGACGTCACTGGAGGACAAGGTCGCGCTCGTGACGGGCGGGGGTCGCGGGCTGGGCCTGGCCATGGCACGCGGTCTCGGGATGGTGGGTGCCCGGGTGGCCATCGCCGGCCGATCGAGGGCCACGCTCGACGCTGCGGTCGCCGAGCTCTCTGCCGAGGGGATCGACGTGCTCGCGGTGCCGACGGACGTCGCCGACCCCGCCGCGATCGTGGGCATGTTCGACGCGGTCATCGAGTGGGCGGGTCGCATCGATGTTGCCGTCAACAACGCAGGGATCGGGCACGAGGCGCCGATCGCCGACGAGCGGGTCGAGGACTGGGACCACGATCTCCGCGTCATGCTGACGGCGCCGTTCCTGGTGACCCAGCAGGCGGCCCGGCGGATGGAGCGCGGGGGCGCGGTCGTCAACATCTCGTCGATCGACGCGCGCGCCGCGGACGGGACCTTTGCCAGCTACAACGCCGCCAAGGCCGGACTCCTCAGCTTCACGAAGTCCGCGGCCGTCGAGCTGGCGCCGCTCGGCCTACGGGTGAACTCCGTCAGTCCGGGCTATGCCTTGACCGACATGGTGGCCGAGGAGCTCGGGCCGGAGATGGTGGCGAAGATGTCGCAGAACTTCGAGCGCGTCCCCATGAAGCGCATGGTCACGGTCGAAGAAGTGGCCCATGCCGTGGTGTTCCTGGCCGGGCCGCTGGCCTCGGGGATCACCGGGACCGACCTCATTGTCGACGGCGGCACGCTCGCCAACCTCTACATCCAGGAAACCCTCGCCTGACCGTGCTGCGCCGCTAGCCGGCCTGGAGCCGCAGTAGGCATGATATAAACGAACGAAAGTTCGTTCGCAACAAAGGAGATCGAGATGTCGCGCATCGCAATCGTCGGGCTTGGTCAGATGGGATCCGCTGCCCTCGCGATCCTCCTGGAGCAGCTTCCGGACGCGACGTTCGTGGCGCTCGACCGCGCCCCTGAGGCGCTCAGGGCCGCCGAGGCGCTCGACCCGCAGCGAGTTCGCGGCAGGCTCGCCGACGTCACCGCGGGCGAGGTCGACCTCGACGACGTCGATTTGGTGATCAACCTCTCGGGGCCCTTCTTCGCCGGCGCCGACACCGTCGCCCGGGCCGCCCTGGCCACGGGTGCCGCCTACATCGACATCGGCGACGATCTTGAGGCCACCGAGACGATCCTCAAGCTCGATGCGGAGGCTCAGGCGGCCGGCGTGCCGCTCATCACCGGCGCCGGCTGGTCGCCGGGAGTGTCCAACTGGCTCGGGGCGCGGCTTATCGACGAGAACCCCAGCACCGATGGCATCCAGGTCGTCTGGGTGACCCATGAGAGCGACCCCGGTGGCCTCGCTCCGCTCCGGCACATGCTGCACATGGCGGTGACCCCCTGCCCGGTCTGGGTCGACCACGCGTGGACACAGTCGCCCGGCTTCGTGCCGGAGACTGCGGCGACGTACGAGTTCCCCGAACCCCTCGGTCTCACGGAGGCCTACGACACCGCGCACCCGGAGCCCATGACCCTGTCACGCCACTTCCCCCAGCTGCGTTACGCGAGCTGCAAAGGGGCGCTGCAGCCCGCCTGGGCCAACGCCGCCTTCTCGACGCTGGGGAAGATCGGCTTCGGCTACACCGACGTCGAGGTCGAGATGGACGGCGTCATGATCCAGCCTGCCGAGTTCCTCTGGAAGATGATGTGGGCGCGCTATACGCAGCGGCCGTCCAAGATGCCTGTCGCGACGACGGCGCTACTGGTCCAGGCGCTCGAGGGCAAGGAGGTCCTCGGGACCCTCGCGATGACCGACGACGCGGTCATGTCGAGAGGCACCGGGCTCGGCGCGGCAGTCGCCGCCCTCGTGGCTCTGCGCGAGCCCGTGGCGGCGGGTGCGTGGGGGCCGGAGATCCTGCCCTGGCAGGTGGCGCTGCCGGAGTACGAGCGCATCGGAAGGCAGCTGGGCGGGTTCGGTCCTGGCATCCAGTCGCTCGGCGCCCCCAGCGTCAGATAATGTCGTCCACGAGCTCACCGGAGGTTGCCGCCATGGGGACACCCGAGCACACCCTCCCCGCTGTGGTGCACAAGTGGGCGTCGCGTCGTCCGCAGGGGCTGGCACTCCGGCAGGGGGAGAGGTCCCTGACCTGGCGGCAGCTTGACAAGGCCGTCCAGGCGAGCGCGCGAGCACTGCTGGCCCGAGGCCTTGTCGCTGGCGACCGCGTCATGCTCCTGGGGGAGAACTCCGTTGAGTGGGTCGTCACGTTCCTGGGCGCTCAGCGGGCTCGGATCATCGTGGCGCCGACCAACACCAGGCTCAGCCCTGCCCAGGTCGCCGAGCAGGCACGCGTGCTCGACGCGCAGGCCGTGATCTTCGGTGCCGAGCTGGTCGACCTGGTGGCCGAAGCGAGGGACGCCGGGTTCGCATGCGTGGAGGTCTCCGTGCTCGCCGCGGCGGCCGCCGAGCTCCTTGAGGACCCTGAAGGACCTGAAGGGCTGCCGTTCGCAGCCGCCGAGGAGCCTGCGTTGGTCAGCTTCACCTCGGGCACGACCGGCGTCCCGAAGGGGGCGACCATCAGCCACGGCGCCTTGTACGAGATGGCGCGTTCGTTCTCGACGTACTTCCAGACCGGGCCCGACGACACCACGCTGGTCATGGTCCCGATCTTCCACAACACCGGATTCGTCGACCAGCTCGCACACATGATCCTGTCGGGCGGCGCGACGTCGCTCCTTAGCCGCTATCGCACCTCGCTGGCCGTCGAGGAGCTCGTTGAGCACCCCGTGACCTACCTCGCCGCCGTGCCGAGCATGCTCCGGATGCTCATGATGCACGAGGGTGCCGACCAGGTGTTCGACGGCATCGGCAGCATCATGTTCGGAGGAAGTCCGATGCCAGGCGCCTGGACCGAAGAGGTCGGCAGCCGGTGGCCGCACCTGCGGCTGGTGCACGCCTATGGTCTCAGCGAGTTCACCTCGGTGTGCACGTTCCTGCCTCCCGACATGGTCTCGACGAAGGGAGAGTCTGTCGGTCTGCCGCTGCCCGGTGTAGACGTGAAGGTCATGGCGGACGGACGCAAGGCCGAGGTTCGTGAGACCGGAGAGGTGTGGATCTCGGGCGCCACCCGGATGATCGGATACTGGCGACGCCCCGACCTGACGTCGGAGAAGTTCGTGGACCGGTGGCTCCGAACGGGCGACCTCGGTTACCTCGACGATGACGGCTACCTGTGGCTGGCCGGTCGGCAGGACGACGTCATCAACCGAGGGGGCGAGAAGATCCTGCCCACGTTCGTCGAGTCGCAGATCGCGCGTCACGCCTCCATCGCAACGGCCTCGGTCTTCGCCTACCCCGACGAGGTGCTGCAGCAGCGGGTCGCCGCCGCGGTCGAGCTCCGTGCCGGGTGGAGCTTCGACGAGGACGCCCTCAGGCTCCACCTGGCGCAGTCGATGCCGGACTACGCCATTCCTGACCGCTGGGTCCTCTACGACGAACTGCCACTCACGGCCTCGGGCAAGGTCGACCGTCGCGCGGTCGCGGCGGCCGGCATCTCCACGCCAGGCATGCCGCGCGAAGCGCGGTGACGCAGGTGCCGGCGCCGGACCAGGTCCACGGCTTCGTCGCCGAGGGCTTCGAGGAGGTCCGCGACGTCTTCGCGTCCAACTTTGTCGAGCACGACGACCTGGGCGCCTCCTGTGCCGTGCACGACGGTGAGCGCTTCCTCGTCCACCTCTGGGGTGGTGACTCCGACGAAGCAGGCACGCCGTGGCTCTCCGACACACTGTGCCTTGCCTACTCGGTCACCAAGGGCTTGGTCACCGTGCTGGTCGCACGGCTGGTCGAGGAAGGCCTGCTGGAGCTGGACGAGCTCGTGCAGACCTACTGGCCGGAGTTCGGTGTGCGGGGAAAGGGAGGGACGACCGTCCGGATGCTGCTTGCGCACCGAGCCGGTCTGCCCACGATCGAACCTGGCCTGAACAGACGTCAGCTGCTCCAGGCCGGAGTTCCTGCTGCGCGCCTGGCCGCGCAGGCACCAATGTGGGAGCCGGGGCAGGATTTCGGCTATCACGCGCTGACGTGGGGCTGGCTGGTAGACGAACTGCTCTTCCGGGTGACGGGTGAACGCGTGGATGTGCTGATCCGTCGCAAGGTGGCCGAGCCTCTGGGGGTCGAGGTGCACGTGGGGCTGGCGGGTGCAGCAGCCTCGCGGGTGGCAGACCTGAGCACCTTGGACCCGGTGGTCGGCGCGACGCCTGTTGCCCGGGAGTCGCTCGCTGAGCAGATAGAAGACTCCGCACTGCGGACGGCTCTCCAGCGTGAGCTGGCCAGCGTCCACCAGCGAGCCGACCTCTTCGCCCAGACCATCACGGCGGGAGGTCTGCTGCCGCTGATGGACCCGGTGACGTGGAACAGTGACGACGTCCGGCGGGCGAGCATCCCGGGAGCCAACGCGATTACCAATGCTCGGGCCGTGGCCAGGATCTACGCGGCGGTCACGACTGACCGCGCCAGTCCACCGCTCGTCTCGCGGGCGACGCTCGAGGACTTCACGGTTCCGCAGAGCGAAGGGACAGACCGCGTCACGGGGTTCCCCTCACGGTTCGGAGCGGGCTTCATGTTGCCGACCGCCGGGAACCCGATGTACTCCGAAGCATCCTTCGGTCACGAAGGGGTTGGCGGAGCCCAGGGTTTCGCGGACGTGGAGGCAGGATTCGGCTTCGGGTTCGTGCCCAACCGGCTTCGAGACGTCGCCGGTGGAGATCCGCGCGTCGCGGCACTGGTCGCGGCCGTCCGGCGCGCCAGAAACTGACCCATGGTGGGTCTGGCCGAGCCTGCGATGCGCTAGACCCCGAGGAGGTTTCGCGTCATCTGCCAGTGCTGCTCGGCCACCTCGTCGGCGGAGAAGGAGCCACCAGGCTTGTACCAGCTCGCCACGCGGTCACACATCGCGATGATCGCCATCGTGGCGACCGTGGTGGTCGTCCCCGGTGGGGCAGGTGCAAAGGCTGACACGCGGTCACGCACCAGGCTGAAGTAGGAGCGCTGGACGTCGAGCAGGGAGTCGAGGTCCTCCTGCGGGAGGAAGTGGTGCGTGTACTCGCGATTGAGGAGCAGGTCGGTCACCCTCGCTATCCCCAGGTTCTCGATCTGGTAGATCACGTGGCGGTGCACTGTCTCGCGCAGAGCCGCCTCGGGCTCCGAAGGATCGATCGGCCCGCCCACACGCGTGGCGAAGTCCGTGAGGACCCGCGAGATCGCCTCGCTCATGATGGCTTCCTTGGACGCGAAGTGGCTGTACAGCCCCGGCGCCTTGATCCCGACGGCGGCAGCGACCTCCCGCACCGTGCAAGCCTCGAAGCCGCGATCTGCAGCGATGTCGATGGCTGCGGCCAGGATCCGCTCGCGCATCGTGCTCGAGTCGAAGATCTCTCCCGAGCGAGAATCGGTGCTCGAGCTGACGATGGACATCGTGGCTTCCTCCAGTATGTCTCCGCGGGCCGTCCAGCTGCGCCTGTTCGAGGGTCTCGGCCTGGTGGCGAGACCTTAACGCATATTCGTAAATCATCCTTAACACATCTTCACGCGGGTGAAACGGCAGAACTATTGACGGTCGTAGTGACTTAGCCTACCTTTACGAACATTCGTTCGCCACGTGACATGGTTGCCATGGGGCAGGGCGACATCAAGGAACCGACCCCGACGTGACCTGGAGGACCCCGCATGACCTCGACGCCTAAGGTTGACCAAGTGAAGGTGGCTGGATCGCCGCCGGAACCGGCCGAACCGCAACTCACCGGGTCGATGACCACGTTCGACATCGTCTTCACGGTCCTCGCGTTCAACGCGCCGCTCGCTGTCTTCGTGGGCTACCTGACCGTCATCATTGGCTACGCGAACGGGCTCGGCGCCCCGTCGATCTTCTTCGCGGCCGGTCTACTGGTCTTCATCTTCGCCGCCGGCTTCACGACGATGAGCAAGCACCTTCCAAATCCAGGCGCCTTCTACGCCTACGTGACGGCGGGGCTCGGTCGGCCGCTGGGGCTCGGGGCGGCGTTCCTGGCGATCACTTCCTACGTGTTCCTCTACGTGTCCAGCTTCATCTATGGCGGGACCTCCCTCTCCGCCTTGGTGAGCGACGTGTTCAACGGCCCACAGATCGACTGGTGGGTGTTCAACATCCTGCTGATCGGCGTGGTGGCCGTGCTCGGCTACTTCCGGATCACGTTGTCTGCGCGGATCCTCATGGTGGCCATGGTCCTCGAAGTCATCTTGATCGTCATCTACAACACGGTGGTGTTCGCTCAGGGTGGGAGCGAGGGGTTCACCTCGGCCTCCTTCAACCCCGACTACGTGCTCTCGGGCTCGCTCGGTCTCGCCGCGCTCTTCGGCATCGGTATGTTCTCGGGCTTTGAGGCGACCGCGATCTTCAGGGAAGAGGCGCGAGACCCGGAGAAGACGATTCCGCGGGCGACCTACATCATGATCGGCGTCATCGCTGTGCTCTACGCCGTGACGTCGTACGCCCTCATCATCGGCGTCGGACCCAGCACGGTGGTGGACTCTGCGGCCGCTGACCCCGTGGGCACGGCTCTGGGATCGGTGGACGCCTACCTGGGCTCGGTCGCCCAGGACGTGGTGGTCGTGCTGCTGTGCTCCAGCATTTTCGCGGCGATCCTTGCGATGCACAACATCAGCGCGCGCTACCTCTTCTCGATGGGCCGTGACGGTGTGTTCCCGCGCAGCCTGGGCAAGGTGCACGGCAAGCACCAGTCGCCCTACCTCGCGTCGATGGCGACAACGGGTGTCGCTGTCGTCTTCCTCGTGGGGCTGCTCATCTCGAAGGCCGACAACCTCACCGTCTACGCGCGGCTTGCCGGGATTGCGCTCTACGCGCTGATCATGTTGCTGATCCTCACCAGCGCCGCGATCGCGGCGTACTTCTGGAAGGAGCCGGACCACGAGTTCGGCAAGTGGAAGACCCTGTACTCACCCCTCATCGCCGGCGCCGGCTTCACCGTGGCACTGGTGCTCGCCACTCAGAACGCGTCGTTCCTCGTCGGGGGTTCGCAATCAGCCGCGAACATCCTGATCGCGTTCTTCTTTGCGATGGTCGTGTTGGGCGCAGGCTATGCGCTGATGCTCAAGCGCACGCGCCCTGACATCTATGCCCGGATCGGACGACAGGACATCTGACCCCGGATCCACCACCGTTGATTTGTGATCGGTGATTGCGGTGGAGGCTCGCGTCGGTTGGGTTCAGG
>NZ_BAAGRO010000017.1:0-4725 GCF_054782915.1 Nocardioides hungaricus | reverse complement strand
AACCCCTACCTGTAAACAACCGAAACCGACGGGACCGATCGCTTACACAGAAATCTTGACAAGCTCGTTTCCGTCGCTCGACGCCCCCGACCGGCTCGAACGGCGAGTGGACTTCGGCCGATGTGATCGCTGCCGGGCCCGGATGACACGTAGGTGACTGCCGAACCGATCAAGGCCTCGCAATCACACAGGAGGAAGCTATGTCCACCACCCTCAGCTTCGCCGGCAACCTGGCCGGAGCGCCCGAGCTGCACCACACCCGGGAGAACAACGGGTCGTTCGCCACCTGCCGGGTCCTGGTCAACCGCCGGACCCAGAGCGTCCAGGGGGAGTGGGTCAACGACGAGCCCACGGCACACAACGTCAAGATCTTCGGCTCGGCCGCCACCCACGTGCACGACAGCTGCGGATCGGGCGACCCGATCTTCGTCCAAGGCATCGAGTGCACCGAGACCTGGGCGGACAAGGAGACCGGCGAGAACCGCACCGAACACATCGTGGTCCTTGACACCCGCTTCGGAGAGGTCGGTCTCTCGCTCAAGTACGTCTCCGCGCGCATCGACCGCGCCCCCCACGCGGCCCAGGCCAGCTGAGGAGGTTCGCTCCCATGGATCTCGTCGCACAGTCCCCAGACGAGCTGCTGGCCGCGGTGCCGCACGTCCTCGGCTTCAAGCCCGAGGAGTCGATCGTCCTCGTGCCCTTCCGACCCGGGCTCCCCATCACCCGCGTCAACCTGCCCCGGACCGCCGCGGACCGTGAGGAGGTGTGGGACGCCCTCAGCGGCCCGTACGGCCGCCACGCCCGCCCCGGAGCCCGCCTGGCGATCCTCTGCTTCACCGAGGACCGCCGCAGCGCCGAGCTGGCCAGCCAGAATCTCTCCAACCGCCTCGAGACCGTGGGCATCACCACCCATATCCGGCTGTGGGCCGACGGCGAGCGGTGGCGTGAGTTCAACACGGGCCAGACCGGGCTGCAGACCGAGGCGACCGCGGAGCGGATTGCGGCCGCCACCGTACTTACCGGCCGAGCGCAGCCGGCGGCCAGTCGAGCCTCGCTGGCGGCGTCCATGATCGGTGACCGGGAGCCGATCGCCCAAGCGCTCCCCGCGGCCCGAGCCGCGGCTGCGGCCAGCACTCCCGCCCTCGAGCGGGACTGGGCACTGGACCGGCTCGAGCAGTTCCACGCCGACGGTAACCGGCTCTCCGACGTCGACGGCGCACGAATGCTGGTGGCCCTCGAGACGATCAGCACCCGCGACGCGCTCTGGGAGGACATGAGCCGTGAGAACCGCACCTCCCACGCGGCGATCTGGACCGACCTCACCCGCCGCGCTCCTGACGAGGTCCGCGCGGCGCCGGCGTCCCTGCTCGGCTTCGCGAGTTGGCTGCACGGCGACGGCGCGAGGGCCTGGTGCGCCCTCGACCAGGTGCCCGCCGACCGGCCCTACTCAATGGCCGCCATCGTCGCCTCGGCGCTGCAGAACGGCATCCACCCCCGCGAGTGGGACCGGTACCAGACCCAGATGCGCGAGATCGCGGCCGAGCTGGACGAGTCCTTTGTCCCGACACCGGCCGGGCACCGGCACGACATCCCGGGCACACAGCCCGGCGCCGACCGACCGGCCCCGGGCCGCTGAGGAGGACAGCGATGAACCACGACGACGACACCCCGGTTCAGCCTCAGAGCGTCACGGAACGGCAGCTGCACCGCTTGGTCGTGCCCGGGCCTGCGGCCTACGCCCCTGACAAGCGCCTGGACGTCATCCACGAACCCGACTTTGACCTACTGTGGGGAGGTCCGGAATGAGCACCCGCACGCCGACGTCGACGACCGGCTGGCCCGCGTCAAGCTGAGCAGCGTCATTGAGCCCGGCGACCTGCGCGTCACCGGCCTGGTCAGCGAGCTCGGCGCCGGCAAGGTCCTCGACTCCTCGAGTCCGCCGGCGAGGTGGAGAACCACTGGGGCTTCACCATCGGCCACGAGCTCGCCCACGTCGATCCCGGCAAGGTCCTGGAGCAGGCCGCCGGCCGCGGCATCCGGTTCGTCATCCCCGGCGATCCCGAGTCGCCCGACCAGCTCGCGGGCCTGCGCGGCGCCGGCGCACTGCACGACCGCGGCGGCGAACCCGTCGGACTCTGGGCCAGGGGAGCGGCTGACCTCCACCAGCTCGCAGCCAACGCCGTGGCCGTAGTGGGGTCGCGCCGCGACGGACTACGGAACGCATCAGGCCACCGAACTGAGCCGAGACCTCGCGGCTATGGGCCACACCGTCGTCAGAGGACTCGCCTACGGGGTCGACCAGGCCGCCCACCGCAGCGCCCTCCTCGCCGGCGGCCCGACCATCGCCGTGATGCCCTGCGGGGCCGACCGGCCCTAGCCGGCCGCGCACGCGCAGCTACTTGAGGCGATCGCCGAACGCGGCCTCGTCGTCGCCGAAGCGCCACCCGGCGACGCGCCCACCCGCAACCGGTTGCTCGCCCGAACCAGGCTCATGGCCGCGCTGTCCGAAGGCACCGTGGTTGTCGAGGGCGCCGCCCGGAGCGGCGCCCTCACCACCGCGCACTGGACCGGCCCTGCAACGGCCCGTCATGGGAGTCCCCGGACTGGTCACCAGCGCCGCCTCGGTCGGCGTCAACCAGCTGATCCGATTGGGCAAGGCCAGCCTGGTCACCAGCGCGTCGGAGATCATCATCGACCTCACCACCCACGCCTACCCGACGGTCGCCGCGGCCGCACGGCCCGACGAGTCCTTCCTGCCCGGGCCAGCGCGCTCTGCGCAGAGCCCCGTCCCGGGCCCGATGGCGCCGGCCGCCGCACCTCGGCGGTGAAAGGCACGCATCCTGGCGCGCTCAGATCATCTTCGTTCGACCACTGAATGGCTGAGCGGCCCCTAGTCGGTGCTAGGTCGTGTCAACTCCGACCGGTCTCCAGCACTGCCAGGTCGGCTCGCCGGTGGGAAGTCTCGATTTGAGCCGTGCCGCACTTATGACCCGAAAACGCCAGCACAAGCAGCCCTATCGGAACGAGTGGCGGCAAAATGATCGGCTCGGTTGAACCTTCGCTTGCAGGTGTTTGCGCAGGTCAGGGCAGACGTCGTCAAGAATCGTCTAAGAAGCCAGATGGACCAAAGCGGCTCTTCACAGACCGGGGTGTAGTTGGGGTCTGAAGCCGCCGGTCTCGAGCAGGCTTCTGGCGATGTAGTTGGTCAGGTTGCGGAATCCGAGTGCTGATCCGCGTAGGTGCTCGAGGCGTCCGTTGATGGCCTCGGTGGGTCCGTTGCTGGTGCCGGGGCGGTCGAAGTAGGCCAAGACGTCCTCGGCGCGCTTCTTCAGGGTCCTGCCCAGGGTGATGACCTCGACCAGCGCTGCCGGGACACCGGTGCTGACCGATTCGATGAGCTTGGTCATCAGTTCCCGGCCGCGGCGGCGGTCTGGTTCGCGGTAGGCGGTGATCATCCGTTGGTAGATCCCCCAGGTCGCTTCGACCTCGACGTGCCTGTCGTCGGCGAACAAGGCGCGCAGCCGGTCGGCCTGCTTCTCGGTGAGTAGCCCGGCGCCGGTGTGCAGGGTCCGCCTGGCGCGGTACAACGGATCGTTGCGGCGGCCGCGGTGGCCGTGGAGGTCTTGTTGGACCCGGCGGCGGCACCGGTCCAAGGCCTCACCCGCCAGCCGCACGACGTGGAAGGGGTCCATGACCGCGACCGCGTCGGGTAGTTCCTCGACCGCGGCGGTCTTGAAGCCGGTGAACCCGTCCATCGCCACTACCTCCACGCCTTGACGCCACTGTTCGGGGCGCTCGGCGAGCCAGGTTTTGAACACCTTCTTGGACCGGCCCTCGATCATGTCCAGCAACCGTGCTGGACCGGTGCCGGCGCGCACCGCGGTCAGGTCGATGACCACGGTGACGTACTTGTCGCCGCGCCTGGTGTGGCGCCACACGTGCTCATCGACCCCGATCGCGGTGACACCGTCGTAGCGGTGCTCGCCTTCGATCAGCACGCGTCTGCCTTCAGCCAGGACGGCGTCGTTGGCGGTGCCCCACGCGACCCCTAGGGCCTCGGCGACGTGGCTCATGGACAGGTGGCCGACCACGATCGCCTCTAGTGCCCACCGCAGCCCGCGGCGCGAGAGCTTGGCCCTCGGCTGCGCGGCGCGGTGGGTGTCTTGGCGCCACACGTGCCCGCATCCGGTGCAGCGGTAGCGGCGCACGGTGATGCGCAGCGTGGTGGGCCGCCACCCGAACGGCTCGTGGGCCAGCTCGCGGGTCACGGTGTCGCGCGGAAGGCCTTCGGCTCCGCAGCGACGGCACCACCGTTCCAGGGAGCCTTCGGGTTCGACGACCTTGCAGGCCAGGACCGCCCGCTTCGGTTCGAGGCGTTGTCCGGTCACCACCAGCCCCAGCTCATCGAGGCGGCAGAAGGTCGTCAGATCAGCGCAGGCGAAGGCGCCCGCACGGGTAGCGTCGTGCACGTCGAGGTCTTTCGGGTGGCTGGCGTAGGAACCGCCATCTTCGAAAGACCTCGACCTCTATCCCGGCACCGACGCGCCGACCCCAGCCGCGTCGTCCGCTACACCCTCATCTGCGAAGAGCCGTCAAACGCCGCCGACGCTGCCCTTGGTGTGGGCGTCAGGACGTGTGCTTCGGTTACCCAACCTGAGCCCGGATCCACCACCGTTGATTTGTGATCGGTGATTGCGGTGGAGGCTCGCGTCGGTTGGGTTCAGG